>NZ_CAURLD010000004.1:0-156700 GCF_963525625.1 uncultured Streptococcus sp.
AAAGTGTGATAAGTCCAGTTTTTATGCGGATAACTAGATTTTTATGCTATTTTTATACTTAAAAATAGTCTAAATCACTCATCTAATCGAATAAACATCATTGCGTTAAGTAAGGAGATGAGTGCGACCGTATTAATATTATTGGAATAGATCAGTCTCTTATTCTCAATGGGTGGAATAATAAAATTAGAAATGATGATATCGTAAGGTGATTCTTTTAAAGAATCGATTGATAGTTCTAATTTATTCCAAACCTCAAGTTCAAAATTGTTGCTGCAATAATAAGAAAGGGTCTCTGCTACTGATTTTGCATGATACTGATCAAAATTACTCATGACTAAAACTTTTAATTTAGGCTGATTTTGTAAAAGATTCAGCACTAAATGTTTGCTGTGAGTGATAAAAGTATAGGATAGGTGGTTGACTTTCATTGGTGTGCTATGGATATCCAAAGTCTCTAGGTAATGTTCAATCCCTTTTTTAATATCTGAAACAAATTGAGGGAAAATATTTTGAAAGTTCTTGATGGTATTCCCTTTTTGATCAAACAGAATAAACTCTGTAGATAGTTCCTGACGATGCAGATGTGCTGTATTATGCAAATGCCAAATAAGATTGTCATTATTGTCTATTTTTAGATTATATTTGCTTTCTATCTGATCAATTAAATCACTTAATAATTGATACGAATTTTTTACATAGCTGTCTGTTTTTGCGCAGCTCATAAATAGATTTTCATCAATGAAAAACATTTTTTGAAAATAGGAGACAAATAGTTGACCTATCACTTCTTTATTCAAAGAGATATGATATTCAGAATCAAAGCTCGCTACAATGTCTTCGATTCCTTCTGCCTGCATGAAAGATTCTAGCAATTGATTGTTAAAAGAATCTTTCTCAACTTCCAAGAAATGACCAAACTTTATTCTATATAAATTTGTAACCAGGAGCAATTTTAACATTCTTTGAGTTGCAAAATTGACAGGAAATGCAGTTTCTTTATAGACCAGTGCTAACAGCTTACATAAAGGTTCTACTGAAAAATCTGTAAAGGGCCATTCAAGAAAATAATATTTTTCCGAAAAATATTGTGCAAAAAAATAACGGATATCAATCTCATCTCCAATAATCCGAGCAGGATTGAGACTAATTTTAAAATTATATTGTTTTTTTATGATTTTGTTAATATGACTGATTATACGATAGAGTGAAGAAGAGCTTATATAAAACTCTTTACAAATATTCTCAGTTTCATATCCTTCGTTAAAGAAGATGAATTCTAAAATTGAAAAATGGGTTGAATGCTTAAAAAAATGGTGATAGACCATCTCTATATCACTATCATCGGTATTAATGATACGTATGCCATTAGTGGAAGAGTGAAAAATCAATTGAGGAAACGCAGACTTGACATGGGATAAATCATCTTTTACTGAACGTTCTGTACAATTCAATAGTTCAGCCAGCTCAGAAATATGAAACCAGCGTTTGTTTTTAAATAGTAGTTCTAGTAGTTCTAATTGCCTGTGGCTCTTTTTAGATAGTAATTCTCGCATTAAAATATTATCTTTCTTTATATAGTGTTTTTATTATCAGGCAATTATACCATATTTTATGCATTTAACCTCATTTAACAACTCAAAAATATATCTAAAAATACTGATAAAAGCTTATAAAAAAAGGAATTATTAATTTTATGTATCTATGATACATAAATACAGAAAGAAATCCAAGCCGAATTATTATGCTTTCAAGTTGGGAAATTATATAATTATATTAATCAAAAAATAATAGTAAAAAATATTATTAAATAATTTTGATTTAGAAAAAATTAGAAAGGAGAATCAATATGCTTTGGTCTATTATTGTTGGAGGTCTTATTGGTCTTATTGCTGGATCAATCACCAAAAAAGGCGGCTCAATGGGCATTATTGCAAACGTTGTTGCAGGTTTAGTTGGTTCTGCTGTCGGTCAGTCACTTTTAGGAACTTGGGGTCCTAGTTTGGCTGGTATGGCCTTGCTTCCTTCTATCATTGGTGCAGTTATTGTAGTAGCTGTTGTATCATTTTTTGTAGGTAAAAAGGCATAAATTGTCTTTTACTTTTCAAAATACAATTTAAAATTTAATGATGTGAGGATTCAATATGTCAAAATCAAGAAAAATACTTTCCCTTATTTTCTGTATTTTAATCTTGACAATTTTGATTCCTGTTTTGCTAGACTTTCATAAAGTCAGCGGTCTGGGACTCCAGATTTTCGGTTGGAAATTATTCACTTGGAAGCAGATTCCTTTTGTGGGCTACTATCTTTCTAGGTATGTTTTCTGGGGCACTGTGGTTTTAGCAAGCTTAATCTTACTACTGATGTTAGTGATATCTTTTTATCCTAAGAGACGTTTGGAAATTCAGCTAGCTGATGCGGATGGGAAACTGATGCTGAAAAATTCAGCAATTGAAGGGTTTGTTCGTAGTCTGTTAACAGAACACGGTTTAATTAAAGATCCTACAGTTTCAGTAAATAGCCGTAAAAACAAATGCATGGTTTCCGTTAAAGGGGCAATCGTTCCTTCGGAAAACATCATCAAGAGAAGTCAGTTGATTCAAGAAGAAATTGCGTCTGGATTGACAGAATTCTTCGGAATCAATCATAATGTCAAGCTTAAAATCTCTGTCTCAGACTTCAAGCCAAAAGAAGTGGCTAAAAAAACTACTAGTCGTGTAAAGTAAGGAAGTAAAAAATGGAATGGTTTAAAAAATATCAATATCCAATCTTGTCTGGATTAGCAGGCATTATTCTAGCGTGTTTTATCCTATCCTTTGGCTTCTTTAAGACTCTATTTGTCTTGATTTGCGCTACTCTAGGGGCAGGAATCGGATATTATATTCAAAAAAATAATATATTTAAATAAAAATAAAGGAGTTTAACATGTCAAATAAAGATGTTAAAGATGTTGCTAAAAAAGAAGTTGCTCAAGAAGCTCACGAAGTAAAAGGTGAATTGACTTATGATGATAAGGTCATTCAAAAAATTATCGGTCTCTCTTTAGAGAAAGTTTCAGGTTTGCTGGCTGTTGACGGCGGCTTCTTCTCTAACATAAAAGATAAATTGGTCAACTCTGACAATGTCACTCATGGTGTCAATGTTGAAGTTGGTAAAGAACAAGTAGCTGTTGACTTGAATGTTGTTGCAGAATATCAAAAGAATGTTCCTGCTTTATACAAAGAAATCAAGAAAGTTGTTGTAGAAGAAGTTTCTAAGATGACTGATTTGGAAGTTGTTGAAGTAAATGTCAATGTTGTTGATATTAAAACGAAAGAACAACACGAAGCTGACTCAGTAAGCCTACAAGATCGTGTAACAGACGTTGCTGAATCAACAGGCGAATTTGCTTCAGAGCAATTCGAAAAAGCAAAATCTGGCATTAGCGGTGGCTTCTCAGCTGTTCAAGAAAAAGTTGGCGATGGTGTAGAGGCTGTTAAAGACGCTGCATCAAATGAAAAAGCTCGCGTTCGTTAATTCTCTAACCAAGATTAGGAATTCTTATATTCTTTCATTGCTTTAAAATTTGAAACTAATAACGGAGGTATCAATTATGTCTACAGAAGAAAAATTCAACCAAGCTAAAGGTTCTGTAAAAGAAGGCCTGGGCAAATTAACTGGTGATAAAAAAACAGAAAAAGAAGGAGCTGCTGAAAAAGTAGTTTCTAAAGTTAAAGAAGTTGCAGTAGATGCCAAAGATGCTGTTGAAGGCGCAATCGAAGGCGTTAAAAATATGGTTAAAAAAGACGAAAAATAAAACCAATAGTTGATTTTCCTTATAAAAAGTCTTTGTTAACTATAGTAACTAAAAAGAGAGAACATTTAATCCTGTTCTCTCTTTTTTGTGTATTTGGCTAGGAAAATTGTTCCTATTCCTTGTTTTTAGTTGGAGTTTCTTTCTTCTCCTTTTCCTTATCAATTTTTTGAAGTTCATGGTCATTTTTATATTGAATAATATACTCGACTATGTCTTTTTCGGTCAATCGATCATTGGATAATTGTGAAATTTGAATTGAAATATTTTTCAAGCCATAATCGTTTTGTTTACTAAGGATTTCTTTCAATTCCTCATCTGAAAGATAGTTTCCTGAAATAGTTAACTTTAGAGTATTATCTTCTTTATCATAGTTCTTTTTTAGGATTGTGTTGTCTTTAAACTGATCAGATAAGTATTTATTTATAGATTCATTGATTAAGGTCTCTCTCACTAAGGTAGTCGCTGAAACCAAACTTGGAATAATAAGAATAAGCGAAACTAGAATTAATATTTTTCGCATTTTATAGGCTTCTTGATTGTGTTTAATGTAATGATTTTTCACCATAGTTAAGCTCGTCCCTATGTATGTAGCAAGCATAATGAAACTACAGTTAATGAAAAATAAGTAGGATGCTCCTAACATAAACTCAAAGTTTCCCGTTGCTATAGCATAACCGACAGTACATACTGGGGGCATAAGAGCTGTTGCGATAGCAACTCCAGGTACAATGTTATTTGCTTCTTTTTTTCGTGCTCCAATAACTCCAGCTACCCCACCCACAAAAGCTATAACTACATCCCAAATTGTTGGTGAAGTTCTGGCAATAATTTCTGAACTTGCATAAGAAATTGGAGAAATAAAAAAATAAATCGTAGATGCTAAGAGGCTTAACAAAACTTGAATAGAAAGAATTTTAAACGACTTTCTGAGTAGTTTCATATCAAGTATTGCTAATGAAAAACCAATTCCAATAATAGGTGTCATCAATGGAGAAATCAACATTGCCCCAATGATAACTGGAGTGGAATCCATGTTTAAGCCAATAGATGCAATCAACATTGCACATAACAAGGTAGCTAAATCGCTTCTTGATAAATCTAAATCATCGTAGAGCTTATCTCTAAATTCAGCTAAAGAATAAAGTTTATCCTCTTTTAAAATTTTTCTCATAATAGTATTCCCCTTATTAAAGTCCTCTAAATTATAAATTCATGCGAAGCAATGAATGAAATAAGTCATATTCCAAATAAAATACTGGAAGAGGTATATAACCGCTATTTATTTTAACATAAAAAATTACGATTAGAATCAAAGTTCTTAGTAGAGGACTCTTAACATTCTTACTGGATTGAAAAAGCAACACATACTGAATTATTAATCGAATAACAAAACAGCATCTAGTTTGACAGCCTTTTTTCTTTGTGTAACTACTTTTTCGAAAATCTTAAAATATTTTTGTATTTTTAATGTGTAAACGCTTGCAAAAATCTAGATAGAGTACTATAATAGAGTTAAGGAAATAGGAAGAAAGGAAACCAAATTCATTCGCTTTTAAGTTTACTTTGTTGGTATAGTTGTTTGTGATACATAAGTAGTTGCTTTACTTGACATATTGGTTGAATTGTCAGACAGGCCTGCTTAGCTTGCCTGATTGTAACGATAGTATAGAAAGTAGAAGCTTTTAGATGGTTTTCAAACTTCGAGAATTCAATCAATAGTGCTTTATTATGTTATAGAGATTTCCAATGCTAAGATAAAAAGAAAATCATTAGCGGTTGAAGGAATTAAAAGTTTATAAAAAATAATAAAAACAATAAATCAAAAAAATTGTTATTCAGTTACACCTTGGATGAACTGATTGCTCTCATACCAGCGAAGTAAACCAGACCTCTAGCCGAGTAAAGCTAGAGGTCGTTTTTTTGCTACGATTGGCATGCCGTGTATCTGGGGTGAAAGCCCTCTGGGGGCTGTTTTCTTGTACTTTGCAAGTATAAGATACCGTTGACAGGAAAGGGTTTCCATTGTATATTTATATTAGGAATGATGATTGGAAAACAATTAGCAGTTAGGAGGGAGGTTATTGTAGGAGCAGTTTTTCAAGTGTCATCATTGCTTTTCATTATTAGGAGGGTATGATTATGCCGATTATAAGAAAAGTTCAAATGTATCTTTTGCTTCTGTTTTTCTCTTTGAGCGGTGTCTTGCCAAGTCAGATTGTCTTTGCGGAGCAGTCGCAGAATGGTGTCTAAAGATTTGATTGACAAATACCGCTGGATTTCGCTGATTCAGTACAATGGCATGCGGGTCAGCAAGCGGATGCTCCGATACTATGGTGTTGACTGGTGATAAGCAATTTGCAAGACCAAGTGAGCCAATAAAAGGTGAGAAACCCGAATATCATACAGCTTGATATTCGGGTTTTTGGAAAGGTAAAGAGAAAATGAAGCTGAAAAAAGAAAAATGTCGGCACCAGCTGTTTGACTATGAGGCCGACTATGTCATCTGCCCGGCCTGCGGTGAGCCTATTGCGGAGAATATACCGAATAATCCCAATTTCAAGCTGCAGATGATTCGGCGGAGTCGGAAGTATAAAAGATTTTTAAGGTGGAAAAAAGGTTATTTCTTTTTCTTGTTTTTAATATTATTTTTAATGTTATTCATTATCTTCAATTATCAATTCTTGGATAGTTTAGTGATTAAAAGCTACGGGATTACAGGTATTGATTCTTTTGAGCCTATTCTCAAATGGAGCTTCTATCCCTTCAAAGATGTTGTAGAGACAGCGGCCGTCCTCACTTTTATTCTTGCAGGACCTCAGCTTGATAGACGAGAATGGCTGAGACGCTGGCATCTTCAAAAGCATGCACATTACTATTTGGCATCATATCTGTATCCAGTAATCAGAGTAGCAAATTATATTCTGTTAATTTATCTAGGCAGTGAATTTTGGAGTAAGCTTATTTATTTAGAAGAGATGGACTTGTTGAATTATCACTTAGGTGGTCAGGAACTGATTTACGCTAGCGCGGTCTATGCTAAGGAAAATCTTCGCGGCCTCTACATTGTGCTGGGCCTTAATTTTCTTGCAGACTGCTGGCTCTTTTTCTACCAGCGCTTGGCTATATGGGCGAATCGTTTTTAGGATTTATGAAAGAGTATGAATATGAAAAAAGAAAAATGCCGCCACCAACTGTTTGACTATGAAGCCGACTATGTCATTTGTACGGCCTGCCTCTTTCTGCCTCTGATCTTTCCTTGCCATATCGGTCTTTGGGTAGCAGTGATTGGAATTTTGGCGACCTAAATCCTGCCCGGCTTTCTCAGTAATCCCAATCACGGTTTTGTCTCGGCTGATCTCAGCCCCATCGATTTTCCTCATTTGATTGAGCGGCTGTTTCTTCTGGACATTATCACTTTTGGGTAGAAGTTGATTGGGCTTTCCGAGCATTTCGGCAATGAAAATTTCCCTCCTGTCTGTCTTCTGCCCTACACTCCTTGTAATAAGCTAGAACGTAGATTCTCAATGAGGTTTCTGCTTATAGAGGTAGCGCTTCCGATTCTAAGCTTGATAGCTAGCCTGCTGTTCTTTTCTGCTCATGCTCTAGCAACGGTCGGGCTGGCTTTCTTGGTTACAGCTGCGATAATGGTTTATTTTGTCCGTTTTAATCTGACTGGCAAAGCCTAACCCTAAAAAGGGACAGTTTGCGGCTGTTTCTTTTTTTGCTGTCGGTGTGTTTTTTCGTGGTTAGAAAAATAGCTCCATTCTAAGTGACAATGGAAAAACAATTTTTCTTTGTTTTGAAAAAAGCTGAAAAAATGCTATAATAGGTTAGATATGCGAACCTTAGGTTTGCAAGACTGTAATTCGACTTGGCTAGCCAAGGACCGTTAGTAATAAAATAAGGAATCTTTGATAAAAGTGAGGTTCTGAAAATTGAATAGGAGAAAAAATGAGCAAGAGCAATATTAAACTGATTGCTTTGGGTGGCGTACGTGAAAATGGTAAAAACCTCTACGTTGCCGAGGTGGATGATTCCATTTTTGTATTGGATGTTGGGTTGAAGTACCCAGAAAATGAGCAGTTGGGTGTGGATTATGTCGTTCCCAACATGGACTATTTGTTTGAAAACAAGGAGCGGATTGCGGGTGTCTTTCTGACGCACGGCCACGCGGATGCGATTGGTGCTCTGCCTAATCTTCTGGCAGATGCTAAGGTGCCAGTTTTTGGATCAGAGTTGACGATTGAGCTAGCCAAACTTTTTGTTAAAAATAACGATGCAGTTAAGAAGTTCAATGATTTCCATGTGATTGATGAAAATACTGAGATTGAATTTGGCAAAACCGTGGTTTCCTTCTTCCGGACGACCCACTCGATTCCTGAGAGTTTGGGAATTGTCATCAAGACCAGAAAAGGCAGCATCGTTTATACAGGTGATTTCAAGTTTGACCAGTCTGCAAGCCCCTCCTACGCGACAGACTTTGGTCGTTTAGCTGAAATTGGCCGCGAAGGTGTTCTGGCCTTGCTCAGTGATTCAGCCAATGCGGACAGTAGTGTTCAGGTGGCTAGTGAGAGCGAGGTTGGCAAGGAAATCGAAGATACAATTGCTGACTGGGATGGTCGTGTGATTGTTGCGGCGGTTGCCAGCAACTTGTCTCGTATCCAGCAGGTCTTTGATGCAGCTGCTGAGACTGGCCGCCGAGTAGTTTTGACAGGCTTTGATATTGAAAATATCGTTCGTACGGCTATCCGCCTCAAGAAGCTGTCCTTGGTGGACGAACGCCTCTTGATCAAGCCCAAGGAAATGTCTAAGTTTGAAGATCATGAATTGATTATCTTGGAGACTGGCCGGATGGGTGAGCCTATCAATGGCCTGCGCAAGATGTCGATCGGACGTCACCGCTATGTGGAAATCAAGGAAGGCGATTTGATTTACATCGTCACGACGCCGTCTATTGCCAAGGAAGCGGTCGTAGCTCGTGTAGAAAATATGATTTATCAGGCAGGGGGCATTGTCAAGCTGATTACCCAAAACCTGCGGGTTTCGGGTCACGCAAATGCGCGTGATTTGCAGCTCATGATTAACCTGCTGCAGCCTAAGTACCTCTTCCCGATTCAGGGTGAGTACCGCGGCTTGGATGCTCATGCCAAGGCTGCCATGGAAGTTGGCATGCTGCCGGAAAATATCTTCATTCCTAAGCGTGGCAGCATCATGGAATATGACCATGGTGATTTTGTGCCTGCTGGTGCAGTATCAGCTGGAGATGTCATGATTGATGGGAATGCGATTGGCGATGTAGGCAATATTGTCCTGCGCGACCGCAAGGTCTTATCTGAAGATGGTATTTTCATCGTGGCACTCACAGTTAACCGGAAGGAAAAGAAAATCATTTCCAAGGCTAAAGTACACACCCGTGGCTTTGTCTATGTCAAGAAGAGCAGAGATATTTTGCGTGAAAGCTCTGACATTATCAATAAAACCGTGGAGGACTATCTGGCGCAGGATAGCTTTGACTGGGGCGAGCTGAAGGGTGCTGTCCGTGACAGTCTGGCCAAATATCTCTTTGACCAAACCAAGCGTCGTCCAGCTATTTTGCCGGTCGTTATGGAAGTGCGGTAAAAATCTCAACACAAATACAAGAAAAGTCGGGCTTCGGCTTTTTCTTGTCAGGAAGATACGAAGGAGAAATGCGAATGGCAGTGATGAAAATAGAGTATTATTCTGAGGCTTTGGAGATGGAATGGGGTGTCAATGTCCTCTATCCGGACGCAGCTCGTGTGGACAAGCCGGACGATAAGGATATTCCTGTTTTGTACCTGCTTCATGGTATGAACGGTAACCACAATAGCTGGCTCAAGCGCTCAAATATTGAGCGTCTGGTTCGCTCGACGAATCTGATTGTTGTCATGCCGAATACCAGCAACGGCTGGTACACCGATACTCAGTACGGTTTTAACTATTACGAAGCCATCGCTGAGGAGCTGCCTCGGGTGCTCAAGCGCTTTTTCCCAAATATGTCAGATAAGCGGGAGAAGAATTTCATTGCTGGTCTTTCCATGGGCGGATACGGATCCTTTAAGCTGGCTCTCAAGTCTAACCGCTTTTCATACGCGGCTAGTCTTTCTGGCGCTTTGAGTTTTCTTGATGCTCGTCCAGATAATGCTGAGATGGCAACACCAGCCTATTGGCGAGGAGTTTTTGGAGACTATAAAGACTGGACCAGCAGCCCCCATTCGCTGGAGAGCATAGCCAAGCAGTCTGATAAAAAGACCAAGCTTTGGGCATGGTGCGGCGAAGAGGATTTTCTCTACGCGGCTAATCAGGAGGCAGTAAAAAACCTGCAAGACTTAGGCTTGGAGATTACATACAGCCACAGTCCAGGTAAGCATGAGTGGTATTACTGGGAAAAGCAGATGGAGAATGTACTGGCCTGGCTTCCTATCGACTTCCAGCTGGAAGAGCGCCTGTCGTAAATATAGACTGTAAAGTCGTATTATGCCCTCAGAGTATGATATAATGATTACGTTTGAAAATCGGAGTGGGAATGATTCCCCGAAATACAAATAGGAGAATGGAACTTTGACAAAAGCGATTCGAGTGCGTTATGCACCAAGTCCGACTGGACTTTTACACATCGGAAATGCGCGGACTGCGCTCTTTAACTACCTCTATGCTCGTCATCATGGCGGAACCTTCATTATCCGTATCGAGGACACAGACCGCAAGCGCCATGTAGAAGACGGAGAACGCTCACAGCTTGAAAACTTACGCTGGTTGGGTATTGACTGGGATGAAAGTCCTGAGACTCACGAAAACTACCGCCAGTCTGAGCGCTTGGATATTTACCAAAAATACGTCAATGAACTTTTGGACAAGGGCTTGGCTTACAAGTCCTATGTGACTGAGGAAGAATTAGCGGCTGACCGCGAACGTCAGGAAGCAGCTGGTGAAACACCACGTTATATTAATGAGTTTCTAGGCATGTCAGAGGAAGAAAAGGCAGCCTATATCGCTGAGCGCGAAGCAGCGGGCATTATTCCAACGGTTCGTCTGGCTGTCAATGAAGCTGGTGTCTACAAGTGGACTGACATGGTCAAGGGCGAAATTGAGTTCGAGGGCGGCAATATCGGTGGTGACTGGGTTATCCAGAAGAAAGACGGCTACCCAACCTACAACTTTGCTGTGGTTATTGATGACCATCTGATGGAAATTTCACATGTTATTCGTGGAGATGACCACATTGCCAACACGCCTAAGCAACTCATGGTTTATGAAGCTCTGGGCTGGGAAGCTCCAGAATTTGGGCACATGACCCTGATTATCAACTCTGAAACAGGCAAGAAACTGTCCAAGCGCGATACCAATACCTTGCAGTTTATCGAGGATTATCGCAAGAAGGGCTACCTGCCAGAAGCAGTCTTTAACTTTATTGCACTGCTGGGCTGGAATCCTGGTGGCGAGCATGAGATTTTCTCTCGTCAAGAATTGATTGAGCTCTTTGATGAAAAACGTCTCAGTAAGTCCCCAGCTGCTTTTGACCAGAAGAAGCTGGACTGGATGAACAACGAATACATCAAGAATGCAGATTTTGACACAATCTTCGCTCTGGCTAAGCCGTACTTGGAAGAAGCGGGCCGTTTGACAGATAAGGCAGAAAAGCTTGTGGAACTCTACAAACCACAAATGAAGTCTGTAGACGAAATCGTGCCGCTGACAGACCTCTTCTTTGCGGACTTTCCAGAGTTGACAGATGCAGAGCGTGAGGTCATTTCTGGTGAAACGGTACCGACCGTGTTGACAGCTTTCAAAGAAAAGTTAGAAGCTATGTCTGATGCAGATTTTGTGACGGAGAATATCTTCCCACAAATCAAGGCTGTCCAAAAAGAGACAGGGATCAAGGGCAAAAACCTCTTCATGCCGATTCGGATTGCCGTTTCGGGTGAAATGCATGGACCAGAGCTGCCAGATACGATTTACCTGCTGGGTCGTGAAAAATCTATCCAGCATATCGAAAACATGCTGAATCAAATTCAATAAGATAAACCAGCTTTCGAGCTGGTTTTTACTTTGCAAATTTTTGTTTTTATGTCACAATTGTAATAAGAAAATATCTTAAGGAGAGAAAAATGAAAAAATGGATCATTATCTTGGTTGGAGGGCTAGTAGCCTTACTCGTGCTAGTAACCTGTAACCAAAAGAAAGAGCAGACGACCCCTGCTTCCAACAATTCTAAAGCAAGTTCGACTAGTTCTGCATCTTCTAAAAAGTCTGAAAGAGGGGCCAATTCGAGCGAACTTGATGGTCAAGCGGATAATCAGGAAACTTCTGATACAGACTCTCAGCAGAATTCGGAAACTGAAGCTGAAAAGTCTGCCAAGGAAACTAGCAAAGGAGAGAAAGAGACGGCATCAACTTCTAGTTTGGATATGAAGGCTATTGCTTCTGGGGATTTTTCCAGCATGATTGGTACTTGGCAGGATGCCAAAGGGAACAGTTATACATTCGATGCGTCAGGTATTGAGTCAGATGTTGCCAAGCTTGAGGCAGGAGATTACTCTGGGCCAGATGAAAATGGGATTTACCGAGCAGGGATTCGTTGGAAAAACCAAACCGGTGCTGCCTTTCTTATAATCCCAGCAGGAAAGAGTCTGCCAGCTGGGGAGACTGTCAATGGGACAGATCCGACTGATACCAGTCAAGATCGTTTCATCATCACCCAGAGTGTTTCCGAACATCCCGATGTTTTTTACCGCGTAAAATAAGGAGTCTTGACAGACTCTTTTTTCTTATTTTGAGTCCAGTATATAATATATTGATTTTGAATAAAAATTGATAAACTGCTTTTATTTTAATAAATATTAAATTTCCTCTTGACATTCGCATTTTCATACAGTAGAATGTTTAAAAATAAAATGTAGAAGGATAGAGGTAATCGCATGGTTAAAGAGAAAGTCATTTTAGCGTATTCCGGCGGCTTGGACACTTCGGTGGCCATTACTTGGCTGGACAAGGATTATGATGTGATCGCGGTCTGTATGGACGTAGGTGAAGGAAATGATTTGGATTTCATTCATGACAAGGCGCTGAAAGTTGGCGCTATCGAATCACATGTTATTGATGTTAAAGACGAGTTTGCGGAAGACTACGTCTTGGTTGCTCTGCAAGGACACACCTTCTACGAACGAAAATATCCTCTAGTGTCCGCCCTGAGTCGACCTTTGATTTCTAAGAAATTGGTTGAAATTGCTCACAAGACAGGGGCGACAACCATTGCCCATGGCTGTACCGGAAAAGGAAACGATCAGGTTCGTTTTGAAGTGGCTATCGCCTCCTTGGATCCCAGTCTCAAGGTGATTGCTCCAGTTCGGGAATGGAAATGGTCTAGGGAAGAAGAAATCAATTATGCTAAAGCTAATGGTGTGCCAATTCCTGCAGATCTGGATAGTCCTTACTCAGTCGATCAAAACCTTTGGGGACGTGCTAATGAGTGTGGTGTCTTGGAAAACCCTTGGAATGAAGCACCGGAAGACGCCTATGATTTGACAGTTGCGCCAGAAGCAGCGCCAGACAGCCCAGTCTATGTAAATATTGACTTTGAGGCGGGTGTGCCAGTTGCTTTAGATGGTAAAAAGATGAAGCTGGCGGACTTGATCCTTGAGCTAAATGACCTAGCTGGACAACACGGTGTTGGTCGGATTGACCATGTGGAAAATCGTCTGGTAGGGATTAAGTCTCGGGAAATCTATGAATGCCCTGGGGCGGTGACTCTCTTGGCTGCCCACAAGGAAATTGAGGATCTGACTCTAGTCAGAGAATTGGCTCATTTCAAACCGATTATCGAAAACGAACTGTCCAATCTCATCTATAATGGCCTCTGGTTTAATCCAGCGACAGAAGCCTTGATTGCCTATCTCAAGTCCACTCAGCAGGTGGTCAATGGCACAGCTAAGGTGAAACTTTATAAGGGGTCGGCGACGGTCGTAGCGCGTAAGTCTGACAATTCTCTCTACGACGAAAGTCTGGCTACCTATACTAGTGCAGATACCTTTGACCAGGATGCCGCAATTGGCTTTATCAAGCTGTGGGGGCTTCCGTCCAAGGTTCACGCAGAGGTTCAGGCTCACAAGGACAAATAGAAGGGGGCTTTCCTATGGCGAATCATAAACTGTGGGGCGGACGTTTTGAAGCCTCTCTGGAGGGATGGGTAGAAGAGTTTGGTGCTAGCATTGGCTTTGACTATCGTCTGGCTCCCTATGATCTGCAGGGCAGCCTAGCCCATGTCAAAATGCTGGGGCAGACAGGAATCATTGCTCCAGAGGAAGCGGCTGCTATTCAGGCAGGATTGGAAAAGCTGTTGGCGCGCTATCAAGCTGGAGAGCTTGAGTTTGATGTTGCTAATGAAGATATTCATATGAATATGGAGGCTCTTCTGACCGAGGAGATTGGGCCAGTAGCTGGTAAGCTCCATACGGCTCGCTCCCGTAATGATCAGGTGGCGACAGATATGCACCTCTATCTCAAGTATCAGCTCGGTCAGATTGAGGATAAACTCTTGAATTTGCGTCAGGTGTTGCTGGACTTGGCAGAAGAGCATGTAGATACCATCATGCCAGGCTATACCCATCTGCAGCATGCCCAGCCGATTAGCTTTGCCCATCATCTGCTGGCCTATTATCAGATGTTCAGCCGGGATAGTCAGCGCTTTGCCTTTAATCTGGAGCATACGGATTTGTCTCCTTTGGGAGCAGCCGCTCTGGCGGGGACGACGTTTCCAATTGACCGGGAGCTGACGGCTGATTTATTGGGCTTCAAAGGCATTTACCACAATTCCTTGGATGCGGTCAGTGATCGAGATTTTATCTTGGAGTTTCTATCTAACAGCAGCATTCTCATCATGCATCTGTCTCGTCTCTGTGAGGAGCTGATTAATTGGTGCAGCTATGAATATGGCTTTGTCAGTCTATCAGATACCTTTAGTACTGGCTCTTCCATTATGCCGCAAAAGAAAAATCCGGACATGGCGGAGCTGATTCGGGGGAAGAGCGGCCGGGTCTATGGCCATCTCTTCAGTCTTCTGACGGTTATGAAATCCCTGCCCTTGGCTTACAATAAGGACCTGCAGGAAGACAAGGAAGGCATGTTCGATACAGTAGATACCATTCAAAAATCGTTGGATATTATGGCGGGTATGCTGTCTAGTATGACAGTAAACAAAGAAAAAATGCTGGTCTCAACTCAGCAAGACTTCTCCAATGCGACGGAGTTGGCTGATTATCTGGCCAAGAAGGGACTGCCTTTCCGGGAAGCCCATGAGATTGTCGGAAAGTTGGTGCTGGAATGCAGCAAGGCAGGCTATTATCTACAGGATATCCCGCTGAGCCGCTATCAGGAAGTGTCGTCGCTAATTGAGGAGGATATTTATCAAGCTCTTGAATCACAAACTGCTGTACAAAAGCGGAATTCCATTGGCGGAACGGGATTTGCACAGATCCGTCAGGAGTTGGAAAGAGCGAAGAAACAGCTGGAAAAGGAATAAGATATAGGGAACACCGCAAGGGAATTGCGGTGTTTTTTAAGTGAATCGACCTTTTAAATATTTGCAAAAACAGCGTCATAGCGGCTCTTATTGGCATTTTCGAAAAATATGGTATAATAGATATAATTTTGGTGGATGGAGTTGAGTTTTGAGAAAAAACTATCGCGTCAAGAGCGAAAAAGATTTTAATGCGATTTTTAAAAGAGGACAGAGTTTTGCTAATCGAAAATTTGTCGTTTACATGTTAGAAAAAGAGCAGAAGCATTTTCGAGCAGGAATTTCCGTCAGTAAAAAGCTAGGGAATGCAGTAGTTCGTAATCGTATTAAAAGAAAAATCCGCCATGTCTTGATGCAACATCAGAAACAGTTAGTCCAGGCAGACTTCGTCGTTATCGCTCGCAAGGGAGTAGAGGAGCTGGACTACCACCAAGTTGAACAAAATTTATTGCATGTATTAAAAATTGCTAAACTTTATCAGGAAGGATTCTTTTGTGAAACAGAAAAGTAAATTAGGGATTTTGCTGGTTGCCTCGCTGCTCTTTCTCACAGCCTGCGGAACCAGTCAAGTAACGGCCGATTCAAATGGCTTCTGGGAGAAGCTGGTCTATTTCTTTGCGGACACCATTCGGTTTCTATCCTTTGGTGGAAGCAAGGGGATTGGGATTATTCTCTTTACCTTGATTATCCGGACAGTTCTCCTGCCGGTCTTCCAATTCCAGACAACTTCTTCACGTAAGCTGCAGGAAGTACAGCCACATATCAAGCAACTGCAGGAAAAGTATCCTGGTAAGGACATGGAGAGCAGAACAGCCTTGGCTGAGGAAACTCAAAAGCTCTACAAAGAAATGGGAGTCAATCCCTACGCCTCATTCATTCCGCTCTTTATCCAGATGCCGGTGCTCCTGGCTCTGTTTCAAGCCCTGACTCGGGTTGAATTTATGAAAACAGGTCACTTCCTCTGGCTTAATCTAGGAGCGACAGATCCGACCTTTATTCTTCCGCTTTTGGCGGCTCTCTTCACTTTCCTCAGTACGTGGCTTTCAAACAAAGCCTTGCCTGAGAGAAATGGCGGGATGACAGTCATGATGTACCTGTTGCCAGTTGCGATTTTCTTTTTTGCCTTCTATGCAGCGAGTGGGGTAGCCCTCTACTGGGCGGTCTCAAATGCTTATCAGGTGGTTCAGACCTTGCTGCTGAGCAATCCTTTTAAAATCATTGCTGAGCGGGAAGCCAAGGAACGGTCAGAGCGTCAATTGGAACAGAAAAAGAAACGTGCCCTGAAAAAAGCACAGAAAAAGAAAAAGTAAGTAAGAAGGAGGACTCTTGCAATGGTTATTTTTACAGGAGCAAGTGTTGAAGAAGCCATTCAAAATGGTTTGAAAACGTTGGATATTCCACGGATGAGAGCGCATATCACTGTTATTTCACGTGAGAAAAAAGGCTTTTTAGGCTTGTTTGGCAAGAAGCCAGCTCAGGTGGATGTCGAGCCGATTGCTGAGACGACAGTTGTCAAGGCCAATCAAAAGGCTGTAAAAGGTGTTCCCGAAGAGATTAACGCTCAGAATGAGCCTGTGCAGTCTGTCAGTGAAGCAACGGTTGATTTGGGCCGTGTGGTAGCTGCCATCAAGAAGGTCGAAGGAGAAGGCGAAGTTATCTCAGATGAGGTCAAGGCTGAAATTCTCAAAAATGACAAGCAAGCCAATACGATTTTAGAAGAGACTGGCACTATTGATCTTCTCAAGACCAACCAAGCTATTGATGAGGCAGTTGCTCAAGCAGAAGCGGACGATAGCAAGGTTATCTCTTTTGAACAAGCAGCTAAAGATAAGGCTGAGCCAACAGAAACAGAAGAAAGCTCTTTTGCTGACTTAGGCATCCAAGTCGAAGCAGACTACGATATTGAAGAAGTAGTTGAAAACGTAACGAACTATGTTCAGAAAATCGTTGATGAGATGGATGTCGAGGCTGGCATTTCCAGTAGCCACAACCGCCGAACTATCAACATGCAAATTGATACCAATGAACCGGGGCGCGTGATTGGCTACCACGGAAAAGTCTTGAAAGCTCTGCAGCTGTTGGCGCAAAACTATCTTTATAACCAATATTCTAAGAGCTTCTATATTTCCATTAATGTCAATGACTATGTTGAGCATCGGGCAGAAGTGCTGCAAAGCTATGCGCAGAAACTGGCTCAGAGGGCTTTGGAAGACCGACGCGGTCAGCACACAGACCCTATGTCTAACAGCGAGCGTAAAATTATCCACCGCATCATCTCTCGCATCGATGGCGTGACTAGCTATTCCGAAGGTGACGAGCCAAACCGCTATGTCGTTGTGGATATTGACAGCGAATAAAAAGAAAGCCAGCAGAGATGCTGGTTTTTGTAGTAATAAACCAGGAGAAAGAATTATGAAGAAGAGAGTTTTTCTAATTATTGTAGGGTTAGCATTACTTGCTGCCTGTGGTCAAAAGAAAATAGAGAATCAGGATAATACTCCTGATTCGAGTAAGAATACATTGGACAAAGAGCAAAAGAGTTCTTCGATTTCAGTAGAACAAGATGAAAAATTATATGCTTCGACTTTGGATAAATTAACAAAAGATACTTCTGAAGGCCGTGCGCAGATATACACATTCTATGATATTGATAAAAATGGGACGAATGAATTAATCACAGGACATAATTCTGATGGGGCTTATTATTTAGCGGCTATTTATTATTTGAATCAAGGAACATCAACTTATTTAGCTCAATCAAAAGTAGCTTCAGCAGGTGGAAGTCGAGAAAGCGTCACAATATACACAGATGGAACAGTCTTTTATGCTCAATGGCACTCTCTAAGTCCTGATGCTAAGGGTTATCTTTATCGACTGAGATCTGATAATAGTGGTATAGATGTGCTAAAAGAAGCAGATTTTCAAATAGCAGGTGTAGATTCAAATTCTGAAAAAAGCGTAGATTCAGTTTTTGGGTTAGCTTCTAAAAAAGAAGTTGATCTAGCTTCGTTGACTTGGAAAGATATTGAATCTTATCAATCAAAAAGCTCCGTAGGAGCAGAGGACAATCCAGAAATTTCAACTCAAATGGATTTATCGAGCATTCAAAACGGTGAATTCTCAAGTATTGAAGGTACGTGGAAAAATGGAAATGGAGAAGAACTGACCTTTGATAAAAATGGTTTGGTGACTAATGGGCTAAAATTAGGAAATCAGTTTAAAATAGTCAACTCCTATTTAGAGGGTGGTGTATCCTATGGTGGTCCGGGTGCAGCAATATTATTTATTCCTGCTGGTGTAGATATGTCTATGACTTTGGATAATCAAAAAATAATGGATGCTTCTAATCGTAAGAGGGACAGGATTCTTATTGCGCAAAGTGTTAATGTTAATAACTCAGAAGTATTCTATTATAAAGAGTAAAAAAGAAAGGATTTTTTATGTCACTTTTTCCAGCTATTGAAACTTATCTGCCTCATCAAGGGGCTAAGTATATATCTCCAGACAAGGCAGGGCAGCTGCGTGAGTCTATGTTGGAGTTGAGAGCTAAGGGCCAGGCGGCACGTAAGGAGTTTGCGGATTTGGTCAAGGATTTTCAGAGCCTCTATCCTAAGCTGACCTTGGAGCGAACCAGCCAGTGGATGAATCAGGCACAGATACTGCGGCCCCATTTTTGGAATTATCTTAAAGGCTATGGAGAAATCACAGAACCGATGTTTGCTCTGCGCTTGTATGGGACTGCAGAAGATTTTGGAGTGTCACTAGAGGTGAGCTTTATGGAGCGTAAGAAAGATGAGAACAGCCTCAACAAGCAAAATCGGGTACTGAATCTGCCTATTCAGTCGCCAGCTTACTATTTTGCCCAGATTGATGGTGTGAGTCAGCGCTTTGAAGGTACTGAGGAAAATCGCCAGTTCCTTACTCAGCAGCTGGCAGTCGGTCAGGTTCGTAAGGTCTTAGTCAAATACGATATTTCCCTTTCTCAGGCCGCTTCAAGAGAGCAGGTGCTGTCCCAGCTGCAGGAGGCCATGACAGCCTTGATTCCCTTTTATGAGGCAACTCGGATCATATGATTACGTTTACAAAGAGAAAGTTATTTAAGTAAGTATTGACAAAAGCCCCGGAATCATATAGAATAGTAAAGTATGTTTAGTAACTGATCACAACTAGCCGGCTAAACGAATACAAAATCTATGAGGAGGTATTCATCGTGAAACGTACTTATCAACCAAGTAAAATCCGTCGTGCGCGTAAACATGGTTTCCGCCACCGTATGTCAACTAAAAACGGTCGTCGTGTATTGGCAGCTCGCCGTCGTAAAGGACGCAAAGTTTTGGCTGCTTAATCCAAACGATTTATCAAGAAACCAGCGGAGACTCGAGACCGCTGGTTTTTTTGTATTTAATTTATGGGTAAAAGTCAATAGACTGGCAGTACAGTTCCTCTTTTTGGCCAGTGTCTTTATTTATGACCTCCACATACCAGTCCCCTTTGAGACTAAATAGTTTGATAAATTGAACCTGAAGAGACTGCTGTTCATACTTAATTGGAAAAAATTCTTCCTGCCTATGTAATAAAATATCAAGAATGATTCGCAACTGAGAGTTGTTGATTGTTTTTCTGACTTCTGGTTGAAGGATTTTTTCAATTTTTGCAATCTTGCTTAACTGCTGTTCTGAAATTGAGTTTTCAAATTTTTCTTTTAATTTTTGCAGGTCTATATCAAAAGGGCACATATTGTAGTTTTCCAGAGTCAGCATGGAAAAATACAAGGCAGAAATTTCATCTATGGAGAAAATAATAGGAGATAACAAGTCGTTGCTAAGAATTTTATAACTGCCATTCCGACCTAAGTCAGAATAAATTGGAATGCCTAGCGTTTCAAGGCTGGCAATATCACGAAGGGCAGTACTTTTTGAAATGTGATATCGATTCATAATATCTTTTAGGTTGAATTGTCTTTTCTTATTGAGAAAAATAAGCATATCGTTAATTCTTTGAGATTTATTCATGCTAAGCTCCATATTTTTATAAAATGGTTTCAAATAATGATACCTTTTTATATTATACTAGTTTTAGAGAAAATAATAAAGGAGTCAAATATGAAGCAATATTTTAAGGCCTTATTGGCAGAACAGACAGAAATGGCCCTAGCAACTTCTGTAAAGGATATCCCAAATGTAAGAATTGTAAATTTTTACTATGATGAGGAGACAAAGAAATTGTTCTTTATCTCATTTAAAAATAGTCATAAAATCCAAGAGCTGGCAATCAATAATCGTATTGCTCTTACAACAGTCCCGAAAGGTGATGGGAGGTATGTCCGGATTCAAGGAAGAGTCAAAGAAAGCCAACTTTCTATTGAGGATATAAGAAGCGTTTTTGTCCAGAAGTATCCTTATTATCAAGATATTATTGAGCAACACATAAACTCCTTGCAAGTTTTTGAAGTCTCTTTTTCTGATGCTTTCTTGGTCTTAGATAATAATCAAGTTGAGAAAATCAAACTATAAGGAGAAAATAGATGGTTGAGATAAAAAGATGCAATTGGGCTGAAAATAGTGAGCTTGAGAGAAATTATCATGACCATGACTGGGGGCGACCTGTGCATGACGAGCATAAACTCTTTAAAATGTTGATTTTGGAAGGTCAGCAGGCGGGCTTGAGCTGGCAAACTATTTTGTCAAAAATGGATGCTATGACAGAGGCTTATGAAAACTTCAATCCTGAAATACTCTCCAACTATGACGAGCAGAAGATTGAAGAATTGCTTAGTGATCAAAGAGTGATACGAAATAAGCTGAAAATAAAGGCAGTTATAAAAAATGCTAAAGCCTATTTAAAACTAAAAGAAGAATATGGTAGTTTGGATTCTTATATTTGGTCTTTTGTAAAGAATGGACCGATTGTCAATTCATGGTCTAGTATTGAAGAGGTGCCCGCTCGAACGGATCTATCCGATAAAATTAGTAAAGAACTCAAAAAGAAAGGTTTTTCTTTTGTTGGTTCTACGACTGTATATGCCTTTATGCAGTCCATTGGCATGGTCAATGATCATTTGCTGACCTGTGATTTGAGAATATAATTTTTTTCCTTTGAATGAGAAAGGTGAGCGGTCTATTATCGAACACCGGTAAATGATGTAAAAAAGGAGAATAAAACCAGAAAGAAATTGATTTTCTTTCTGGTTTTTTGTGTATAGTTAAGTACAGTTGCTTATTTTGCTACTGGTAAAAGTATTGGATACAGATAGCAGAGTAAGGTAAAGCTTATCAGGGCGTAAAAGATACCGATGCGGATAGCTTGGATAGGTTTATAGAAACGAATCAGGGTCAGTAGGCACCAGACTAAGAGAACTAGGATGAACCAAGCCGAAATCAAGCGCAGCGGTGTTGGTCCGTAAAGGTAGATATAGATGCCAAATAATTTCCAGCCAGCTAGCAAGGCCAGCAGACCCGTAAAGATAAAGAGAATAGTAGCTGCGGATCGTGTCCCTTTCTGGTCCCAGAGCGGTTTTTTGGCAATCAGATAGAAGACGCCTAGGACTGCAAAGTTAAGGATAGAGACCCGAACCAGCTGCCAGAAACCAGCTACGGCAACAGTCGAAGCATTCTGGGGAGAAATAGACTGAGCTACTGTTCCGGCGCTTAGGAGCTGACCGAGCTCACCCAGACCCGTCAGGAAAAAGAGCGCATAGGTCAAGCAGAGGCTGCCGATGATAATGTAGGCTGCGAAAGCGGGTGCTACTCGCAAAGGGCGGATACTTGCTTGGAATTTTTTGTAGCTAAGTTTAGTATCTTTTTTGCCTAACAGACTGCCGGCTAGGAGGCCATACAAGTAGAGACTGACAGGAACAGCCAGGAAGGCCTTGAAGAGAATCATGCTGCTATCAAGACTTGAAAAGAGGGAGTCAAGTAGATTCTCAATAATATCAGCGGTATTGCTGAAGAAGGAGGCAAAGCTGTCTGAAACCTGACTTAGCTGGGACCAGACAAAGTAGACCAAGATTCCTGCTACAAAGAAGCTGCTGACAATAATCGCGAGCTGTTGGGATTTCTTTGAAGATAGACTATCAGAGCAGTCGGAAGAGTCCTGCTGCTTGCCTTCTATAAAGACTAGAATAGCAGCAATGAAATTTTTAAAGGGCAGGATACAGAAGACTTGAATGGCATCAAACCAGACCAGGATACCCAAACGCCCCTGGCTTAACCAGCCGGTGCGGGACAGAATATAGAAAGCGAATGAGATGTGGATGGCTAGAAATTGAAACAATTCTAGCTGACGATGAAGCCCCCAGAGACTTAAAGCCAGAGCTTGAGCTAGCGTCATGATCAGAAAGCTTCTAGCCTCTAATCTGCTGCCAAGATTTTTTATCTGCAGTGATGGATAGGCCAATTTCCTGATTAGGGCTTCGCTTAGCAATATAAGACCAATTGCAAAAGGGAAAAAGGATGCAGTTTGATAATTAAAAAATACTGCAGAGTAAAAGTAGGTTAAAAGATAGAGGATTAGATAGCTGATTTTAAAGAATCGCAGTTGCTTATCCTCTAGGCCTGTGAAGATGGTCTGTCGTTCTGCTTCTGCGGGCAGACAAGGCTGGACATTCATCTGCTCTTGTGCTGGATATTCCATAATTATTTCTCCTCCTCATCGTCAGGGATATACTCCAAAATGTCGCCAGGCTGGCAGTCTAGTTCACGGCAGAGAGCGTTGAGTGTTGAAAAGCGGACGGCCTTGGCTCGATTATTTTTTAGGATAGATAGATTGGCTGGTGTTAGGTCAATCAGCTCTGCTAAACGGCCAGCACTGATGCGCTTTTGCGCCATGACAAGGTCTAAATTTATCTGAATCATAAGACCTCCTAAATAGTGTAGTCCACTTGATCCTGCAGCTCAATGGCCTTGCCAAAGGCGTTGCGGATGACACGGATAATCAGGGTCAAGATACTGCAAGAAACAGTGACTAAGAGCATGGGCAAATAGGCTGTCAGTCCCATAAAGAGGGAGATAAGAGCGACAGTGCCGACTTCCCAGCCAAGATAGCGCATGTACTGAACATTTTGTGTGATAAAGACCTGATTTTTACCGATGCGGCTAAGGAGCCGATAGAGATGGACAATGCAGGCCAGCGCTAGGCAGCCTAGGACATAGCCGAGCAGCAGCAAGATCCAAAAACGCGTCTCCCCTTGAAAGAAAGGAGAGGGAAATTTGATAACTAGATTGACGACCCAAGGTCCAAGAGCAATCAGGATAATGGAAGCAATAAATAAAAGGCTGATACTGATTTTTGTAAGAGTAATGCTCATATCTTCAGCAGTCTTTTTCATTTTGTCTGTCATAATTTCCTCCGACTAACGTTTCATTTCTTAGTAACTATAACACGACTCTTATCGATAATCAATAAAAAACCATCGAAAAAAGATAAAATCAGTCTTAAGGACTAGATGAAAGATTCTAAAAAGTTCTTATTGTATAGAGATGGATTTCTTGTCAGGAGATGAACAGAGTGGAAGACGATGAATATTTCGCCTGATTTTTGGTATAATGAAAAACAGGAATTGTATACTCTTTCTGGTCAGAAGCGGAGTATGTGTAAGGAGGGAAGAATCTGTGGGTGTAAAGCTTGTTCACTATCGTAGTAAGTTATATGAATTTCTCATGGTGCCTGCCATCGTTTCAAGGGATGATAAACATATGTGGAAGGATTTACGGCAGAATCAAAAGGAGCTGCTTCTTGATGTACAGCCGCACTATGATAAGCTCTATCAGGCTTTACTTCCTTTGAAAAGCGAGCTTGTTGCGGTTAGTTTGTTTGAAGGAGCTACGGTGGGACTGGCTCCGCTCCTCTACCTCTACTTGCTAGAAAAAGGAGAAGATCCGGCCAATTTGCATGACTTGTTAGAATGTCTGAAAAAACTAGACGCAAAGCAAATCATCTATTGCTTATCACTTAAGCTTTCTGCTGGGGAAGTTGCCAAGGAACGTCCTGAGAATCTGCTGGCTTTTATAGAGAATAGTGATAAGTCTCCGGAAAATAAATGGTACTGGTACCAAGCTATTCAGCATCCAGAGAAGCTTCGGAACCAATTAGTTTCCTTGTTGGAAAGAGTGTTCGAGCTCTATCAGCCTATTTATGAGCAGTTTGAGCAGGAAGTACTAGCTTTTGAACAAGAATTTAGCCTATCTGATGTGATGGATGACGAAGAGCAGAATGCCAAGCTCTTTGAAAAGGACACACAAATATTTGTTCTGTCACCCATGTTTATTGACTCTTTTCTCGAAAAGGTTCCTGATTTCACTTCCTATTCCTTAGTCCTTTCGACGAGAAGTTCCCAGTTATCAAAGGCGGAATCGGAGCTTAATGATGAAACATTGGCTCTGACCTTAAAAACTCTTGGTGATGAAACACGCTATAAAGTCTTGATTGAATTGATTCAGCCGCATGCCAAGAATAAAGATATAGCTAAAAAACTGGGGCTTACAAGAGCCTCTATCTCATTCCATACGCAGAAGCTGCTAAATTCTGGCTTGCTGGAGCTTGTGGTGGATGATGATTCTGTTAAATACACGGTCAACAAAGAACTGATTCAAAAAATTATAGAGAAGCTCAAACAAGACCTAAAATAGTTTGAGAAGACCTGGATTCATTCTAGGTCTTCTTTTTGTAAAATAATAATCTAATAAAAATTTGACAATTGACTAATTTATTGCTATGATTTGTTAAACAAAAATCTAACAAGAGTAAAGGAGATGTCGTATGATTGTTTTTACAAAAAACAAAAATTTTCGCCAGTTGCTCATCAATCAATGGATTTCAGGTTTTGGAGACGTTGTTTTTTATTTGGCTTTGATGAACTATGTTTCCGCCTATTCCTTTGCTCCACTTGCGGTTTTATTGATTTCTCTTTCTGAAACGCTACCCCAGTTAATTCAAGTTTTTACGGGAGTTGCGGCGGACTTTCAAAAGAATCGTATTCATAAATACCTGCTTATACAGTTTAGTAAGGTCGTGCTATATAGCTTGGTAACGTTTTTGCTGCTTGGACAAGACTTCTCTTTCTTGATTCTGCTTGTGATTTGCTTGATTAACTTTCTGTCGGATAGTCTGAGTTATTTTTCAGGTGCCATGCTGACGCCGGTTTATGTAAAGGTGATTGAGCAAGATATGACCTCTGCTATGGGCTTTCGGCAGGCTAGTATGAGTCTGGTTCATATTTTGGGGAATCTAGCTGGTGGTTTTCTCATCGCTTGGATGAGTATTGGAGCTTTGGCAGGACTGAATGCTCTGACATTCTTGCTAGCTTACCTAGGCTTTTGGCATATTAGTCAAAACTTACAGGACTTAGAACCGGAGCTAGGTAATGCAAGGAATCTAAATAGAGAGAATTATTGGCAGCATTTATTGGAGTCTCTTAAAGTCTTGCTGGGATTGAAAAACGTTGTGAGGTTGTTATTGGTTTCAACCTTTGGGCAGGTCACTCTGAATATTCTGACGCCAGTAGCGACTCTTTTATTGCTGAAAAGGCCTTTTTGGAATCTGCAGGTTGGTCAGTCCATTGCCATGTTAATTATTCTAAGTTCCGCTGGTCTAATCTTAGGGAATATTTTGAGTGGCAGTTTGCTGAAAAAACTTTCGACTAAGCTTGCTATGTATAGTAGCCAAGTATGTGAAGGTTTTATTCTTTGCGGTTTTTTCTGGCAAAACTTTTTACTTGTCCTGATAGCAAGCTTTGCTTGCTCTGTTACAGTCGGTCTGCTGAGTCCTAGATTGCAGAAATCTGTCTTCAGCCTAATACCAGAAGAGTCCATGGGAGCCATCCAGTCAGCTATTAATCTATTTAGCATGGCTGTTCCGAGTGTTTTATCCATGCTGTTAATAGCTCTTGCTAGCAGTTTGGGGGTTATTTATATTCTCCTCCCGCTTGTGTTAATGCTGGCACTGTCTTTCTACTTGATTATTCCAATGGAGAACTTGAAGGCGGATTCGGATGGCTGTTGAATGGCAGCTATCTTATTTTTCTGCTTTGAAGCGACTTCTGATTTTTTAGGTCATTTTTGATATAATAAAGGACAGGAAAGACAAGGAAGTAAAGCATGAAAATTTTTGATACACACACACATTTAAATGTGGAAGAATTTGCTGGTCGAGAAGCAGAGGAGCTCCAGTTGGCCTCTGAAATGGGCGTCAGCAAAATAAATATTGTGGGTTTTGACCGACCAACCATTGAGCGCGCCTTGGAGTTGGCCGACAGCTATGATCAGCTTTATGCTACGATTGGCTGGCATCCGACTGAGGCTGGGACTTATGATGAGGCGGTGGAAGCCTATCTGCTGGACAAGCTTCGTCACCCCAAGGTGCTGGCTCTGGGCGAGATTGGGCTGGACTATCACTGGATGACTGCGCCCAAGGATGTTCAGGAGCGGGTATTTCGACGCCAAATCCAGCTCTCCAAAGAGCTGAACCTGCCCTTTGTCGTTCACACACGTGACGCATTGGAGGATACTTATGAGATTATCAAGAGTGAGGGTGTAGGTCCTCGAGGCGGTATTATGCACTCTTATTCGGGTTCTTTGGAAATGGCAGAGCGCTTTATCGAGCTAGGGATGATGATTTCCTTTTCTGGAGTCGTTACCTTTAAAAAAGCGACGGATATTCAAGAAGCTGCGCAGAACCTACCTTTGGACAAAATCCTCGTCGAGACTGACGCGCCTTACCTAGCGCCTGTTCCCAAGCGTGGCCGAGAAAACAAAACAGCCTATACTCGCTATGTGGTAGAGAAAATTGCTGAGCTACGTGGACTGACTGCCGACGAAGTAGCACAGACGACCTATGATAATGCAAAGAAGGTGTTTGGGCTTGACTGAGAAGATAAAAATCCCTCAAGTAATCGTCGTTGAGGGCAAGGATGATACAGCCAATCTGCAGCGATTTTACCAAGTGGACACTTACGAGACGAGAGGTTCTGCTATCAATGAAGAAGACCTAGAGAGGATAGAGAAACTGCACCAGCTGCGTGGTGTTATTGTCTTTACCGATCCAGACTACAATGGTGAGCGTATCCGTCGAATGATTATGGAGGCAGTGCCAACTGCTCAGCATGCCTTTCTTCGTCGAGATGAGGCGGCTCCCAAGTCTAAGAACAAGGGTAAATCGCTTGGGGTAGAGCATGCTTCATTTGAGGATTTACAGCATGCGTTAGCTGGGCTGGTCGGATATTTTGATGATGAGGATAATTTTGACATCACCAAAGGCGACCTTGTGCGACTAGGTCTGCTTATGGGAAGCGACAGCCGTCAGCGTCGAGAGTATCTGGGCGAGCAACTCCGCATCGGCTATTCTAATGGCAAGCAACTGCTCAAACGTTTGGAATTGTTTGGTGTGACCTTGGCGGAAGTGGAAGAAACGATGGAGAGGCATGAAAAATGAATGAAAAAGAATATGATTTAGGACAAGGTTTAGAAGAATTAGGCAAACAACTTGTTCGCTTATCAACAGAGCAACAAATAGATAAGTCTTCTTATGAAGCTATAGCAAAAAAAGCAAAAAAAATTTATGAGAAATATCCTGAATTGGAATACATAGCGTTAACGTATGCTATGATTTTGGTCAATTTATCAGTTGAGCAGCCTGAGTTGAACGAACTGAAGGCAACTGTTGATAAATTGCAGGCCTTGCATGAACAGTTTCTAGATTCATCTGATATAGCAGAAGCCTTTGTTAAGAGTTTGTTCAATTTATCACTCAAGCAGCCTGAGTTGAACGAACAGGAGGGTACAGTTGACAAATTGCAGGCCTTGCATGAGCAGTTTCCAGATTCACCTGATATAGCATTGAATTATGCTAAGATTTTGTTTAATTTATCAGTTAAGCAGCCTGAGTTGAACGAACAGGAGGGTACAGTTGACAAATTGCAGGCCTTGCATGAGCAGTTTCCAGATTCACCTGATATAGCAGAAGCCTTTGCTATGATTTTGGTCAATGTATCAACCGAGCAGACCGAGTTAAAAGAACTGGCGGCTACTGTTGCGAAATTACAGGTCTTGCATCAACAATTCCCTGACTCGCCTGATATAGCTTTGGGGTATGCTAAGATTTTGGCTATTTTATCAGACAAGCAGCCTGAGTTGAAAGAGCGGGAGGCTACTGTTGCGAAATTACAGGTCTTGCATCAACAATTCCCTGACTCGCCTGATATAGCTTTGGGGTATGCTAAGATTTTGGCTATTTTATCAGACAAGCAGCCTGAGTTGAAAGAGCGGGAGGCTACTGCTGAGAAATTACAGGCCTTGCATCAACAATTCCCTGACTCGCCTGATATAGCAGAAATGTATGCTATGACTTTGTTCAATTTATCAACCAAGCAGACTGAGTTGAATGAACTGGCGACTACTGCTAAGAAATTAAAGGAATTGCATGAACGTGAACGCTTCCAAGAATCTGAAGAAATTGCTTTTATATATGTTATGTTTTTAGCGAGCTTATTTGAACACCAAACAGAGTTAAGTGAATGTCTTCAAGCTACAAAAATAATTAAACAACTCTATGACCAATTCTCCACATTTATGTTACAAAATTTTGATGATCGATTTTTTAGTAATGATAATGTTTGTGACAGCGAGGAGTATAAGCTATTCAACTTTATCCTAAGAGAAGGTCTTTTAAAGAATACTAAATATGCTATTTTACAACCATGGGCAGAGCATTATAAAGAAGAGTCGGATGAATTAAAGAATCTGCTGTCGATTTATCAATATGTTCAAAAAATTAAGTATCAACTGGGATTGAAAGATGAAGATAGAAAGGAAAATCTTAAGTTTGGCCATTACACTAGAGGAAGCGTACTTCAAAGCTTATTGGACCAGAAGGAGGAATCAAACTTTTCCATATCTGGAAAAACTCGTTTGAATAACGCTAATTATATGAATGATCCTGAAGAAGGTATCATCATAGAAAAGATCTTGGGCTTAGATAGACGAGATGCTTTGGAGCCAAGTTCATGGTTTTTAATGAGCTTTACTAGTAAAACGGATGATTTAGCTATGTGGTCCCAGTATGGTGATGATGCCCAAGGTGTTTGTATTGTACTTCGGGAGGATGACTTTTCTAGATTCACATCCTTCAATGATGTCTCTTGGCGTCAAGAAAAGCTCTCTTTAGAATTTTCTGATAAGATGTATTTAATGAAATCTGAATTAAATAGTGGTTTAGAAAAATCTATCTTTCGGAGTGAGAGTGAGAATTCCGTCGATACTGTTAATGATGAAGGAACTGAAGCGAATTCTGAAGAAAAAGGTAATGTTTCAAAAGGAAATGTTGATTATCTCTACCGAATAGCTTACGTCAGTTATACAGATAATAACTTTGAACTAGAACAAACAGAACTCTTTGATAGTGCTGAAATTGAAGAGTTAAAGACATCGTTAAATGGTTTAAAGGAAAAACTAGATGAGAATTCCAATAAGGAGGATGAATTTTATCAAAAAGCTATTTCTGACTGTATAGAGGAAATTCGTTACTTGTTTAAATCTGTAGATTACAAATATGAGAACGAACTGCGTATCTTACGCTATGCTAACCTAGATTCTGAGAATACAGAAATCAAGATTGATAAGTCTTCTGGAATGGGTAAACTTTATGTAGAACGGGAAAATCCAATTCAAATCGGTGAAGTCATTTTTGGTCCTAAGTTTCCGAATCCTGAATACGTAACTCCCCTGTTGAAACTCTTGGATAAGGATATTGTGTTTAAAAAATCTATGATAAAATTTAGATAAAGGGCTCTATAAGCCAAATATAAGGATTCAATAGGAGAACTGGAGCCATATCCAAGTCCTCTGAAACATGCTGGTATAGAAGAAAAGAAAGGAAGAATACAGCAGACTGTATTCGTAATAAAATGAGAATTGCAGACCATAGTGTGACCCGTGCCATTCTGGAGCGTCACGGTTTCACTTTTAAAAAATCTTTCGGTCAGAATTTCCTGACTGATACCAACATCCTCCAGAAGATTGTGGATACAGCCGAGATTGATAAAAATGTCAATGTCATTGAAATTGGGCCTGGTATTGGGGCTTTGACGGAATTTTTGGCGGAAAATGCTGCAGAGGTCATGGCCTTTGAGATTGATGATCGGCTGGTACCGATTTTGGCGGATACTCTGCGCGATTTTGACAATGTGACAGTGGTCAATCAGGATATTCTCAAGGTTGATTTGGCCCAGTACATAGCAGAGTTTAAAAATCCAGACCTGCCTATCAAGGTAGTGGCAAATCTGCCCTACTACATTACGACGCCTATTCTTATGCATTTGATTGAAAGCGGGATTCCTTTTAGTGAGTTTGTCGTTATGATGCAAAAAGAAGTAGCGGATCGGATATCAGCTCAGCCTAATACCAAGGCCTACGGTAGTTTGTCGATTGCGGTACAGTATTACATGACGGCCAAGGTTGCTTTTATTGTGCCGCGAACAGTATTTGTGCCTGCGCCAAATGTGGATTCGGCTATTCTCAAGATGGTGCGCAGAGACCAGCCAGCTGTTGAGGTACAGGACGAGAAATTCTTTTTCAAGGTTTCCAAGGCCAGCTTTGTCCACCGCAGGAAGACCCTATGGAATAACCTGACCAGTTGTTTTGGAAAGTCAGAGGAGACTAAAGGCAAACTAACAGCAGCTTTAGAACGAGCTGACTTATCTCCAAGTGTTCGGGGAGAAGCTCTGAGTTTAGAGGAATTTGCGCGCTTGGCAGACGCTTTGAAGTCTGAAGAATTATAAAAAAATAGAAGATCCGCTCTATATAGCTGGTCTTCTATTTTGCTAATGAGGTAAATATGAAAGTGAAATGTCTGTCTTTGTTTTCTGCCTTGCTCTGGTTTTCGCAGTCTTTACTCCATTTCCTTCTACTGCTAGGACGTTTGTTATTTGGCGGCGCTTATATAGTATTTCCTTTATGGCTGCGTCCTGTCAACTTCCTGCTTTTCTTGCTGTGGGGTTTCTTTAGTTTCAGTTATTTATCGTTTGGAGGCTGGCTAAGAAGTAGCTTAAAGTCTTCTGTTCTGAGAAAGATCATCTTAAGCGGAACTGTTTTTCTCTTTTTGGCCACTGTTTTCAATTTCTTTGTTACCGCTAGTCTATTAGAGAAGTATTTAACAGGGGGACTGACCTTTCTGGCTTTTCTCAGCAGTGTAATTCTGCTTCATAATAACAAAAAATCCTATCAATCATGATAGGATTGCTTTTTATGCGGAGGAAGGGATTTGAACCCTCACACCCGTACGGGCACATGCGCCTGAAGCATGCGTGTCTGCCGTTCCACCACCTCCGCTTGAGATTCTATTATAACTTATTTTTGTGAAAATGCCAATAGAGAATATCAGTTTTTTTCATACAGTAAAAAAAGCGGAAAAATTTCTATTTTTTCTTTACTAAAATAGTTCTATGATATTGCCATTATAGTAAGTATTTGTTACAATTAGATTAATTACTTATTTAGGTAACGAAATAAAAAAGGAGAATGTTATGAAACTGAAAAAATGGCTGCTATTTTTGATGCTGCCCCTTCTGTTTTTGCTGGATTTGAAGCTATTTACAACAACTGCTCAAGCTGATGCTTTGAAGAATGCAATCACAGATATTAAAATCTGGGATCATTCTAATGGCCGCGAAGCAACCAAGGTTAACGGTGCTTACAATTTGGTCCAAGGGGGGAATTATCGCTATGAGCTAGTTTTTGATTTGTCTGCTTACGATAACAAGCTCAAGGATGGGGATACCTTTACCTTTACAGTACCGAACGGTGCAACCATTGCTGATGGTACAACTTTTACTCTGACAGATAATGAAACGCAGGTCCAGCTTGGAGCTGCTAAGATGACGTCGAATGGTTCGGGTAAGGGTGGCCTTATTACAGTCACTATTCAAAATTTAGCAGATTACAAAGCTAAAACAACTGCTACTGGTGTAAGAGGAAGCTTCTTTTTCGACTTTCAGGCGACAACAGTAGGCGCTGAACAGGATTGGAATTATAAGCCTGAGGAAACTCAAGGTGCGATGAGCCATAAGGTAACCATTAACGAGCGCAAACAGAGCAGTTTTTCAACAGCTGGTGAAAACTACGCTAAGATTGGAGGAGTCATTGCTAAGAAGCCATATAATTCGGCTATTCTAGGAAAGAGCGGTGACTACTCGCACAACTGGACTGTTCGTATCAATACTCAGCAAAAGACTTATAATTCTCCGATTGTTATCAAGGATGTCATTCCAGATAGCAGTGCACCAATGCAATTTGTTCCGGAGCAACTTGTCCTTCGCCAAGGGGAGTACACGCAGAGTTTATCAAGTATTGCGAATTCTGTTATCTTGAAAGAAGGTCAAGATTATACAGTTGCCTATAATGACACTTATACAGAGTTTACTCTAACCATCAATAACCCAGGCAATCGTGCCTTTATGTTGAACTATATGACTACTTCACCAGCTGATGGTTCTTTAGTATCCAATACGGCTGAGATGGAAGTTGATAATACAAAACTGCCATTCAGAGACGATCGTCCTAGTCAGACGAGTTCTACGATAGAGCGCAGCAGCCGGATTACAGAGGGCGGTGTCATCACAGCTGATATCAGCAACAGTCTGGTTCTCTACAAGCAAGATTCTAAGACTGGCAAAATGCTGGAAGGTGCTGTCTTTAAGGTGACAACTCCTAGCGGTGAAGAGATTACTCTGCCGCCAACAGATGCTAACGGTCGGGTTTCTACACAACCTTTCTCAAGTGAAGAAATCAAGAAAGGTCAATTCACTGTAGAAGAAGTAACAGCTCCGGAAGGCTATGTACTGGACAGCAATCCGATGAAAGTGACTATCAAGGCTGATGGAGCGGTTAAGACAGTCAAGAACACGGTTGATCCAAATGCCAGCAAAAAGCTGACAGTCAAGAAAATTTGGAAAGATGAAAACAATCAGGACGGCAAGCGTCCAGCTTCTATTGCTGTAGATGTCTACGCTAACGGTCAAAAACTGGCTGATAAGACAGTGACCGTAACTGGTGGCAGTACTGATGCGGAGTGGACAGCTCAGACAAGTGATTTACCAATCTTTGATACAAATGGTCAAAAAATCACCTATACAATCGGTGAAGTTCAGCTTGATGGCTACGATGCTCCAGAAGTAGATCAGGAAAATCTCACTGTTACCAATAGTCGTACGCCAGAGAAAATCGCTATCAAAGCTAGCAAAAAATGGGATGACGCTGAAAATCAAGACGGCAAACGTCCTGCCAATGTTGTTGTAAAACTTTATAAAGAAGTTGGTGGTCAGAAATCAGAAGTTGCGAATCGAACTCTGACCGAAGCTGACCAGTGGGCAACCGAGTTCACCAACTTGAACAAATATGAAAAGGGACAAGAAGTTGTTTATTCTCTGGAAGAAGACGCGGTCCCTCACTATCAATCTCAGGTAACTGGCAATGCTGCTGACGGCTTTGTGGTGACCAACACTTACAAGCCAGAAACCATCAAGATTTCCGGTCAGAAGAAGTGGGATGATGCGGAAAACCAAGACGGCAAGCGTCCAAATGTTGTTAGAGTCAAGATCTTGAAAGGACAAGATATTGTCGATGTGCAGGAAGTGACGGCTGCTAACGGTTGGAAATATGAATCCAATCCTCTTCCTAAATATGCAGCAGGCCAAGAAATTGCTTATACTGTTGCAGAAGAAGCTGTCTCAGGCTACACGAGCAAGGTGGACGGCTACAACATCACCAACTCTTACACTCCAGAAACGGTCAAGGTTTCCGGTCAGAAAGTCTGGGATGATGCAGATAACCAAGATGGTAAGCGTCCAGCTTCTGTTAAGGTTAAAATTCTGAATGGTGATACGGTTGTTGATGAGCAAAATGTGACTTCCGCTAACGAATGGAAGTATGAGTCTAAGGCTTTACCTAAATATGCAGCAGGCCAAGAAATCACTTATACCGTAAGTGAGGAAGCTGTACCAGGTTATACTAGCAAAGTGGATGGTTACAACATTACCAACTCTTACACTCCAGAGACAACGACTGTGTCTGGAAGCAAGACTTGGGAAGATGGCGATAACCAGGATGGCAAACGTCCAGCTTCTATCACAGTTAATCTGCTAGCTGACGGTCAAAAAGTCAATACACAAACAGTCGGAGAGGTAGAAGGCTGGTCTTACAACTTTACTGGCTTGCCAGTCTACCAGGATGGCCAACGAATTACCTATACAGTAACGGAAGAAGCTGTGCCAGGTTATTCAACCAGTCTTAACGGCTACAATATCACTAACTCTTATACACCAGAAAAGACAGAAATTACTGCTAGCAAGACTTGGAATGACAGCGACAATCAAGACGGTAAACGTCCAACTAAGATTAGCATTAAGCTGATGAAGACCGTCGGCGGTGTCAAGACAGAAGTCGCTAGCAAGGAAGTGACTGCTGCTGATCAATGGCAAACCAAATTTGAAAATCTGCCAGTCTATGAAAATGGTCAGAAGATTGATTACTCTATCGAGGAAGATGATGTAGTTGGCTACACTAAAGAAATCAAAGATTTCACAGTTACTAACTCTTACACTCCAGAGATGATCAAGATTTCCGGTCAAAAAGTCTGGGATGACGCTGATAACCAAGATGGCAAGCGTCCAGCTTCTGTTAAGGTTAAGGTGAAAAATGGCGATACTGTCGTAGATGAGCTGGAAGTAACAGCTGCTAACGATTGGAAGTTTGAGTCTAAAGCCCTTCCTAAGTATGCAGCAGGTCAAGAGATTGCCTATACTGTTACTGAAGAAGCAGTTGCGGACTATCAAACTAAGATTGATAAGTTCACCATTACTAATTCTTACACTCCTCAAAGTACAGAATATGCTGTTACGAAGGTCTGGGATGATGCTGATAACCAAGACGGCAAGCGTCCAGCTTCTATCACAGTGCAACTGTATAGCTCAGTAAATGGTGAAGAGCCAGCTGCTGTCGCAGGTAAGACATTAACCTTGACAGTTGCTGATAAGGCAGATGCCAACACATGGAAAGCAAGTTTCACTAATCTGCCTCAGTTTGACAAGGGACAGAAGATCACCTACTCCGTCAAAGAGGATGATGCAACAGTAGCCGCTTTGAAAGAAAAAGGTTACAGTCCGAAAGTAGAAGGTCAGATAATCACTAACTCTCATACTCCAGAGCAGGTTAAAGTTTCTGGTCAGAAAGTCTGGGATGATGCAGACGATCAAGACGGCAAACGCCCAACATCTATTACAGTTAAGGTAATGGATGGAAGCACTATTGTTGATACACTTGAAGTAACAGCTGCTAACGGATGGAAGTTTGAATCTAAAGACCTGCCTAAATATAGAAATGGTCAAGAGATTGCCTACACACTTAAGGAAGATGCGGTTGCTCAATATGAAACTAAGATTGATAAGTTCACTATTACCAACTCCTACACTCCAGAAACTGTTAAAGTCTCTGGTCAAAAGGTTTGGGATGATGCTAATAATCAAGACGGCAAGCGCCCAGCATCTATCAAGGTAAAGATTTTGGACGGAGACAAGGTGGTAGATGAGCTGGAAGTGACAGCCGCTACTGACTGGAAGTTTGAGTCTAAAGATCTGCCTAAGAATAAGAAGGGCAAGAAAATCAACTATACAGTCCTTGAAGAAGTGACAGTTGAGGGTTATAGCAGTAGCCAAGAACAAGCAACAGATGGCAGCTTCACTTTGACTAACAGCTATAAACCAACACAGATTGCTGTTAAGGGAACTGCGGTATGGTCAGATGCTGAAAATCAAGATAAGGTGCGACCTTCTAAGGTTACTGTTCGCCTCTTGGCAGATGGCAAACCAATCAAAGAAGAGGTTGTGTCAGAAGAAAATGGTTGGCAGTATAACTTTAGCGACCTTCCTAAGTACAAGGATGGCAAGGAAATTGTTTATAGCGTTGCGGCTGATCCAGTAGATGGCTACAAGCTTGAGATCAAAGGTACTCAGCTGACCTTTAGTCATATCCCTGCTAAGAAAGAGGTTGTTGACGGAGCGATAACTAACAAGCCAGGTGGTCAAGCTCCGAAAGTCGGAGGTAAAGCTCTTCCTCGTACTGGACAGGAAGAAAATCTCCTTGTTACTATTCTTGGCTTCCTAGCAGCGCTTCTCGCAGGAGGAATGCTGATGGCTAAGGCAAAACGCAGCTAATCAGTTTTATGACTTACTGAAAATTACAGTGAGCATCTCATTCGATATGAAAAAGCGAACAGGTTCTTTTGAGCTTGTTCGCTTTTATCATGTCAGTTTCATCACAAGTATTTTAAAACAACTGTTTTCTATGAAAAATGAACCTAACCTTAAGAAATGTCTTCTATGCAAAACAAGCAAGCTAAATCTCGCTTTTTTTGTTATAATGAGTGTATTAACTTTTAAGGAGCAATCTTGCAAGGAAAAATCATTAAGGCTCTGGCTGGTTTCTATTATGTAGAATCGGACGGACAGGTTTATCAAACCAGAGCGCGGGGTAATTTTCGCAAAAAAGGGCAGACACCTTATGTCGGTGATGAAGTCGAATTTTCAGCAGAAAAAGACTCGGAAGGCTATATTTTAAAAATAGCAGAGCGAAAGAACAGTCTTGTGCGGCCTCCGATTGTCAACATTGACCAGGCAGTTGTAATCATGAGCGCGAAAGAGCCAGATTTCAATGCCAATCTGTTAGATCGTTTTCTGGTGCTTTTAGAGCATAAGCGGATTCATCCTATTATCTACATCAGCAAGTTAGACCTGCTTGAAGATGAGCAGAGCTTGGATGTCTATGTGCAGGCCTATCAGTCCATCGGCTATGAGGTCATTAAGACGACTGAGGAATTGCTGCCGCTGCTGACAGGGAAAATCACTGTTTTCATGGGACAGACTGGGGTCGGAAAGTCCACTCTGCTCAATAAAATCGCCCCAGACCTGCAGCTAGAAACAGGAGAGATTTCTGAAAGTCTGGGCCGTGGCCGTCATACAACACGGGCTGTCAGCTTTTACAATCTAAATGGCGGTAAGATTGCCGATACGCCAGGATTTTCGTCTTTGGACTACGAGGTGACTACAGCTGAAGATCTCAATCAAGCTTTTCCAGAGATTGCTGAGTTCAGCCAGTCCTGTAAGTTTCGTACTTGTACCCATACTCACGAGCCGGCTTGTGCCGTTAAGCCAGCAGTCGAGTCCGGCCAGATAGCGTCATTCCGCTTTGATAATTACCTGCAGTTTCTCAGCGAGATTGAAAATCGTCGGGAAATCTATAAAAAAGTTGCAAAAAAAAATTCTAAATAAGGAGAAGAACTATGACATCATTCAAAATTGCCCCTTCAATCTTAAGTGCGGACTATGCTAATTTTGAATCAGAACTGAAAAAGTTAGAAGCAACAGGCGCTGAGTATGCCCATATTGATATTATGGATGGTCATTTTGTACCCAATATCAGCTTTGGGGCTGGGGTTGTTGCCAGTATGCGTCCTCACAGCAAGCTAGTCTTTGATTGCCATCTGATGGTTTCCAATCCTGAGCACCATATCGAAGAATTCGCTCGTGCCGGTGCAGATATTATCAGCATCCATGCCGAAGCGACACCTCATATCCACGGAGCGCTGCAGAAGATTCGGGCAGCAGGAGTCAAGCCTAGTGTTGTGATTAATCCGGGAACACCAGTCGAAGCAGTCAAAAACGTTTTGAATTTGGTTGATCAAGTCCTTGTGATGACAGTTAATCCAGGCTTCGGCGGTCAGGCCTTTCTGCCAGAAACCATGGATAAGATCCGTGAGCTGGTCGTTCTGCGTGAAGTCAATCAGCTGAATTTTGATATTGAAGTAGATGGCGGTATTGACGATAAGACCATTGGGATTGCTAAAGAAGCCGGTGCCAATGTCTTCGTAGCAGGCAGCTATGTCTTCAAAGGTGATGTCAATCATCAAGTTCAGACCTTAAGGGATGCCCTGCATGACTAAGATTGCACTGTTTGCTGGCGGGAACTTGGAGCATTTTAGCTTAGATTTTGATGTTTTGGTCGGAGTAGACCGTGGAAGCCTCTTTCTGCTTGAGCAGGGAGTTTGTCCTGACTTGGCTGTCGGAGATTTTGACTCTGTGAGCAAGGAAGAATTGCTGCGCATAAAAGATAGTGCCAAGGAAGTCGTTCAGGCCCATCCTGAAAAGGATGATACGGACCTGGAGTTAGCTGTTCTAGCTTGTTTTGAGCGCTATCCAGATGCCCGTTTGACCATTTTCGGCGCCTTTGGCGGCCGTCTGGATCATGCCTTGGCCAATGTTTTCCTGCCCAGTAATGAAATAATTGCACCTTATATGGAGAAGATTTTTCTGGAAGACGAACAGAATCTTTTGACCTATGTTCCCAAGGGGCGCCATGAAATCAAACCAGTAGCTGGCATGCGTTATCTGGCCTTTCTGCCGTCGGATGATGCTGCCTTAACGATTGAGGGCGCCAAATATCCGCTCAATAAAGATAACTTTTTTTTCAAAAAAGTGTATGCTTCTAACGAATTTATAGATAGACCCATTTATTTGGACTTTGATAGCGGCTATACAGTCGTCATTTACAGCAAAGACAGGAGCTGATATGGAGTTTATAATCATCCTCATTCTTTTGGGAAATCTAGTGCTGACCTTTCTTTTATGGCAAAAGCTTAGTCAGCAGACCGAGACGCTAAAGCAAGTCTTGGAAAATCAGGCAGATCATCTATCGGATCAGTTGGACTATCGCTTGGAGCAGGAAAGTCAGAAAAAGCAAACGGCTCAGAAAGAGCTGGAATTAGCTCTGGGAGACCGTTTGAGCGAGGTCAGGACAGATTTGCACCGCAACTTGACAGAGCTGCGCTTGGAAATCAGTGACAATCTGACCAAGAATCGGGATAAAACTGACGAGCGTATGCGGCAGATCCAAGAGTCCAATGAAACACGTCTAGAGCAGATGCGGCAGACTGTTGAAGAAAAACTGGAAAAGACACTTCAGACTCGTCTTCAGACTTCTTTTGAAACGGTCTCTAAGCAATTGGAGTCTGTTAATCGCGGTCTGGGAGAAATGCAGAGTGTTGCCCGAGATGTCGGCACGCTGAACAAGGTTCTTTCAAATACCAAGACCCGGGGGATTTTAGGGGAGCTGCAGCTGGGGCAGATTATTGAGGACATTATGACGGCCAGTCAGTATGAGCGAGAGTTTGTGACGGTGGCCGGATCCAGCGAGCGTGTCGAATATGCCATTAAACTGCCGGGACAGACGGAGCATGAATATGTCTATCTGCCCATTGATTCTAAGTTTCCTCTGGCCGATTACTACCGTTTGGAAGATGCTTATGAGTCTGGCAGCAAGGAAGAGATTGAGCTCTACCGCAAGTCTCTCTTAGCAAGCGTTAAACGCTTTGCCAAGGATATTAAGAGTAAATATCTGGCACCGCCAGCTACGACCAACTTTGGTATCATGTTTCTGCCAACGGAAGGTCTCTATTCGGAAGTTGTCCGCAATCCAGCCTTTTTTGACAGTTTGCGGCGGGAGGAGCAGATTGTGGTTGCGGGGCCATCTACCCTCTCTGCTCTGCTCAATTCACTGTCTGTCGGCTTTAAAACGCTCAATATTCAAAAAAGTGCGGACGACATCAGCAAGGTTCTGGGCTCTGTCAAATCCGAGTTTAACAAGTTCGGTGGAATTCTGACCAAGGCACAGAAACATTTGCAGCATGCTTCGGGCAATATTGATGAACTCTTAACCCGGCGGACAGGAGCTATCGAAAGAACCTTACGCCATATTGAGCTGTCTGACCAAGACCTCGATTTGGACTTACTTGATTTTTCAGAAGAAAGGGAAAACAATGAAGATTAATCAAATGAAAAAAGATGAACTGTTTGAAGGTTTCTATCTGATCAAGTCAGCAGAAGTCCGTCAGACAAGGGCTGGGAAAAATTATCTGGCCTTCACTTTCCAAGACGATACAGGGGTAATTGAAGGCAAACTCTGGGATGCCCAGCCACATAATGTCGAAGAATTCACTGCTGGCAAGGTCGTGCATATGCAAGGCCGACGAGAAGTTTACAATAACACACCCCAGGTAAATCAACTGACCCTGCGTCTTCCTAAGGCTGGAGAGCCCAATGACCCAGCGGATTTCAAGGAAAAGCCGCCAGTAGACCAGAAAGAAATCCGAGACTATTTATCTCAGATGATTTTCAAGATTGAGAATTCGGTCTGGCAGCGCGTGGTCCGATCACTTTATAGCAAATACGACAAGGAGTTTTATTCTTATCCAGCTGCCAAGACCAATCACCATGCTTTTGAGTCGGGGCTAGCCTTTCATACCGCTACCATGGTCAAGCTGGCAGATGCTATCGGAGACATTTATCCTCAGCTTAATAAAAGCTTGCTCTTTGCTGGGATTATGCTTCATGACTTGGCTAAGGTTATTGAGCTCAGCGGTCCGGAAAATACCGAGTACACTGTGCGAGGCAATCTGATTGGCCACATTGCTTTGATTGATGAAGAATTGACCAAGACCCTGATGGAGCTGAAAATTGACGATAGTAAGGAAGAGGTTATTGTCCTGCGCCATGTCCTTCTCAGCCACCACGGTCTCTTGGAATATGGCAGTCCTGTACGGCCTAAGATTATGGAGGCAGAAATTCTGCACATGATTGATAATCTGGATGCGGAGATGATGATGATGACTGCTGCCTTAGGACTTGTGGATCCAGGTGAAATGAGCAATAAAATATTCGCTCTTGAAGGCCGTTCTTTCTACAAACCAAAACTTGAACAGTAAAATACGAAAAATGGACATTACTTGGAAAAGAATGTTCGTTTTTTTGTTTCTGTTATGGTATAATGAATAAAATAACTTTAATTGGTGAAAAAATGAAATTAAGAAGAAGTGAGCGTATGGTGGTTATTTCCAATTATTTGATTAACCATCCTTATGAATTAACGAGCTTAAATACATTTGCAGAAAAATACGAATCTGCCAAATCTTCTATTTCAGAAGATATTGTCATTATTAAGCGAGCCTTTGAAGAGATTGAAATTGGGACTATCGAAACGATTACTGGTGCTGGTGGAGGAGTGATTTTTAGCCCGTCCATCTCAGATACAGAAGCTAAGACCATTGTACAAGGTCTTTGTGATCAGCTGTCGGAAAGCAATCGGATTCTTCCGGGGGGCTACATTTACCTATCTGATCTGCTCAGTACTCCATCCATTTTGAATAATATCGGACGGATTATTGCCAAAAGTTTTAAAGATCAACAGATTGATGCTGTCATGACGGTTGCAACTAAGGGTGTTCCTTTGGCCAATGCAGTAGCCAATGTTCTCAATGTACCTTTTGTCATCGTTCGTCGGGATTTAAAGATTACAGAAGGATCAACGGTCAGTGTCAACTACGTATCGGGCTCCAGCGGAGATCGTATCGAAAAGATGTTCTTGTCCAAGCGAAGTCTCAAGGCCGGCAGTCGTGTCTTGATTGTGGATGACTTCCTCAAAGGCGGGGGGACCATTACAGGGATGATTAGCCTCTTGTCTGAGTTTGACTCTGAGTTGGCAGGTGTAGCTGTCTTTGCGGACAACGCGCAGGCTAATCGCGATTATCTGGACTATAAATCGCTCTTGAAAGTAACCAATATTGATGTCAAGGCGAATACCATTGATGTGGAAATTGGAAATATTTTTGATTAGGGAAAAGGGCGGAGATTATAGATGAAAACAGTTTTAGAAAAGTTTGACCACAGTCCGTTGTGGATTCGTTTAGGAGTATTGTCGATTTTATTTGGGATTCTGATTACTGGCATGGTTTTTGTGCAGGGGCAGTCTAATACCAATAGGAATTCAGTTAGTTCGGCTTCCAGCATCGCATCAAGCAGCTCTTCTTTACAACTGTCTTCTGCTCAAAAAGAAGCACAGGAAAAAGAAATTCAGGAAGAGGAGCAAGCAGTTCAGGCTGCAGAAGAAGCGGTTAAACAGCTTGAAACCATGCAAACTTTGGAAGATTTACAGCTAGCTAAGACTGCAGCAGAGAAGGTCAAAGATGCAGCTACTAAGGCTAGATTCCAAAGCCGTATTCATGCAATAGCTGTCCTGATTGACCCAGAAGGGGCTCAGGCTGGTGTTTATGAAAATCCAGCTGCTGTATCAGAAGAAGCAGTGGCTCAGCCGCAGCAATAAGTTAGCAGCAATCTAATAAGCAGAGATAAGCTTAAAATAGAAAAAATGTATTGACAGAAAAGTATCGTCGTGCTATAATGATAGACGGTACTTTTTACTTTTGGTCTCTCAAAAGTGTACAGAGACGTGCTGACAAATGTTGCAAAAGTACACGCAGATGGTAGCTGTCACCAAGTGTATCATCACCAAAATTAAAAAAATACAGGAGAATGTAGATGCCTACAATTAACCAATTGGTTCGCAAACCGCGTAAATCAAAAGTAGAAAAATCTAAATCACCAGCTTTGAACGTTGGTTACAACAGTCATAAAAAAGTTCAAACAAACGTTTCTTCACCACAAAAACGTGGTGTTGCAACTCGTGTTGGAACAATGACACCTAAAAAACCTAACTCAGCCCTTCGTAAATTCGCTCGTGTACGTTTGAGCAACCTTATCGAAGTTACTGCCTACATCCCAGGTATCGGACACAACTTGCAAGAGCACAGCGTGGTTCTTCTTCGTGGTGGACGTGTAAAAGACCTTCCAGGGGTACGTTACCATATCGTCCGTGGTGCACTTGATACTGCAGGTGTTAACGATCGTAAACAAGGCCGTTCTAAATACGGTACTAAACGTCCAAAAGCATAAGGAAAGGGGATAAAGAGAAATGAGTCGTAAAAATAGAGCTCCAAAACGTGACGTATTGCCAGATCCGCTTTACAATTCACAACTAGTTACTCGTCTTATCAACCGCGTTATGCTTGATGGTAAACGTGGTACAGCTGCTTCAATCGTTTACGGTGCTTTTGAGCAAATCAAAGAAGCTACTGGTAACGATGCACTTGAAGTATTTGAAACAGCTATGGAAAACATCATGCCTGTACTTGAAGTACGTGCACGTCGTGTTGGTGGTTCTAACTACCAAGTCCCAGTTGAAGTTCGTCCAGAACGTCGTACAACACTTGGACTTCGTTGGTTGGTAACAATCGCTCGTCTTCGTGGTGAACACACAATGCAAGACCGTCTTGCAAAAGAAATCTTGGATGCTGCTAACAACACTGGTGCAGCTGTTAAGAAACGTGAAGACACTCACCGTATGGCTGAAGCTAACCGTGCATTCGCACACTTCCGTTGGTAAGATAGGATGCGAAAGCGTTAAGAAAGTCCCAGAGAAAATAGGGAATCGAAGCAGGTTGCGACTGCAACCAATGAGATTCATCTTTTTCTCCAGACTTTTAGCCCGAGTTCAATTGAGCTCGGTCAGCTCTTAACTGTCATTCAACTGATTATCTCACAAGTTGAGACCAACACAAACAAGATAAGCATTGAGAACGGGTAGGTCCTGCCTATCCGTTTTTGCTAAATAATGTTATAATAAACTGTAAAATAAATTAATAGGAGAAATAACCAAATGGCTCGCGAATTTTCACTTGAAAAAACTCGTAATATCGGTATCATGGCCCACGTCGATGCTGGTAAAACAACTACAACTGAGCGTATCCTTTACTACACTGGTAAAATCCACAAAATCGGTGAAACTCACGAAGGTGCGTCACAAATGGACTGGATGGAGCAAGAGCAAGAGCGTGGTATCACTATCACATCTGCTGCGACAACAGCTCAATGGAACAACCACCGCGTAAACATCATCGACACACCAGGACACGTGGACTTCACAATCGAAGTACAACGTTCTCTTCGTGTATTGGATGGTGCGGTTACCGTTCTTGACTCACAATCAGGTGTTGAGCCTCAAACTGAAACAGTTTGGCGTCAAGCAACTGAGTATGGAGTTCCACGTATCGTATTTGCCAACAAAATGGACAAAATCGGTGCTGACTTCCTTTACTCTGTAAGCACACTTCACGATCGTCTTCAAGCAAACGCACACCCAATCCAATTGCCAATCGGTTCTGAAGATGACTTCCGTGGTATCATCGACTTGATCAAGATGAAAGCTGAAATCTATACTAACGACCTTGGTACAGATATCCTTGAAGAAGATATTCCAGCTGAATACCTTGACCAAGCTCAAGAATACCGTGAAAAATTGGTTGAAGCAGTTGCTGAAACTGACGAAGAATTGATGATGAAATACCTCGAAGGTGAAGAAATCACTAACGAAGAATTGAAAGCTGGTATCCGTAAAGCGACTATCAACGTTGAATTCTTCCCAGTATTGTGTGGTTCTGCCTTCAAGAACAAAGGTGTTCAATTGATGCTTGATGCGGTTATCGACTACCTTCCAAGCCCACTTGACATCCCAGCGATCAAAGGTATCAACCCAGATACAGACGAAGAAGAAACTCGTCCAGCATCTGACGAAGAGCCATTCGCAGCTCTTGCCTTCAAGATCATGACTGACCCATTCGTAGGTCGTTTGACATTCTTCCGTGTTTACTCAGGTGTTCTTCAATCAGGTTCATACGTATTGAACACTTCTAAAGGTAAACGTGAACGTATCGGACGTATCCTTCAAATGCACGCTAACAGCCGTCAAGAAATTGACACTGTTTACTCAGGTGATATCGCTGCTGCCGTTGGTTTGAAAGATACTACAACTGGTGACTCATTGACAGATGAAAAAGCTAAAATCATCCTTGAGTCAATCAACGTTCCAGAACCAGTTATCCAATTGATGGTTGAGCCAAAATCTAAAGCTGACCAAGATAAGATGGGTATCGCCCTTCAAAAATTGGCTGAAGAAGATCCAACATTCCGCGTTGAAACAAACGTTGAAACTGGTGAAACAGTTATCTCTGGTATGGGTGAGCTTCACCTTGACGTCCTTGTTGACCGTATGCGTCGTGAGTTCAAAGTTGAAGCGAACGTAGGTGCTCCTCAAGTATCTTACCGTGAAACATTCCGCGCTTCTACTCAAGCACGTGGATTCTTCAAACGTCAGTCTGGTGGTAAAGGTCAATTCGGTGATGTATGGATTGAATTTACTCCAAACGAAGAAGGTAAAGGATTCGAATTCGAAAACGCAATCGTCGGTGGTGTGGTTCCTCGTGAATTTATCCCAGCGGTTGAAAAAGGTTTGGTAGAATCTATGGCTAACGGTGTTCTTGCAGGTTACCCAATGGTTGACGTTAAAGCTAAGCTTTACGATGGTTCATACCACGATGTCGACTCATCTGAAACTGCCTTCAAGATCGCGGCTTCACTTGCCCTTAAAGAAGCTGCTAAATCAGCACAACCAGCTATCCTTGAGCCAATGATGCTTGTAACAATCACTGTTCCAGAAGAAAACCTTGGTGATGTTATGGGTCACGTAACTGCTCGTCGTGGACGTGTAGATGGTATGGAAGCACACGGTAACAGCCAAATCGTTCGTGCTTACGTTCCACTTGCTGAAATGTTCGGTTACGCAACAGTTCTTCGTTCTGCATCTCAAGGACGTGGTACATTCATGATGGTATTTGACCACTACGAAGATGTACCTAAGTCAGTACAAGAAGAAATCATTAAGAAAAATAAAGGTGAAGCTTGAGCTTTGAGCCAACCCTGGCACTCGCGATTGCGGGTGCTTTTTCTATTTTTTAGAGAACCGATCCCTCAATAAAAAGGGGAAATGAATGTTTTTGTAAGTTGTATTTCTACATTTTCAAAAGATACTGCTTTGCTTTTTCAAATCAATGAAAGTCGAAATGAAAGTTAGTGAAAGAATTCATAATACTTGTTAATAACAATGAAATCAGTTGCATTTTACCTCAATTAAGTATATAATAGAAATGTTGAAAGGTGATTTGTAGCAACTCAAGTTACTCTTTTCACATAAAAATTTTTTGATTTTCATAAGGAGGAAATCACGAATGGTAGTTAAAGTTGGTATTAACGGTTTCGGTCGTATCGGTCGTCTTGCTTTCCGTCGTATCCAAAACGTAGAAGGTGTTGAAGTTACTCGCATCAACGACCTTACAGATCCAGTTATGCTTGCACACTTGTTGAAATACGACACAACTCAAGGTCGTTTCGACGGTACTGTTGAAGTTAAAGAAGGTGGATTTGAAGTTAACGGTAAATTCGTTAAAGTTTCTGCTGAACGTGACCCAGAACAAATTGACTGGGCTAATGACGGTGTAGAAATCGTTCTTGAAGCAACTGGTTTCTTTGCTAAGAAAGATGCTGCTGAAAAACACTTGCACGCAGGTGGAGCTAAGAAAGTTGTTATCACTGCTCCTGGTGGAAACGATGTTAAAACAGTCGTATTCAACACTAACCACGACGTTCTTGACGGTACTGAAACAGTTATCTCAGGTGCTTCATGTACTACAAACTGCTTGGCTCCAATGGCTAAAGCTCTTCAAGACAACTTTGGTGTTGTAGAAGGATTGATGACTACTATCCACGCTTACACTGGTGACCAAATGATCCTTGACGGACCACACCGTGGTGGTGACCTTCGCCGTGCTCGCGCTGGTGCTGCAAACATCGTTCCTAACTCAACTGGTGCTGCAAAAGCTATCGGTCTTGTAATCCCAGAATTGAACGGTAAACTTGACGGATCTGCACAACGCGTTCCAACTCCAACTGGATCAGTTACTGAATTGGTAGCAGTTCTTGAAAAGAACGTTACTGTTGATGAAGTGAACGCAGCTATGAAAGCAGCTTCAAACGAATCATACGGTTACACAGAAGATCCAATCGTATCTTCAGATATCGTAGGTATGTCTTACGGTTCATTGTTTGACGCAACTCAAACTAAAGTTCTTGACGTTGACGGTAAACAATTGGTTAAAGTTGTATCATGGTACGACAACGAAATGTCTTACACTGCACAACTTGTACGTACTCTTGAATACTTTGCGAAAATCGCTAAATAATTCAATAGTAAAAGAAAGAGGCTCATTTGAGTCTCTTTTTCTGTACCTTGCTTTGTGAGAATCATCAAAGACAGGTCTGTGGTATGTTGAGCTTCTATTTTCCAAATTTTTAGTCATAGAGAAAGTCATTTTTACTATATCTGTCCATTTTTCTAAATGCTTCAAGGGGCTGTTTAGTGAAGAGAGAATCCAAGCATACTTTCCTTAAAGAAAACTATACCAATTTCATACTTGACAAAGTGAAAAACAGTGTGTATACTAGCTTTGTTGGAGTTTTTGGACTCCAAGAAGACTATACCAATTTTCAATAAGAAGGGCTGGTTTCTAAGACTAGAAATCAGAAGTAATGTTATGTGTGGAATTGTCGGAGTTGTCGGAAATCGCAACGCAACTGATATCTTGATGCAGGGCTTAGAAAAGCTGGAATACCGAGGTTATGACTCAGCTGGAATTTTTGTAACAACAGGGAAAACTTCTAGTCTGATCAAGTCGGTCGGTCGTATCGCTGACCTACATGCTAAAATTGGCATTGATGTTGCTGGGACTACTGGTATCGGACATACTCGTTGGGCTACTCATGGAAAACCAAGTGAAAACAATGCCCATCCTCATACTTCACAGACTGGCCGTTTTGTCTTGGTTCACAACGGTGTGATTGAGAACTACCTTGATATTAAGAATACTTACCTAGCTGATCATGACTTCAAGGGGCAGACAGATACAGAGATTGCTGTGCATCTGATTGGCAAATTTGCTGAAGAAGAAGGCTTGTCTCTTTTAGAAGCCTTTAAAAAAGCTCTTCACATTATCCGTGGTTCTTATGCCTTTGCTTTGGTGGATTCAGAAGATGCAGATGTTATCTATGTTGCTAAAAATAAATCTCCACTACTAGTCGGGCTTGGTGATGGCTACAATATGGTCTGTTCAGATGCCATGGCCATGATTCGTGAGACGAATCAGTTTATGGAAATTCATGACCAAGAGCTGGTTATTGTCCGTAAAGACAGTGTGGAAGTGCAGGATTATGACGGGAATACTCTGGAGCGTGAAAGCTATACTGCTGAGCTAGATTTGTCCGATATCGGTAAGGGAACTTATCCATACTATATGCTCAAAGAAATCGATGAGCAGCCAACTGTGATGCGTAAGCTAATCAGCGCTTATACAGATGATAAGGGGCAAGTATCAGTAGATGCGGATATTGTCAAGGCTGTTCAGGAAGCTGACCGTCTCTATATCCTTGCGGCTGGAACTTCTTACCATGCTGGCTATGCTTCTAAGCGTATGCTGGAAGAGCTGACGGATACACCGGTTGAGCTGGGAATTGCCTCTGAGTGGGGCTATGCTATGCCGCTCCTTAGCAAGAAGCCTCTCTTCATCTTTATCAGCCAATCTGGTGAAACAGCTGATAGCCGTCAGGTCTTAGTCAAGGCGAATCAAATGGGTATTCCAAGTTTGACCGTGACCAATGTTCCAGGTTCTACGCTTTCTCGGGAAGCCAATCATACCATGCTGCTGCATGCAGGTCCTGAGATTGCTGTTGCTTCTACTAAGGCCTATACAGCTCAAATTGCAACCTTGGCTTTCTTGGCTAAAGCTGTTGGCGATGCCAATGATTCTGAGAAAGCGGCGGCCTTTGACTTGGTTCACGAGCTGTCCTTAGTTGCGCAGTCTATTGAGTCCACTTTGTCAGAAAAAGAGTTGATTGACAATAAGGTCCGCGGCCTTCTAGAAACAACTCGCAATGCTTTCTATATCGGCCGTGGTCAAGACTACTATGTGGCGATGGAAGCTAGCTTAAAACTCAAAGAAATTTCTTATATCCAGTGTGAAGGCTTCGCGGCTGGTGAGCTCAAACACGGTACGATCTCTCTGATTGAAGATGGAACACCAGTTTTGGCCCTGCTTTCAGACGAAGTCTTGGCTAGCCATACTCGGGGCAATATTTCAGAAGTCGTAGCTCGGGGTGCCAAGGTGTTGACCATTGCTGAGGAGAATGTAGCCAAAGAAGGCGACGATATCGTGCTCAATCAGGTTCACCCATACCTGTCACCAATCTCTATGGTGGTACCGACACAGCTCATTGCTTACTTTGCAACCTTGCACCGTGGTCTGGATGTTGACAAACCGCGTAATCTGGCTAAGTCTGTCACTGTAGAATAAGCACAGAGGGCCATTGCCTATAAAAATTACCTATCTCATCCATAGAAAATATATATGGTCCTTATCTAAAAGGGGTACAAAAAATAAGGTTATTCAGCAGGGTCTGAAAAGCCTTGAAAAAGCTAGCTTAGTCTAGCTTTTTTATTTTGCTTTGATAAATATTTTTAATCAGGCTGATAGGGAAAATATATTTCCCAGGAGAAGGAGGGGATGGTAAGATATATTACAAATTCAAAGAAGGAGGAAGTAATGGCCAGCAAGAAAGAATTAGTGCTGAGAGCTTTTCGGGGTGAAGAAGTTGACCGAGTGCCTGTTGGATTCTGGTTTCACTTTGTAAGCCAAGAGGAAAAGATGCTGGGCCTGGACAATCCAGTGATTTTCAATAAAAGTGTTGAGGGGCATGCTGCTTATGTTCGAGCTGCACGGCCAGACTTTGTCAAGATTATGAGCGATGGCTTCTTTAAGTATCCTAGCGCGCTTTATTCGGATCAAATTGAGTCTATTCGGGACTTGGTAGCTATCCAGTCTATCGGTGAGCATCATCCTTGGATTGAGCAGCAGATTGAGATGGTGAAGACTGTAAAGGCAAGCTATCCAGAAGAGCTCGCTTCCTTCTACAATATCTTTGCGCCGGTCTCCTATCTCAAGCGCTGGTTCCGCCGGGAAGGGTCACGAGGAGATAGAGAAATTGCAGATTTTCTAGCAGACGATCCTGAGCTGACAGGACATGTTCTAGATGTCATTGCTGGCGATATTGCTATTTTGACTAGGCGGATTATTGAGGAAGCGGACATTGAGGGAATTTATCTCAGTACTCAGCAAGTCCAAGACGGCCGAGTAGATGCGGCCAGTTATCGTCGTTATATTGAGCCTAGTACGGTTAAGGTCCTAGAAGCAGCCAATGCGGCTGGCGGTCAGAATATTCTCCACATCTGCGGCTTTGAAGGGGCCAGCAATGATTTGGAACTGTTCAAAGACTATCCGGCTCAAGTCTTTAACTGGGCAACCCATCATGAGGGGGTCAGCTTAGCGGAAGGGCGCAAGCTCTTTGGCGGTCAGATTGTCCTGGGCGGCTTTGAAAATGGTAGAGCAGCTCTTCTAAATACAGGCACTCGTGCAGAATTAGAGGCTGAGACCAAGCAACTGCTGGCTGAAACTGGCAGTCAGGGAGTGATTCTAGGGGCTGACTGCACAGTACCAGATGATTTCGAAATAGAAAGGCTGGACTGGATTCGTCATGCAGCTAGTCAGTTCTGACGGACTTGCCAAAGCCATAAATAGCATTTTTCAACTCTTTCAAGGAGGAAGATAGATGAATCGGTATCAAAAAAGGCTTGCTGCTCTTGCTCTGATATTCTTGATAATAGGAACCTTTCTGAGCATCAGTCAGATTTATGCCCATCAGTCTTCAGACAAAAAAGAAGATGATTTGCAGGTGCTCAAGAAACTGCCAGAGCAGTCAACTGGCTTGATGCAGCCCGATGATATCGCTGCTCTGCTCTTGTCGGATTAGAATTTTACTTAAAAAGATGAATTAGCCTAATTAAAAAGCTAACAAACAACTCATTGGCTAGATAGGAATAATAGAAAAAGGAGAGAAGATGACTTCAAAAAGAGAATTAGTACTGAAAGCTTTCAGAGGAGAGCCTGTTGACCGAGTGCCAGTTGGTTTCTGGCATCATTTTACCAGCGAGGAGGAGTGGTTGGCTGGTTTTGGGAATCAGGTCATTATTGAGAAAAATCTGGCTGGTCATCAAGCTTTTCTGGCAGAAGTAGAGCCAGACTTTATCAAGCTGATGAGTGATGGTTATTTTGCTTATCCTAACGAGCGCTTGAAAAAAGTCCAATCTATCAAGGAGTTGGCAGATATTGAGCCGCTAGGTGCTGATCACCCTTGGATTAGTGAGCAGGTGGAGTTGGTTCAGAAGATTAAGGCTAGCTTTACAGAGGACTTGGTCGCTATTTACAATATTTTTGCGCCAGTGACCTACTTCAAATGGCTGGTCGGCAAGGTTGCCGGTGGAGATGACATCATTGCAGATTTCCTGGCAGAGGATGCGGTGCTCACGAAGCGGGTGCTGGACGTGATTGCTCAAGATATTGCGGCTCTGACGGAGCGGATTATCAAGGAAGCTGGTGCGGATGGAATCTACCTTAGCGTTCAGAGCATCCAGGATGCGCGGGTGTCGGCTGAAGACTATAAGACTTTTATTGCTCCTAGTGAATTGGCGGTGCTGGAAGCAGCCAACGCGGCTGGCGGAGTGAATATCCTGCACATTTGTGGCTACGAAGGCGCGCGAAACGATATTCATCTTTTCACAGATTATCCAGCTCAAGTCATCAACTGGGCAGTGGGGCCAGAAGGCATCAGCCTAGCGGAGGGACGAAAATTATTTGGCGGCCGGACTGTTCTCGGTGGCTTTGAAAATGGCAAGGACGGCCTGCTCTACACGGGCAGCCAAGCGGCTATTCAAGACGAGACCAAGCGGCTGATAGCAGAGGCTGGCAAGGAAGCTTTGATTATCGGGGCTGACTGTACTATTCCAAGCGATATTAAGGCAGAGCGGATTCAGTGGGTTCGCCAAGCAGCAAGCTTAGCATAAGAAGGAGACGAAAGAATGAGCAAGAAAAAATGGATTATTGGTGGAGCAGCAGTGATTGCTATTGTAGCTGCGACTTATTTGGGGCGGACCTTGACAGGTGCTTCATCTAGCAAGACAAGCAGCTCTGCGTCAGGCAGTGGTAAGGTCACAACTTTGAAAGTGGCACATACACAGAACTATGTTCCTTATGACTTTGTGGACGAAAAAGGCGAGTCAGATGGCTATGAGGTTGCTGTTCTCAAGGCCATTGATGAGAAGCTGCCAGACTATCAGTTTGAATATACTGGTACCAGTGATGAGGATCTCTTAGTCGGTCTGGAATCTGGGAAATATGATATTGGAACCAAGGGAGCATGGTATACCGAAGAGCGGGCGAAGAAGTTCATCATTCCAGAAAGCCCAATCGGTGCTAGCATTATCGGTTTCACTATCCGCAAGGAAGACGCTGAAAAATACAAAACCATTGATGATTTTGCCAAGGAAAAGGGCAAGCTGGTACCGATTTCTCCGCAGAATGCTCAATGGGCCGTTATCGAAGAATATAATCAGAAGCATAGCGGTGCTCCTATTGATTTGACTGCAGCAGAGTCCTTCAAGGTAGCTGATGCTTATGCTTGGGTTCTGGAAGGGCGCTACGATGCTTTCTTTGATATCAAGCTGTCTTTTGAAAAAGCTGTGACAGACAAAGAAGGTTCTTACCATCAGTATGCGGATCAACTGACTTGGTTCCCTTACAAGGGGATTCCGACCTATCCCCTGCTTCATAAAAACGAAAAAAATGAAGAATTTGCTAAGGCATACGAGAAGGCAATTAAGGAACTGGAAAAGGACGGAACCTTGGCTAAACTATCTGAAAAGTATTTCGGAGAAGATGTCTTCTCTTATGTGGACAAGGATTAGTGGCTGCTGTCTGCTGATTACGGAAAATCAAAAGGCTGACTGAGAAGCTGGCTGAATATAGAGTTGGTGGCTTCTAAGCTGACCTTGCTGCTGTTTGAAGGAATTTTCAAAGAGGATAACTAGGCGAGAGCATGGCTGCTCCAAGCTGAAAGTGCCCGCCCAAGAGAAGCTTATTCTATCTAATCACTGTCGAAGGAGAAGAAAATTATGGTCTCGTATGACTTATCCCGTGTCTTTGGCCTGCTGCCTAGTCTGCTGCAGGCTCTGCCGACCACTTTATGGATTATGTTTGTGACAGCTTTGATTGGCTCCTTGCTGGGTGGTCTGTTGGCTTGGGCTCAGATTTCTGAGGAGCAGTCTTTTGCTGGCCTAGCTAGAGGATATATATTTATCCTTAGATGTACACCGCCTATTGTCTTACTTTTCTTGGTTTTTTATGGCATTCCAGAGTTTTTAGAATGGTGGCTGGGGCTGGATATCAATAATTGGTCGCGGACTGTGTTTGTCATCATCACCATGATTCTGCTCTTTGCGGCCATGATTGCGGAAGTCTTCAAGGCAGCTTATCTTGCTGTTCCCAAGGGACAGACCGAGGCAGGTCTCAGTATTGGCTTGGCACCGGTGCAGACTTTTCTGCGTATTGTCCTGCCACAGGCTTTTCGCATCGCCCTGCCCAATCTGACTACTGCCCTTCTTAATCTCATGCGGGATGCTGCGCTAGCTTATACGATTGGGGCAGTTGATGTCATGGGAGCGGGGCAAAATCTCATCAGCCGTAATCTAGGCAATTATTCCCTCGAAACCTATACAGCGGTGGCCTTGATTTACTGGGGGATTGCCCTAGTGGTTTCGCTTGCTTCCCAGCTTCTGGAAAAAAGTCTGATAGTCAAGGAGAGGTAAAGCATGGATTTGAATTATATTGTAAATACCTTTCTGGTTACTTTGAAAGGCATACCGGTAACCCTGATCATTATGGTGGTGGCTATTCTGCTCAGCTTTATTCCAGCCTTGCTCTTGGCTTTAGGGCAGATTTATAAAGTTCGAGGTGTGCGGACCTTTTCAGTGGTTTATCTGGCCTTTATTCGGGCGACGCCTCCCATTTTGCTCATTCTCTTTTTCTATAGTCTTTTTCCTAGCTTACTGAATCAAATTTTTAAAAGTCTGGGCAGTCAGGTAGACGTCTTTAAGTTCAATCCGCTTTACTATGCTTTCATCATTTATAGCCTGATGACGACAGGCAGCTTGTCGGAAATACTGCGCTCTGCCATATTAACAGTGGATAAAGGGCAGTTAGAAGCGGCTCAAGCGATTGGTTTAACGAATTTTCAAGCCTATCGGAGAATTGTTTTTCCTCAGGCTCTGCGCTCAGCCCTGCCCAATCTGGCCAATCTGGTTATCAATCTAGTCAAGGGAACTTCGTTGGTATTTGTCATGACAGTCAAGGATATCACAGCCTTGGCTAAGATAGAGGCCTCCCATTCTTACCAGTATTCAGAGTCTTATCTGGTGATTTTTGTTATTTATCTCATTATTTGTGGCTTGATTCAGTGGATGTTTAGGGGCTTGGAAAAGCGCTACGCTCTTGCTTAGGAAGGAAAGATTATGTTAGAAGTAAAACATATCTCCAAACGATTTGGAGAGCACCAGGTGCTGGCAGATGTCAGTCTCAAGGTCAATCAAGGTGACGTTGTAGTTATTCTGGGACCGTCAGGCTCTGGGAAAACAACATTTCTGCGCTGTCTGAATCACTTAGAAAAAGCGGATGGCGGCCAGTTGACTTTGTCTGGTAAGGACTATGATTTGGCTAAGCTCAGCAAAAAGGAGATTTTGGAAATTCGTAGAAAGACGGCCTTTGTCTTCCAGCATTATAATCTCTTTGCCAATAAAACAGCCCTTGAAAATATCTTAGAAGGCTTAGTGATAGCTCGTAAGATACCGAGGGAAGAAGCGCTTAAGATTGCGGAAGAGTCCTTGAATCGCGTGGGCCTCTTGGCCTACAAAGACTACTATCCTTCTCAGCTATCAGGCGGCCAGCAGCAGCGGATTGGGATTGCGCGTGCCATTGCTGTCAAGCCAGATGTCATCCTGCTGGATGAACCAACTTCGGCTCTAGATCCGGAATTGGTCGGTGAAGTTCTCAGCGTCATGAAACAGTTGGCTCAGGAGGGAGTGACCATGGTTGTTGTGACCCATGAGATGAGCTTTGCTCGTGATGTGGCCAACCATGTTATCTTTATGGACGGAGGTCACATCATCGAAGAAAATCCTCCTCAGGAATTCTTCAGCAGTCCAAAGGAAGAGCGGACCAAACAGTTTCTGTCCCGCATTCTGTCGGATGCCAGCTATAGTGTAGAGTATATGATTTAAAATCTGGATTGTGTCCAGATTGTTTATTTTTGATAGATAGCTGTTATTCTTTGACTCAATAATGAAAAAGATAGACAAAAAACTAGACCAAGATAAGCATATCTCGGTCTAGTTTGTGTTTTATAAAAGTTGCTTACCAGAGGATTTCGCACTGGCTGCCGACAGCGTTTTGGAAGGATTCGATTGGTGGCTGGTCGGTGATAATGCAATCCAGACTAGAGTAGTTGGAAAGTTTGAAGTAATGACTGGTGTTAAACTTAGAGTGGTCGGCCAATAGAATTGCCTTGTCACTATTAGCGATCATTTCCCGCTTGATATGTGCCTGATTGTGGTTGGCTTCGTAAGCAGCGTAGCGATCCAATCCGCGGCAGCTAAAGAAGAGTAAGTCTGCATGGAAATTGTTGATGAAGTTGGCTGCAAAATCGCCCAGCGCAGAATTGGTCCCGCAGCCAATATGTCCGCCTGATAAGAAGAGGGTGACATTTTCAAAATTATTTAGCTGGCGGGCTGCTTCAATACCATTGGTTATGACACGTAGGTTCTGGAAAGGTGCCAAATGCGGAATGAGCATGGCTGCAGTCGTAGAGCTGTCAATGAAGATAGACTGGTTATGAGTGATAAAGGTTGAAGCAATTTCAGCAATTTGCTGCTTGCTTTTTTCTTCTTCACGGGCGCGAGCAGAATACACATATTCTACATTGTTGGCCGTAATCAGCATGACCTCACCATGAGAGCGGATGATTTTCCCCTCTTTTTCTAGCTCAATCAAGTCCCGTCGAAGTGTTGATGTAGAACAGTACAAAAGTTCTTCAAGTTGGGCGGTTGCAATAATCTTTCGCTTGCTGAGAATGTCTATAATTCGACTCATTCGTTCCAAAGAAACCATAGTGACCTCCACCGATGAACAAAGATGAACATTTATGGTCACATTATAACACAATAAACGAAAAAAAATCAATATAGTAACCATTAGATTGAACGATTATGAACAGTTTTGGCTATATTGTTATATAAAAGTTGGCTATTTATCAATTAGAGGTATAGGTATTGAATGCGCTTACAAAAAATACTATGATGAATCCAGAAAGGAGTGAGATTATGGATCATCAAGAAGAAATAATCCGCGAACAAATATGTGATGTATGCCACAAAATGTGGCAATTAGGCTGGGTAGCCGCTAATGACGGCAATGTTTCAGTCCGTCTAGACCAAGATACCATTATTGCAACGCCAACAGGTATCAGTAAGAGCTTTATCACGCCTGAAAAACTCGTCAAGCTCAATCTAAAAGGGGAGATTATTGAGGCTCAGGACGGCTATCGTCCGTCCAGTGAAATCAAGATGCACATTCGCTGCTATGAAGAACGGGAGGATGTGAATGCTGTCGTCCACGCGCATCCGCCAATTGCGACTGGCTTTGCACTGGCTCATATTCCGCTTGATACCTATTCCTTAATCGAGAGTGCCATTGTAGTAGGAGCAATTCCTATCACTCCCTTTGGTGTGCCATCTACCATGGAAGTGCCAGATGCTATCACCCCATACTTACCAGAACATGATGTCATGTTACTTGAAAACCATGGTGCATTGACTGTAGGAAGTGATGTAATTACAGCTTACTATCGGATGGAAACCTTGGAGCTGGTTGCTAAGACCACCTTCCACGGACGCATGTTGCTTTCCACTAAGGGGGTTGAGGAGGAAGAGATTTCTCGTCCAACCTTGGAACGCTTATTTGCAATGCGGGCCAATTATAAAGTCACAGGCCGTCACCCTGGTTATCGCAAATATAATGGTGACGGAAGCATCAAAGAATAAGAAACATCGGAGGAAATGATTATGACTCAACATCCACGTATTGGAATTCGTCCAACTATTGACGGACGTCGCCAAGGTGTTCGGGAATCACTAGAAGTACAAACCATGAATATGGCTAAAAGTGTGGCTGACTTGATTAGCTCAACCTTGAAATATCCTGACGGTCAGCCTGTTGAATGTGTTATTTCGCCATCTACCATCGGTCGTGTGCCTGAGGCAGCCGCATCACATGAATTATTCAAAAAATCAAATGTCTGCGCGACTATCACAGTGACACCATGCTGGTGCTATGGTAGTGAAACCATGGATATGTCACCAGATATTCCACATGCAATCTGGGGCTTCAATGGCACTGAACGGCCAGGAGCTGTTTATCTCGCTGCAGTATTGGCTTCACACGCTCAAAAAGGTATTCCAGCTTTTGGTATTTATGGCAGAGATGTCCAGGAAGCTAGCGACACTGAAATTCCAGAAGATGTAAAAGAAAAAATTCTCCGTTATAGCCGGGCTGCTTTGGCAACAGGACTGATGCGTGACACAGCTTACTTGTCCATGGGCAGCGTCTCCATGGGAATCGGTGGCTCCATTGTCAATCCAGACTTCTTCCAAGAATACCTGGGTATGCGTAATGAATCAGTTGATATGACGGAGTTTACTCGTCGGATTGACCGTGGCATTTATGACCACGAAGAATTTGAACGGGCCATGGTTTGGGTCAAAGAGCACATCAAAGAGGGTGTGGATCGCAACCGTGAGGACTTGGTTCTTTCTCCAGAAGAAAAAGCAAAACAATGGGAATTTGTAGTCAAGATGTTCATGATTGGCCGGGATCTCATGCAAGGCAATCCTCGCTTGGCTGAGCTTGGCTTTGAGGAAGAAGCTGTTGGGCATCATGCCTTAGTTGCTGGCTTCCAAGGTCAGCGTCAATGGACTGACCACTTCCCGAACGGGGACTTCATGGAAACCTTCCTCAATACTCAGTTTGACTGGAACGGCATTCGTAAGCCTTATGTCTTTGCGACAGAAAATGACTCGCTAAACGGTGTGTCTATGCTCTTTAACTACCTCTTGACAAATACACCGCAAATCTTCGCAGATGTCCGGACTTATTGGAGTCCAGAAGCGGTAGAACGTGTGACAGGACACAAGTTAGAAGGCCAGGCAGCTGATGGCTTCCTACACTTGATTAACTCTGGTTCTTGTACCCTGGATGGAACTGGTCAAGCCAGTCGAGATGGCAAGCCAGTTATCAAGCCATTCTGGGAATTAGAACAAAGTGAAGTGGATGCCATGCTTGAAAACACGGACTTCCCACCAGCCAATCGCGAATACTTCCGTGGCGGCGGCTTCTCTACTCGCTTCTTGACCAAGGGTCATATGCCTGTGACCATGGTGCGCTTGAACATCCTGAAAGGCGTAGGTCCGGTCTTGCAAATCGCTGAAGGATATACCTTGGAATTGCCAGAGGAAGTGCATCATACCTTGGATAATCGGACAGATCCAGGCTGGCCAACCACTTGGTTTGCACCGCGTTTGACAGGAAAAGGTGCCTTCAAGTCTGTCTATGATGTTATGAACAACTGGGGAGCCAACCACGGTGCCATTACCTATGGCCATATCGGGGCGGATTTGATTACGCTGGCTTCCATGCTGCGTATCCCAGTCAATATGCACAATGTGCCAGAGGAAGACATCTTCCGTCCCAAGAACTGGTCACTGTTTGGCACAGAAGATTTGGAATCAGCCGACTACCGTGCTTGCCAATTATTAGGACCAATTCATAAATAAAGATTTTGGGTGGGCGTGCCTCTTTCTAGGCACACAGCCTACCCAATAGAAAGAGAGTAGCTTAGATGACCAAGACAATTATTCTAGCCTGTGTGGGTGGCTTAACAACCAGTATGTTGGTAGAGCGAATCAATGAAGTTATTCATCGTGACCAATTGGATTATTCCTTTTATTCCATTGGGATTACGGGTATGAATAACTTGAAGAATATCGATGTCTTATTGCTCAGCCCACAATTAGCCTATTTAGAAGAAAAGGCTAAAGCAAGCCTACAGGTACCAGTCGCAGTCATTAGTGATGAAGATTTCGAGTTGATGAGAGGCGAAGAAGTGCTTCGTCAGGCTGAAGTATTGATGGACTAAGCCTATGGCAGGACAAGACAAAGGCTCAAGCCAAGAGCTGATGCGACTGATTATCAAGAGTAGTAAAGTGACTGCGCAAGTCATGCAGAGTTTGGAGTTGGCTCAGTCAGGTCAGAAGGAAGTATCAAATGCTGAGTTGGAACAAGCGAGAAAACTCAGCGTGGAGGCTCACAACTTACAGACCAGCCTTATCCAGTCTGAACTGAGTGGTCAAGCCAATCCTCCAAGTCTGCTGGCGGTCCATGCTCAGGACCATTTTATGAATAGCCATTTATTACTCGAATTGGCCGCCGTATTTCTCAATCAAATAGAAGAAATCGAAGATTTAAAAGCAAGAATTGCAAAACTGGAACAGGTAGGTGAGTAGCATGGATCATCCTGTCATATTAGAAATGAAGGGCATTGTTAAAAGCTTCGGTCCAGTCCGAGCCTTAAAAGGGGTCAATTTTGACTTGCGGGCTGGTGAAGTGCATGCTCTAATGGGTGAAAATGGGGCTGGTAAATCCACTTTGATGAAGGTCTTGACTGGTATCTACGGAGCAAATGAGGGGACCATTCATTACAATCAAGAAGAGGTGGTCTATTCCAAGCCCAAGGAAGCAATGGATGCAGGAATCGTTATCGTTCACCAAGAATTGAATATGATGAACCATCTAACAGTGGCTCAAAATATCTTTATTGGACGGGAAGAAGTTCAAGGCAGCTTCTTCATTAACGATGCATCCAGTATTAAAAAAGCAAAAGAACTCTTTAGTCTCTTAAAACTAGACATCAACCCAACTGAAAAAGTAGGAAATCTAACGGTTGGGAAACAACAAATGGTCGAAATCGCAAAGGCCCTCTCAATGGATGCCAAAGTGATAGTCTTTGACGAACCGACAGCAGCACTGACTGAATCGGAAATCAATGAGCTTTTTGTCATCATTGACGACCTGCGTGCTAAAGGTGTCGGTATTATCTACATTTCTCACCGGATGGATGAGATTGCCCGCATCACAGACCGCGTGACTGTTATGCGAGACGGCGAGTATGTAGGCACGGTCAATACCAAAGACACCACCAAGGATGAAATCATCTCTATGATGGTTGGACGGACGATTTATGAAGATCCTAAGGCTGCGTCAACAGTAGCAGAAGATGCTCCTGTGGTACTGGAAGTGAAAAACCTCTGTGCTGGAACGGCCGTTAAAGATGTGAGTTTCAAACTCCATAAGGGTGAAATTCTAGGTTTCTCAGGATTGATGGGAGCCGGTCGGACAGAAGTTGCCCGTTTGCTGTTTGGTGCAGACAAAAAAGAAAGCGGTTCCATTGTTATAAATGGGAAAGAAGTAAGCATCAATTCTCCCCAAGATGCCATTCGGGAAGGGATTGGTTACTTATCTGAAGACCGCAAGCGCTTTGGCTGCATCGTGGACATGACCATTGCCAACAATACGGTTATAACCAATCTTGATAAGTATATCAAGGCTGGCTTGATTGATGATGGTGCTATTGTCAAGGCAAGTGATCAGTTTGTTCAATCTTTACATACCAAGACACCGTCATCCAAACAGCTAGTTCGCAATCTTTCGGGAGGCAACCAGCAGAAAGTAGTCATTGCCAAATGGCTGGAACAAAATAGTGATATTTTAATCTTTGATGAGCCGACACGAGGGATTGATGTCGGAGCAAAAAGTGAAATATACACACTGATGAATGATCTGGTTGCTCAAGGCAAATCCATTATTATGATTTCGTCAGAACTGACAGAAATCTTACGGATGAGCGATCGAATCGTAGTCATGTGTGAAGGTAGAAAAACGGGTGAGCTGGATATTAGCCAAGCAACGCAAGAGAGAATCTTGGCGCTAGCGACTGACCGTTAAAAGTGAAAACAGAGGTGTTTACGTATGGAAGAGAAACAATCCTTATGGATGAAATTAGAAAAAACAGTTGGTTTACAAAAGCTGATTGCCTTGATTGCCTTGGTGGTAATCTTTGCCTTCTTTGCCATCTCCAGCGAATCATTTCGTTCGTTTGATACGGTAGTCAGTATCTTGGATGCGTCATATTACATTGGTTTCCTTGCCATTGGGGTCACATTTGTCATCATTACAGGTGGTATTGACCTCTCTATTGGTACGGTGATGATGTGCTCGGCTATTATCGGGGGTGTCCTTCATACCAAGATGGGCTGGCCGCTCTGGCTGTCTTTGCTGGCCATTCTAGTCATTGGAGGACTATTCGGCCTGCTCAATGGAATCATGGTCGCAAAATTCGGTTTACCGCCTTTTATCGCGACACTGGGTACGATGATGATTTCCCGCGGTCTGAGCTCCATTGTCTCAAATGTCCAAAGTGTAACCTTCCCTCTTCGTGGGACAGGTGAAGGTTGGTATAAAGATTTATTCCGAACCCAGGATAATTTCCCGACAGGCTTGATCGTGCTGGTGCTTGTGGCTGTCCTTGCTGCGGTAGTATTGAACAAGACAAAAATTGGCCGCTATATCTTCGCGATTGGCTCCAATAAAGAAGCTACTCGTCTGTCTGGGGTCAATGTTGTCAAATGGGAAGGTATGGCCTATGTCATAGGCGGTCTGTCAGCAGGGCTTGCAGCCGTTGCTTATGCGGCCACCTACTCTACGATTCTGCCAGGTACTGGTAACGGTATGGAGCTGGATGCGATTGCCGGTGTCGTAGTAGGGGGAACTTCTCTAGCTGGTGGTGTCGGATCTGTTATTGGTACCATTATCGGGGTCTTCATCATGTCAGTCCTGAAAATTGGTTTGCCATATATCGACCTACAGCCCCACTATCAACTCTTTATTACTGGTTTTGTTGTTATCGTCGCTGTTTACTTTGATATTTTCATTCGCAAGAATAAGAAAAAATAAGTACAGCCCTCGCTATCATATATATGAGTATATAAAACATAATAGGAGCTTTTATCATGAGAAAATCATTTAAATTTGCTACTGCGGCACTTCTTGCTGCTGCTGCGATTGGACTGGTTGCTTGTTCTTCTAAGAAAGACAGCAATAAAGCTGCGAACAGCAAGGGTGGAGACTATCGAGTAGAAGTGATTGCCAAAGGTTTCCAACATGACTTCTGGAAAGCCGTTAATAAGGGTGCTGAACAAGCTGCAGATGAATTTGGAGCCAAGATTACTTTTGTCGGACCTCAAAATGAAACCGCTATCGCAGAACAATTAGAACAGTTGAACAATGCCATTAACAAAAATCCAGATGCGATTACCCTAGCAGCGCTTGATACCGAATCAGAGCTAGACGCTATTAAACAAGCCCAAGCCAAGAATATCCCGCTGATTGGTTTTGACTCAGGGGTTCCGGGTGCGCCAGACGGAGCAATCAAAGCAACAGCCTCTACAGACAACCATGCTGCTGGTGCCAATGCAGCAGAACACTTGTTCCCATTGTTAGAAAAGAAATTGGGTGACAAACCGGTTCGTATCGGGGTAGTTTCCCAAGAAGCAAATTCACTTTCTATCACACAACGGACTTCCGGTTTCATTGATAAGATGGTTGAGTTGCTAGAAAAGAAAGGTATTAAAACTGCGGTTGTTGGTCACGATAAATTCAAGAACAATGTCTCTGAATCAGATGCCAAAGCTATCATTGAAGTTCGTGTACCAGCACAGGTAGATGATGCAGCTGGTAAGACAGAAGCATCAACTGTGCTTGAAAAATCAGATACAGTCGCTATTTACGGTTCAAATGAATTTGCAGCTAAAGCTATTATCAACGCAAATGGCAGTTTCAAGGAATCTAAGCTCGGTGCAGACAAGATTTTGGCTGTCGGTTTTGACTCAGGTGCCTTACAGCAAGATGCGATTCGCAACGGTCTCTTTGTAGGATCTGTTACGCAAGATCCGATTCAAATCGGCTATCAATCTGTAAAATTAGCTATTGAAGCGGCTCAAGGAAAAGAAGTCAAAGATGTAGACACAGGATCAAAATGGTATGATGCCAAGAACATCGACTCTGATGAAATCAAACCATTGCTTTACCAATAATCAAAATCGTTTGTAAAGATTGGTGTATTGGAGGAGATGAGAATGACATTGATGAAATTACTGGCCATTGACCTAGGTGCTAGTTCAGGTCGTGTCATGCAAGCAATTTACAATGGCCATAGTATCCAGCTATCAGAAGTTCATCGGTTCAAAAACGAGCCGATGAACGTGAATGACGGTCTTTATTGGAATATCCTGCATCTGTTTGGAGAAATTAAAATTGGGATCAAGAAAGCTTCAGAAGATGGGATTCCTATTCGATCCATATCCGTTGATACATGGGGTGTGGACTATGCCTACCTAGACCAAAACGGAGATCTGCTCTACCAGCCGCATTGTTATCGTGACAATCGTATGGGCCAATACGAAGAAACTTTTTATAAGAAAATCAGCAAAGATGCGCTTTTTGAGGAGACAGGCGTACAGCCTGCCTGCATTAATACTGTCCTGCAAATATTCGCTGATTTGCAGGAAAAGCCCTATTTGGCAAGAGTTGCAGAGCGCGTGCTCTTCATGCCGGATTTGATTAACTATCTTTTGTCAGGTGTTTTATCCAGCGAGTATACCATTGCCAGCAGCAGCGGTTTGCTCAATATCAATTCTCAGACATGGTCTGACAGCGTTTTTGAGACGCTGGGGATTCCTAAAAAGTGGTTTGGTGAGGTGATACAGGGAGGAAAAGTCCTGAGAAGTCTGTCGCCACGGATCACACAAGAGCTGAAAATTGAGCCTTTTGATGTCATTGCTGGGGCTGGTCATGATACAGCGGCAGCTGTTCTGGCTATTCCTTATGCGAGTGAGCAGCTAACAGCCTTTATCTCTTGCGGTACTTGGTCTCTAGTCGGTCTAGAATCTCAGAATCCTGTAACCAGTCAGGAAGCTTTAGCGGCCAATCTGACAAATGAAGGCTGCTTTGACGGACGCTATAGGATTTTGAAGAATACGACAGGGCTCTGGATTATCCAGGAACTGCAGCGGGATTGGCGCTTGCAAGGTCAGGACATCAGCTTTGCTGAAATGGTGAATCTGGCAAGAAACGTCACGAATAATCGCTCTTGGATTAACCCCAATGATGCTATTTTTGCAGCTCCAGGAGACATGGAGGCTAAGGTCAAGGAGCGTTGCCATATGACCAACCAGCCTGTCCCTCAAAGCAAAGCAGAGGTTGTCCGAGTGGTCTTGGAAAGTCTCGCTTTTGCCTACCGTCAAACCGTGGAGCAAATTGAGAGCCTGACCGGTCAGAAAATCGAGCAGATTCACATGGTCGGCGGCGGTATCCAAAATGAGCTGCTCTGTCAGCTGACAGCTGATGTAAGCCATAAACCAGTCCTAACAGGGCCGATTGAAGCCAGCGCTTTGGGAAATATCTTGGCACAGCTTTTGATCTTGGGTGAGATTCAAGATCGGCAGACTGCCCAAAAGCTCATCAAGGATTCAGAAAAAACCAAGCAATACCAGCCTCAAGAAGGTTCAGACTTGGCTCAGTCCTATCAAAAATTTCAAGCAAGTATGAAAGTAGGAAGCTAGATGTTAAAGCATATTCCAACTATTTTAAGTCCAGAATTGGTCAAGTATCTGATGGAGATGGGGCACGGAGATGAAGTGGTCATTGCCGATGCAAACTTCCCTGCCCATCGGATTGGTCAGCGGGTTGTTCGCTGTGACGGCCACGGAGTTCCAGCACTGCTAGATGCTATCTTGACTGTGCTGCCCTTGGATACTTATAGCGACTACCAAGCAGGTCTTATGCAGGTAGTGCCGGGAGATCCGACCGTACCAGTCATCTGGAATGACTACAAGGCATTGTTAGAAAAGCACTATCCAGGTACAGCCATTAGAGAATTTGAACGCTTTGCTTTCTATAAGCAGGCGGAAAAAGCTTATTTGGTCATCCAAACGGGCGAGGGAGCTCTGTACGGCAATATCATTTTGAAAAAAGGTGTCATTGCCAGCTAATGAAAAAACAGGTAAGAGATGGGCAAGGTTGCTTCTTGAAAGGAGCGTCCTTGTTCCTCATCCTTATCTGGGACTTTCTTTGCTTTTTTTATCGATCTACTTGTTAAAAAAATCACAAAAACTCTTGCAAAAAGCGAACTTTTGCAGTATCATTATATTAACAACATAAATCAGAAGGAGAAAATATATGTCTACATTTTACGTACCCGCTGTCAATCTTATCGGCAAAGGCGTTGTCAAGGAAGTTGGGCCTTATATTAAGGAGGTGGGTTATAGCAAGGCCTTGCTGGTGACGGATAAGTTTATCGAAGGTAGTGATATCTTGCCACAAATCCTAGCACCACTAGATGCAGAAGGTATCCAGTATGTGGTCTTCAGCGATGTTGAGCCAAATCCGACTTGTAAGAATGTCATGGATGGTGTAGCTGCTCTCAAGGAACACAACTGTGACTTCATCATCAGTGTCGGCGGAGGTTCACCGCAGGATGCGGCTAGCTGTATTTCAGTTATTGCGACAAATGGTGGCAAACCACAAGACTACGAGGGTTTGCACAAGTCTGCTAAGAAAGGTCTGCCAGTAGTGGCAATCAATACTACAGCGGGAACTTCGGCTGAAATCACCATCAACTACGTCATCACAGATGAGGAACGCAAGGTTAAGATGGTTATGGTGGACAAGAATAGCTTGGCCCTGATCTCAGTCAATGACCCTGAACTCATGGTATCCAAACCAGCTGCCCTCACAGCAGCAACAGGGATGGATGCTTTGACTCACGCAGTCGAAGCTCTCGTCACACCAGGAGCCTACGGTGTAACCAAGAAATTATCTATCGGAGCTATTGAACTTATCAAGGAATACCTTCCTCGTGCGGTTGCAAATGGCCATGATATTGAAGCGCGTGAAGGCATGGTGAATGCCATCTTCCTTGGCGGTATGTCCTTTAACAATGCTGGTCTAGGTTATGTTCACTCTATGGCTCACCAGCTTGGGGCAGTTTACAATCTGCCGCACGGTGTCTGCTGTGCCATGCTCCTGCCAGTTGTAGAGCGTGAAAATGCTAAACGGGTACCAGAAGCTTTCCGCAATGTTGCCAAAGCTCTTGGTCTGCAAATCGAAGGCAAGACTGATGAAGAATGTGCAGCTTATGCTATTTCTGAAATCGAAAAACTGTCTGAAACGGTCGGCATTCCGAAGAAACTCACTGAACTTGGTATCGAAGAAAAAGACTTTGACTTTGACTACCTATCTAAAAACGCTTTGATTGATGCTTGTGCGCCAGGCAATCCATTCATGCCAACTCTAGAAGAAACGATTGCTTTTTATAAAGAACTCTTCTAAGAACGAAAAAATTCTGCTGAAACAAATAAGGCTCTGCATGACATTAGCTTGCAGGGCTTGTTTTTTGATAATAAGGCATCTTTATAGGAATGAGCAAGGACTCGACTTTTGATAGATAGTGGCTTTTCATTGTTATACTCTTTGATTTCCATTGAGTATAAAATATTTCATATTTGATAAAATGAATCATTCTATGAATTCTATGATAGAATGAGGGTAGAAGGAGGACATTAATATGCTAAAACATATCTTTATATCTATTTTTGCCTTTACGGTACCAATTATTATTATCTTTCCGTTTATTGCAGATTTACTTTGTTAAATAAAAAAATTGTGCAACGATTATAATAAAAAGTTCGGTATTAATAAAGCTGCACTCCAAAAGTTAGATTTTCTATCTAATTTTTGGAGTGCAGCTCACTGTATAAAGACTTCTTATTAGATATTGAATCTAGCTATTGTAAATATGTTTGAAGCAAATCTGCTAAGTGCGGATTTCCTAACTCCTGAATCGTTTCAATATATTTTTTCATAGCTTCTAAATTTTCACTTTTTCCCTGTAAATATTCGGAGAGTAACAATAAAAATTTTAAATTGACGATAAGAAACATATCTAGATAATTAATGCGCTCCTCTAAAATATCTGAAAAGTATTTGACGTAGTAAAATTGTTTTCGGTCAATCATTTGGCCGATTAGATTTAGTAACGTCAATTTAGAAGAATTTTGATGTGTAGGAATAGACGCATATAATTTATCACGTTCTAGGAATGTTTTACTGAGAAAAATTAAATCCTCATCGGTCAGTAAGGGCATGGTATTTGTAAATAGATAGAGTTCATATTCTGTCCATTCTTCAATACTGTAGAGATATGTAGAAAGTAGATCCTTATCTTTCTCATCAATGGCATATGTGGGTTCTAAGGAGTGGATACTACTTCTAATAACAATTAAATTTAATTGATTATAGATTTCAGATATCTCATAATCTTTGTAATCAATTAACAAATTTTTCAATCCAGTTATATCTTGTTTAGAAAAAAGTGTGGCAATTTTCTGACCTAATTTGAAAAAGTTACTGACTTCATAATTATTGAGAGCGTGACCAAATTCAGCAAAGCTCATGTGAATCCCTGTGATAGCAAGGAGTAATTTATCGGCAGACAGCATGGATTGTCCATTTTCGAATTTTGATAGCTGGGAGAGTGATAAATTATCTCTGGCTATATCCTTTAGTTTCAAACCTCTGGCAATTCTTAGATCCTTATATAGTTCACCCAATTCAACAGATTTTTTCATACTGACCTCCTTTTTACATATTATAGAATAACAATAATTTAATTACAAGAAAATAGTTATAAAATTTCTAAATTTATGAGATAATTAAATTAGTAAAAAATATATAAAATCGCAAATATGAAAAAAATGAAAATTAAAAATTCGGATTCGAGAAATATAAAAAAATAAGGAAATTGACGGTATAGTAGTATTGTAAATATTTGCAATACATATTACTGCTATTATTGAGCTTTTGCTAGCTACTGACAAGTTTTTTAATGGCAGTTGGAAAGGAGATGCATATGTGGTCTAAAATTCTTGCTTTTGATTGGGCAGTGCGATGTTGCTGTATCTACGGAGAAATTATTTAAAACTTCAAGTTCATTGAGAGCTTTCTTTCCTTTTTTAAACATAAGTACTACTAAGCATTATTTCACTTATAGAAAAATTTTACTATCAACTTTACTAACTTTTTATTTTTTAGTCCCTTTAAACTTTACATATATATCCTTTAAATATTGTTTCCTTTTTATGATAATTCTTTCTTTTTTTACTTTGCAAATTTCAATTAGTACACTATATTTGTCAAACAGAAAAAAAGAGATGGGAAGTACAATCATTAAAGCAATCTATTGCATTATTTTAGCTCTTAGTATTCGTGGAATGTTACCAGCTGTTATTACTAATATTATGCAGCATGCAATAAACATGAATTTCTCGTCGCTAATACTAATATATGTTTTTTTCCTCATTTTAAATTGGTGGATTTTAAGTTCTAGAAAAGGGAGTTAAATGTTTGGAAGGTTTTTTATATTTATTTGTAGAACAAAAGTTTTGTATGATCTAATAATTGTTTATTTGTTATCTGCCACAAGTTTTATCACAGATAGCAGAAATGACTATCTATTTATACTAGTTTCTACTATTCTATGCTTTATGTATTTGGTTTATTTTGAATATCTCAGGAACCAAAAAGGGAAAATACACTTTTTTTATAATGGTCAAACGTTAAAAGAACTGCGATATTATGCTATAAGATCAACTTTTTTGTTATCATTAGTATTTTTACCCATGGTAATTATCATAGGAACAATAACACATAGAGTATTAATTTATTTGATTAACTATCTTCTTGTGATTATTTTATTTTATCTGATTAATTACTTTATGCCAATTAATATCGAAAAAAAGATTGATTCACAAGTTATCACGTTGAGAGATTTAGTAAAAAGTGTAAGCATCTGTATATTTTTTGTGATATTGCTTCTAGCTATTTTAAATAAACTAATATAGTGGAATCAATTGACCGTAATTTAACTTCCGGAGGTGGATGGTGATTTTATTTTTATCAACTCTCAGAAGAGAGATTTTTTCTAAGAAATCAATTTTTGTCTGTGCTTTTTTCACTGTATCTGCTTATTTTATGGGTAAGTATTCAACAGTGGTGACAAAATTGTTAGATAGTAATGCTAGCTCTGCTTTGATTGAATCATTATTTATTATCTATGCTCTCTTAGGGTACTTGTTTGCTTCTGTGCTATTTTCGGGATTGATTTCTGGTGAAGCAGAGTCGCAGACCATGAGGTTTTTGACCCCCTATATATCAAGACGTGTCATATATCTATCTAAATATGCTGCTTCGGCATTCTACTTTCTGATTTTAACTTTCCTCTCATTGTTGATTGTGTTCGCAACAAAAGGGCTATTTTCTATCCCACCCTACTCCTTGCTTTCAATCGTTGGCTTTTATTTATATATTCAAAGTGTTGTCATGTTAGTTTCTACTATTTCAAAAAGTGAACGCTTATCAAGTTTGCTAAACTTGATGTTGAGTATTTTATTTCCAGTTCTTTATACCATTTCCATGTTGAAAAATTGGGAAATACTAGAAGTTTTTCGTTGGTTTTTGCCTTATCATTATTTGGCAAAGACATGGGAAGTTGTAGTGTTATATCTTCTATCCGCTGTACTGGTATTTATTGGATTGCGAATATTTGAAGAGAAAGAGGTTTGAGATGATTCAATGCAATAATGTCGTAAAAGCATTTAACAAGAATAAGGTGATAAAAGGCATTAATCTTAATCTTGAAAATGGGAAGATTACTTCTTTGGTTGGAAAAAATGGTGCGGGAAAATCAACACTGATTGGTCTGATAATGGGCTACTATCGCTGTGATTCAGGAACTATAACAAAAGATAAAGTATCCGTAATGCCAGATGCTGCTTCTATGTATCCAACTTGGAGCGGTATTGAATTTCTGAAGTTTATGTCTCAACTGAAAGGCGCAGAATTTTCTGAAGCCCTTGAACTTGCCAGTAGATTAGGAATAAAGGATAAATTAAAAAATAAAATTAGTGATTTCTCTTTTGGAATGAAGAAAAAATTATCCTTTATCCAGTGTGCTATCGGGAGTTACCAAAGCTATATTTTTGATGAGCCAACTTCTGGAGTAGATGTGCCATCCGCACTAATTATGTTAGATATTATTAAAGAATTAAAATCAAATGGATCAGCTGTTTTATTAACTTCTCATAATATAGATGAATTAGAGCGGGTGTCAGACTATATCTATATCATCGAAAGCGGTTATATTACACAGCAAGGAAGCGTAGAAGAAATAATCAATAATAAGGTAGGTGGACTGGTTTACTGTCTTGTAAGTCCTCAAGCAGAATCTCTTAGTCAAGCATTGGAACTTCAAAAGTATATTCGTTCTTTTCAAAATCAGGAACTGGAGCTTATATTTTCAGATAGCCTGGAAGCCAGCGCAATTTTAAAAGAGCTCATTGCCTCTTATACTATATCGGAGTTTTATCAAAAAAAGAGAAGTTTGATTGAGTCGGTATATGAAAAGCTATAGTACGGTAATAAATTTCAAAAAGATAAGCATACTGTTTATTTCTTCAACGTTATACATCCCGATTTCCTATAAATTGGGTTTTTTTCTTCAATTTCAAAAAAATTATGTAAAATCTATTGACAAATAAATTCTGTCATGATAAAATTACAACTGTAAACAAAAAAGTTTACGTAAATTTAATCAGAAGGTATGAATACAGCCGGAAGGCAATTATTTTGGGAGGATTAAAAATTATGTAAAATTATCTTCGTCTGAAAGAGATTTGATTCACTCATAAAAGTAGAGACTGACTCAGTCTTGATTTTTGAAAATCGAATAAGTTATGTAAAATAATAGATAGGAGAAAGTCTCCCAAATGAATATTTATAGTAGGTAAGGAAAAGATTTCTTATCTGAAATTTTGGTAAAAATAAAAATTATGTAAAGCAAAAAATGAAGAAAAGTGAGGCAATGCTATGAACAACAACTACAACAATTTTAACAATATGGACGACCTTTTCAACCAACTCATGGGGCGCATGGGCGGCTACAACAGCGAACACCGGCGCTACTTGATTAATGGTAGAGAGGTCACACCGGAAGAGTTTGCTCAGTACCGAGCTACTGGCAAGCTCCCCGGTCAAGGAGCGGGTGAGCAGACTAGCCAGACTGCTGCTCAGGGACCTAAGCAGGATGGTATCCTGGCTAAGCTAGGTCGCAATCTGACCCAAGAAGCGCGTGATGGTAAGTTAGATCCAGTCATTGGGCGCAATAAGGAAATCCAAGAAACAGCTGAAATCCTTTCTCGTCGGACTAAGAATAATCCTGTATTGGTCGGTGATGCCGGAGTTGGTAAGACAGCTGTCGTAGAAGGATTGGCTCAAGCTATCGTCAATGGTGATGTGCCAGCGGCCATCAAGAACAAGGAAATTATTTCTGTTGATATTTCTGGTCTGGAAGCTGGTACCCAGTATCGTGGTAGCTTTGAAGAAAACATCCAAAACTTGGTCAATGAAGTCAAGGAAGCCGGCAACATTATCCTCTTCTTTGATGAAATCCATCAAATCCTAGGAGCAGGATCTATCGGTGGAGATAGTGGCTCTAAGGGCATGGCGGATATTCTCAAACCAGCGCTTTCTCGTGGTGAATTGACCGTTATCGGGGCGACTACTCAGGATGAGTACCGCAATACCATCCTTAAAAATGCTGCTTTGGCTCGTCGTTTCAATGAAGTAAAGGTCAATGCACCGTCTGCCGAAGATACCTATCAGATCCTTCGAGGTATTCGGGACCTGTACGAAAAGCACCACAATGTCATCCTGCCGGATGAAGTGCTGAAAGCTGCTGTGGACTACTCTGTCCAGTATATTCCACAACGGAGCCTGCCAGACAAGGCGATTGACCTGGTCGATGTGACTGCTGCCCACTTGGCAGCCCAGCATCCAGTAACCGATGTTCATGCGGTGGAACATGAGATTGCTGAGCAAAAAGACAAGCAGGAAGCAGCTGTTGAGAAAGAAGATTATGAAGCAGCTCTGAATGCCAAGACCCGCATTGAAGAGCTGGAAAAGAAAATTCAAAACCACACTGAGGACATGAAGGTGACGGCTACAGTCAACGACGTAGCAGAGTCTGTTGAACGGATGACGGGTGTGCCGGTATCTCAAATGGGAGCCAGCGACATTGAGCGCCTTAAGGGCATGAATGACCGCCTCAAAGCTAAGGTGATTGGTCAAAACAAGGCTGTAGAAGCCGTGGCTAGAGCTATACGCCGTAACCGTGCAGGATTTGATGAAGGCAACCGTCCAATTGGCAGCTTCCTCTTCGTTGGTCCGACAGGTGTCGGCAAGACTGAGTTGGCTAAGCAACTGGCTTTGGATATGTTCGGTACCAAGGAAGCCATCATCCGTCTGGATATGTCAGAATACTCCGACCGGACTGCTGTTTCCAAGCTGATTGGTACCACTGCAGGCTATGTCGGCTATGATGATAACAGTAATACCCTGACCGAGCGTGTGCGCCGCAATCCTTACTCTATCATTCTCTTGGATGAGATTGAAAAGGCGGATCCACAGGTGATTACCCTTCTCCTTCAAGTTCTGGATGATGGTCGCTTGACAGATGGTCAAGGGAATACCGTCAACTTCAAGAACACGGTCATCATTGCGACTTCCAATGCCGGATTTGGCTATGAAGCAGGCTTGGAAGAGGATGCAGAAAAGCCTGATCTAATGGATCGACTCAAAGCTTATTTCCGTCCAGAGTTCCTCAATCGTTTTAACGCGGTTATTGAGTTCTCTCATCTCAAGAAAGAAGATTTGATGGAGATTGTGAATCTCATGCTGATCGAAGTAAATCAAACCTTGAGCAAGAAAGAAATTGATTTGGCTGTATCTGATGCAGCTAAAGAATTCCTGCGCGATGCTGGTTATGACAAGGTCATGGGTGTTCGTCCGCTCCGTCGTGTCATCGAGCAGCAAATTCGTGACAAGGTGACTGACTTCCACTTGGATAATCTAGATGCTAAGCACTTGACGGCCGATTTGGAAGATGGTGTCTTGGTTATCCGGGAAAAAGGCGCTGCCGCATCTGAAGAAGACAAGCAGGCAGAATAAAGCTTACTAAGTTAATTAAGTTTTCAAAGACCTCCTTCTTAGATGAAGGCAGGTCTTTTTTGTTGAGTAGGAATTCAAATATCTCCCCTTTCTGGAAATAAATTAGCATTTATCCCAAAATCTCAACTAAATTCTTCTTGACAGCACCTAAAAGAAATGTTACTATTAGGTATATAAAGTATTGAAATCTGATGCTGATGAAAAGCCAGGCTTGCTTAGAAGGTATCGGTAAAATGAAACAAAGTTTTGATATTGCCGAAGCAGTTGATGACTCGAATCAACCTAGCTTCTCTCAAATAAGAGAGAGGAATAATTTTTTGACGAAAGGAGACTGCTATGAAACAGTCCATAACTACAATTAAGCGCAATGTCATTATCTTTGCATTCTTCAGCACCCTATGTGGCTGGATTGGTTATGTTGTTGATAAAGTAACTGGCCAAGCTCATTACGAAAATATTGGAACAGATATAGGAAGCGGCTCTTTAGGGATGCTGATCTGGCTGGTAACTCCGTTAATCTGTACCATCTTTCTCCGAAGCTTTGGCCGAGACGGCTGGAAAGAGGCAGGGTTTTCCATTAATTTTAAACATAACAAAAAATTATACCTTGTTAGTTTTTTAGTCTACCCTTTTGTTACGATAATAGTGATATTATTGGGGCTGATGACGCAAGGCATCAGAGTGACAGATGTGAAGGTTGAGCTCATGGTCTATCTTGGAATCTTGCTTACACATGTAGGGACTCAATTCATAAAAAATATTTGGGAACTATATATCTGTTTACACAACCACAATATGTAGTATTTCGACAATATTAAAAAAGGCGACTTCCAAATTGAGGAAATCGTCTTTTTATTAAATTAAATTTGCGTAGGGTAAACTTTTTATATATTCTTCTATATAAAGCCAATCTATCTCTCCGAGATTATTTTTGGGGAGATATAACTCTGTGTTTTTGAAACGTTCTCCACTCCAGCTTCTACCGAAAGAATATTTGTAACGTTCTTTGTCTAAAATAGTTATCAAAAACATTGCAGTATACTTGTTCAAATGCTCGCTATATCCAACAGAAGTTTTACCATTCATTCCTATGAATGGTTCTGGTTGATATGTTGAATATCCTCCGCTTCCATCACCCAAGTTCACAAAAACTATTCCGTTTCCATTAGAAATATACTCTTCATTTCCTTCTTTTGAGACAAATCTATCAAACCCATTGTCTTTTTTCTTAGCTGCAATATATGGAATATCCATGCCTTGAATGAGGTCAAAAGTAGTAGCTCCTTTTGTTCCTTCAATATTATCAAAAACTTTGTTTATATTGAAGTAATCCCAATTTATTTCATCAATATTTTTATCGGGTGCAGGAAATATAGTCGTTGAATTACTCAATTTTTCACCTACAAAATTTGAAAGTAAATTTATTTCTTGAAATTCTGATAGTCCCGTTTCTTCAAGTAACGACAATTCTTGTTTTGAACGATAAAGAAGGTAATCAGATATAGTCTTAACAAAATCCCTATTGGATAACTCATCATAGTTTGTTCGAGAATGAGCATATACTGTCCATTCATCACCTTTTTTGATTTTAGTTCGAATAATGTTGTACCCATCCGATGTATTTCCGTGAATAAGTTCATTGAGTAGTTTTTCTTCAATATCATTCCAATGGTCGTATATATCTGTTCTACCCTTGTTTTTGGATAATATAAAACCATCATTTTTCAAATCATAAAAAACAACATCATTATTATAATCGTGAGGAAGATGTGTTTCAAAAACAGCTATTGCTGTACTGGTTGAAGCGTTAGGTTGAAATAGGTCTTTTGGCATATTGATGACATATTTCAAAGTATGCTTAGATAGAATCTTATTTCTAAGCGATTTATCCTTGAAGTACATTGATAATGGAGCAATTACCACCCCATACCTTGAACAATTGTCTAACAGTTTTTTCAAGAATGTTATTTCTTTTGGAGTAGGGTCATCCTTGTTTTCTTTACCTGAATATGGCGGATTGATAAATCCAATCGTCGGTTTTACTTCTTCTAAAATTTTGTCAGCTTCTTTATCATTAACAGAATCCAGATTGTATATTCTAGATTTTCCATCTCCTCTGAACAGCATATTTGAGATAGCACAAATATACATTGTAGAATTAATTTCAAATCCGAGTAACTGATTTTCTTTTATGTTTTTTTCATCTGCACCCTGTATAGATAGTAGTTTATTCATTCCAGCAATCAAAAATGCACCAGTACCACAACAAAGGTCTAAAATTACATCGTTTGCTTTTAAGGGTATGAGTTTTGTAAATAAGCCAGTTATATGCCTTGGGGTTAGCACAATCCCTTTCTTTACGTTAGATACTCCTGCAAATTTTAGAAATTCTTCATAAAATTTACCCATAATATCATAGTTTGAATTGGTTGAGAAATGATTATTAAACAGTGGGATGACTTTTTGATTCAACTCATCTAGAATTTGTTTAAGAATTGCAGTGTTTTGCAAATTTACATCTGTTTTTATTGAACCCAACTCTCCTTCTAAAGCTCTCAGTTTATTTTCAGGAATACCTTCTTTTTCTAAAATTCCCTTTACCGTAGGATATAGGTTATCAAGTATTTGAATTGGAGTATAGCTAGGGTATAAATCGGGAAAATTATTGTAAAAATTCTCAGATTTATTGTAGAGACAAATCATTAGTACAGCAAGTAGTGTAGGTCGTTTTTGCGAATCAATTGACCGTAACAGATTATTTACCTTCTTACTTACTTTTGTTATATCTTCAATCGCTTTTTCTTCGTCAAGGTTGTTGAATAGTGCCAAAAATTCCGTCTCAGTAAGAAAATTAGACACCTTGTCAATATATTTGATATTTTGTTTTGTGTCTATATAATAGCAGCTAAACTTATGCTTGTACTCATCATACACATCCCCGCTAACAGCAATTCCAACAACTTTCCACGTGGAGAACTCTTTAATCGCAAATTTACTTAGATACCATTTGAGTCCTTCTACACATCCTTTTTTGATACTATCTAATTCGTGTTCCTGTATTGTTGGTTTTTCTTCAACAAGAATTAATAATCTTTTTTCCTTATTACAGTAAATTCTATCAGGAATACCATTTTTCCCGTTCATTTCCTTAGAAGAGTGCGATAGAACTTCAATTATTTCACTTGTTAATTTTGATTCTGTCTGGCTATCATCCCAATCAGAAACATTATAACCTAATTCTTGAAGTTTTTGAGTGACGCTTGGTGTAACTATCTTATCTTTTCTAACCATTTACGCCACCTCATTTCTGATAACAGAAAAGACCTTCTCACACAAACGTGAAAAAGTCTTCAAAAGGGGTTGACAAAAAGGCTGAGTAGCTACATAATCAGCTTGATTTGATTTGATTTGATTTGATTTGATTTGATTTCTGTCATATTTTTCTCCTTGCTTATATAACAATACTATTATATCACAAAATACTAGTTTTGAAAAGAATTATACCCAATTTTACACCATTTTGTTGATTTTTATGTTTTAAATGATATAATGGATTTACAATATAAAAGGAGCAGAGAGATGTTAGGTGAGTTTAGGTCATTGTACGATTTGATGAATGCTTTCCCAAGTGATTATCATTGTGAACAACATTTAGAAAAAATTCGTTGGAATGGCTATGTAGTCAGTCCTTTTGATGAAACATCTAAGGTTTATAAATGCAAGAATGGTAAATATAGGTGCAAGAATACTGGTAAATATTTTAGCGTTAAAACTGGTACGATGTTCGATAACACTAAAGTCTCTCTTCAAAAATGGTTTATCGCTATTTGGATGGTGACTTCTCATAAAAAAGGCATTTCTTCAGTTCAACTTTCAAAAGATATTAATGTTACTCAGAAAACAGCTTGGTTTATGCTGGAGCGTATTCGTAGATGTTTTGGTTCAGAAAATAACAATGAGTTGGACGGAACTGTCGAAGTAGATGAAACCTATATTGGTGGTAAAAATAAGAATCGTCATAATTCTAAAAAGGTCAAAAATGCACAAGGTCGTTCTCTAAAAGATAAAACTCCAGTTGTCGGTATGGTTGCACGAGAAGGAAAATTAAATGCTTATAAAGTAAGTGATACAGGTATAAAAACTCTGACAGAACAAGTCGTTAAATTTGTTAAAGATACCGCTCAACTTTACACTGATGAATGGTTAGGTTATAATAAAGTTGCGAAGATGTATGACCACGCTTTTGTAAACCATGGTGCTCATGAGTATGTCATTGATGATATTTATACAAACACGATTGAAGGTTTCTGGGCAGGGCTTAAACGAGGGGTATTAGGAATTTACCATTCATGGTCTAAGAAGCATTTGCAGGACTACGTGGATGAATTTGTATTCCGCTATAATACTCGTAGTATGGCGGATAATGACCGCTTCAATCTTCTACTAGCATCTTCAGGAGTTCGTACAAAATACAAGGAGCTAATCCATGGATAAACTACATGCAGAAATGGAGCGAACAGTTTCCAAAACGATTGACAATAATTTAGTAGATTACCAAATTTCTCTATCTGATAATTTTTACAAAAAATATCTCAGTTATTATAATTGCCCTTATACTCAGGCAGTTGTTAAATCGCATCGGAAATTTTTCCAAGATTTATCGTATTATGCAATTTACCAAAAGCTCGACGATATTACAAAAATCAGCATACAGAATCGACTTTCCGAACTAGATACTCTAGTAGATATTTCAGATAACAAAGAGGAGTTCAACACTTTCTTTTATAAAAAATTTCGTTTTAAACTTCCCGATATTCCTTTTGAGGAGGAAAAACTAGAACTTTCTGATTTTGATTTGAAACTACAACAGGCTTTGAATTATAATCCTAAAGAAGATAAACAGTTAAGAAAGAGAAAAAGTTAGACTTTTAAATATAAACGACAATAACATGAACTAAATCTTACAGGAGGAAGATGATGGATTGGTATGATTATATGATAAATGCATCCAAGCAATCACGTTTCAATGCAAGTCATTGGTTTCGTTATTTGCGAAAAGTCATTTTTGAAGACCATTCTTATTTAACAAATGAGGATGTTGAGAAATTACTAGTCTCCAAAGAATTAACTGATTTTCAAAAGGTTAGCTTAAAGTATGCCATTCAAGAGCACACACCAACTCATGAATATGTGATTTCATTAAATAAGCCAGCTAAATTAGCCAATGTTCAAAAAATGATGGAGAAATATAAACATGGATAAAATGAAACCTGTCTTTGAAGCCTTGAATAAGGAATTGGTTCAGGCAAATCTTACTTTGACCATTATCTGTGTTGGTGGCTATGTCTTGGAATATCATGGTTTGCGTGCAACGCAAGATGTGGATGCTTTTTATGAAGAAAGCCAAAAAATCAATGAAATTATCGCTCGTGTCGGACAAGAGTTTAATCTTAACACTCACGAAGAGCTATGGCTCAACAATAATGTGGCAAATATGAACAAACAGCCGCCGTTAAGTTTATGTGAAACCTTATACTCGTTTGAGAATCTAACGGTTTTAGCAACCCCGATTGAGTATGTGTTGGGAATGAAGATGGTGAGTACTAGAGAGCAGGATTTAAAAGATATTGGTGCGATTATTAAATACAAGCATTTTCGTTCGCCATTCAACACCTTTGATGGTTTGAAAAAAATGGGCTTTGATAGTATTGACTTCTCAGTTCTCCTAGAAGGTTTTAGCTATGCTTATGGCATGGATTGGTTAGAGAACTTTTTCAAAGAAAATCAAGATAAACTTAGAAAATATTATTGACATCACATTAAAAGACGATTTCCATTTCGGAAGTCGCCTTTTTGTATATTTTCGGAAGCACTCCATTTTGTGGTCAGTGTAAACAGGTATATAGTTCCCAAATATTTTTGAAGAATCTGTTTGGAGGGCATATCTTACCAATCAATTAATCAAATTAAAATTATCCGACTTAAAACTATATCTACTTGTTGGCTTTATCTGGTGGATTTGGCATCTGCCTTACATTATGAAGTTTCTGTCTGAGAGAGAAATCCAAAATACCTTGCCGGTTGGAAGGTTTACATTCTTCCTTATTGGGATGATAACTGTTGCATGCTGGACTGTCATGTATACAGAGATTTTTAGAATTACTAAGTCTGTCTGGCCACTGGTAATTATGCACAACATAATACGGAAAGGCGATCTAACAAAGTAAGAAAAGAAGATAATATTAATTCTTTTTTTCTATCTTAATAGAGGCAAAAGACTCTCAAAAGTCTATAAAACAGGAAAAGTTGACATTTCAATGAATTATGTTCTAATTTTTTTGTACATTTTCAAGTTTTTATATATGTAAATGTCAGAAAAAAGTGTATAATGGATTAGTAAATTAAATTTTAGGAGAGGATTTAATTATGAAAAAGTTGGATATTACAACAATGCCTGACTACAGGAAAGTCGAGGCTGTTGTTCAGTTGTTAGTTAATGGAACCTTAACTAGTTATCGGATTGCGACGGATGCAAACATCAGCAAGATGAGTATCCTGACCTTAACTAAAGGAACCAGTAAGATTAAGAACATTACTTATCAAACTGCGATGGCCTTAATTAATTGGTATGAAGAAAACCATGAAAAATATGGCATCACCATTCATCACAAGGCCGCAGGATAGTCTAAAACTATGATGTAGCTCAACCCTAACCCAGCTAACCATTTGGATATCTGGGTTTTTCTATGCCTCTTGATGAGACAAGCCAGGAGCGTCGTCGAATTTAGGAGCTGCGATGCTCACTTTCTTACTTTTTTCTGTCCTTAGGGGCAGATTTTTTTGACAGTCCAAGAGTGAACAGTCACCTGTGTAATTCTTGGTCTTTTTGTTACCGCTTTCAAGATTTATAATTAATCTATTATATAAAAATTATCCCTATCTTGCGATATAGGGATAATTTTCATATAATAGACATGAGACAATTTTTCGTTTCTACGACCATTGTTTATCCTGTTCTGATGTCAGAACAGGTCATAGTAAAAATAAGGAGAATCCAATGTCACAATTATCAGTTAATGCCATTCGCTTTTTAGGGATTGACGCGATTGAAAAGTCTAAGTCAGGTCACCCTGGCGTAGTCATGGGCGCTGCGCCGATGGCTTACGACTTGTTTACTAAACAACTGCGTATTAATCCAGAACAGCCAAACTGGATTAACCGCGACCGCTTCGTCCTGTCTGCAGGACATGGCTCTATGTTGCTTTATGCTTTGCTTCATCTGTCTGGCTTTAAAGATGTCAGCATGGACGAAATCAAAAACTTCCGCCAATGGGCTTCTAAGACACCTGGTCACCCAGAGTTTGGCCACACGGCTGGTGTCGATGCCACTACTGGCCCACTGGGACAGGGTATTTCTACAGCTACTGGATTTGCTCAGGCAGAGCGTTTCTTGGCTGCCAAGTATAATCGTGATGGCTATCCAATTTTCGACCATTATACTTATGTCATCTGTGGTGACGGCGATTTGATGGAGGGGGTTTCAGCTGAAGCTGCTTCTTATGCTGGTCTGCAAAAACTGGACAAGTTGGTTGTTCTCTATGATTCAAATAATATCAACCTCGATGGAGAGACCAAGGATTCCTTTACAGAAGATGTTCGTGCCCGCTATGAAGCCTATGGTTGGCATACTGCCTTGGTGGAAGACGGAACAGATCTTGAAGCGATTGATGCAGCTATCAATGAAGCTAAAGCTTCCGGCAAGCCATCTTTGATTGAAGTCAAGACAGTTATCGGTTACGGTTCTCCAAACAAGCAAGGAACTAATGCAGTTCACGGCGCGCCTCTTGGAGCAGAAGAAGCAGAAGCTACTCGTCAAGCCTTGGGCTGGGACTATGCGCCATTTGAAATTCCTGAGGAAGTCTATGCTGACTACCGCACAAATGTAGCGGAGCGTGGTGCAGCGGCTTACGATGCTTGGAAACAGTTAGTAGAGGACTACAAGCAAGCCCATCCAGAATTGGCGGCAGAAGTAACAGCCATCATTGCTGGTCAAGATCCAGTAGAGATTAAGCCAGAAGATTTCCCAGTACTTGAAAATGGCTTCTCTCAAGCGACCCGTAATTCTAGTCAGGACGCCCTCAATGCAGCAGCTAAGGTCCTTCCAACTTTCCTCGGCGGTTCTGCTGACTTGGCTCATTCCAATATGACCTACATCAAGGAAGACGGCCTGCAGGATGATGCCCACCGTCTCAACCGCAATATCCAATTTGGTGTGCGCGAGTTTGCTATGGGAACAATTCTCAACGGTATGGCGCTTCATGGTGGTCTTCGCGTTTACGGTGGTACCTTCTTCGTCTTCTCAGACTATGTCAAGGCAGCTGTCCGTTTGTCTGCCCTGCAAGGTTTGCCAGTGACTTATGTATTTACTCACGACTCTATTGCAGTAGGTGAAGACGGCCCAACTCACGAACCGATTGAGCACTTGGCTGGTCTGCGTGCCATTCCAAACCTGACTGTTTTCCGCCCAGCAGATGCGCGTGAAACTCAGGCAGCTTGGTACCTGGCTCTTAAGAGTCAATCTACTCCGACTGCTCTGGTCTTGACCCGTCAAAATCTAACAGTTGAAGAAGGCACAAACTTTGACAAGGTAGCTAAAGGTGCTTATGTGGTCTATGAAACAGGAGCAGATTTCGATACCATCTTGCTGGCTTCTGGTTCTGAGGTTAATTTGGCTGTTGCAGCTGCTAAAGCACTTGCAGCAGAAGGCGCTAAAATCCGTGTGGTCAGCGTACCATCAACAGAGCTTTTTGATGCTCAAGATGCAGCTTACAAAGAAGAAATTCTGCCAAATGCAGTTCGTCGCCGCGTAGCGATCGAGATGGCAGCTAGCCAGCCTTGGTACAAGTATGTCGGTCTGGATGGTGCAGTTATCGGAATCGACCAGTTCGGTGCATCTGCTCCAGCAGGCAAGGTGCTGGAAGAATACGGCTTTACAGTTGAGCACGTAGCAGAAGTTGTTAAAAATCTTAAATAAAAAGACATAAAATCAGGGTGTAGGTCATCCTGATTTTTGCTTTTTTAGAAAATGTCGTTAGGTCAGTCACGCTTCCTCCGACTTGAGACGGACTTTGCCTGAAAAGTCAGAATCGTCTTGTAAAAATAAGGGAAATCTGCTATAGTAGTTCATATATGACATTCGAAGGAGAAAATATATGAATCCAACTATGCTTATTGTCTTTGCGGTTGTACTGATAGGGATGACCTATTTCCAAATGCGTGCCCAAAAGAAACAGGCTCAGCAGCGTATGGAAAGTCTTAACAAGCTGCAAAAGGGTTATGAAGTTATTACTATCGGTGGTTTATACGGAACAGTTGATGAAGTGGACACAGATAAAAAGACAGTTGTTCTAGATGTGGACGGTGTTTACCTGACCTTTGAACTGACAGCTATTAAGACTGTACTGCCATTGACTGAGGGGATTCCTGCTGTTGCTGGCGGTGAGGGAAGCGTTGACCTTCCCGAGGAAGAATCAGCGATTGAAGAGTAAAGAAATAAACAGCTTGCGGGCTGTTTTTTTGTTTTGGTTCATGTAGCTAGGAGGTGTTTGATTGCAACCTTATCTGCCTTGCAGTTTGGACAAGCTGGTGAGTTTTAACTGAGTTTGGATTCTCCGGTTGACATTCTGTCCTTATTTTATGCTCTCAGGCTTGAAAAAGCGGATGAATTGCCCACATTCCAAGGATTTATGATATAATGAACTGACAAAACTTTAAATAGGATAAAAAGTATGTTTGGTTTTAAGAAAAAAGAAAAGCTGAACGCACCGCTGAATGTTCCAAAGCACATTGCTGCTATTATGGACGGCAACGGCCGTTGGGCCAAAAAAAGGATGCAGCCGCGTGTGTTCGGCCATAAGGCTGGCATGGAAACCCTGCAAAAGGTGACGATTGCTGCCAAGGAAATGGGTGTTCAGGTCTTGACTGTCTATGCCTTTTCAACGGAAAATTGGTCTCGTCCGGAAAAGGAAGTTTCCTTCATCATGAATCTGCCGGTTGAATTTTACGACCGCTATGTACCGGAGCTTCACAAGAACAATGTCAAGATTCAGATGATTGGTGATACGGCTAAGCTCCCTAAGGCGACATTTGAAGCTTTGGAAAAGGCGGAAAGCCTGACCAAGCTCAATACAGGTTTGATTCTCAATTTTGCCCTAAACTACGGTGGTCGATATGAGATCAATCAGGCTGTTAAAGAGATTGCTCAGGATGTTCTGGATGCCAAACTCAGTCCCGGCGACATTACAGAGGAAGTCATTGGCAACTACCTCTATACCAGCAACTTGCCCAAGATGCTGCGCGATCCGGATCTGGTGATTCGGACCAGCGGAGAGCTGCGTCTCAGCAATTTTCTGCCTTGGCAGTCAGCCTACAGTGAGCTGTATTTTACCGATATTCTCTGGCCTGACTTTGATGAAAAGGCTTTGAAGGCTGCAATTGCAGAATACAGCCGTCGGAATCGACGCTTTGGCGGTGTTTAAGGGAGAAAGAAAAAGAGTATGAGTAAAAATTTACAAAAACGTCTAATCTTTGGGGGAATCGCTCTTGCTATTTTTATTCCTCTGGTATTGACAGGAGGCGTCATCTTTCAGATTTTTGTGGGGCTGCTGGCTATGTTGGCGGTGCATGAATTTCTCCAAATGAAAGGTCTGCCGACAGCGACCATCGAAGGCGTCTTGGCCATGCTGGCAGCCTTTGTCCTAACCCTGCCTCTGGAGAACTATCTGAAGTTTCTGCCGGTGGATGGCAATGTCGTGGCCTATGGCTTGGTCGTCTTCCTTCTGTTGATTTCGACTGTGCTAGGTTCCAACTACACTTTTGAGGATGCGGCCTATCCGATTGCAGCTAGTTTTTATGTCGGTCTTGGCTTTAATGCCTTGATTGATGCTCGCTTGATGAATATTGACAAGGTCCTGCTAGCTCTCTTTATCGTCTGGGCTACTGACAGCGGAGCTTATCTGGTTGGGGTGCGTTTCGGTAAAAGAAAGCTGGCGCCGAGAGTTTCTCCTAATAAGACTATTGAAGGAAGCCTGGGCGGCATTCTATCAGCTGTTCTAGTGACTGGAATCTTTCTGTTGGTTCGACCGCAAGTCTACGCACCTTACAATGCCCTTGTCTTTTTGATTCTGGCAGTGCTCTTTAGTATTGCCGGCCAGTTGGGTGATTTGGTCGAAAGCTCAGTCAAGCGTCATTTCGGGGTCAAGGATTCTGGTAAATTCATTCCTGGCCACGGCGGTGTCTTGGATCGCTTTGACAGCCTTCTCTTTGTCTTTCCGCTCATGCATTTCTTCGGCTTGTTCTAAGACAGTCGTGCCTAGCTGAAGGCAAGGGATGGCAAGTTTGTCCAAAGACCGCACAATCTGAGAAGGAACTGGGATTTGGAGCTCAAAAGTTTGACCTGAGCCGCTATCCTATTTTCAAGAGTGTCAGCTATGCAGGGGCGGGAAGCTCGGTATTTGGCCGTTTTCTGCTCCTTCTTTGATTTAAAAGCAAAAACAAGATTTCTAGGAAAGGTAAAATATAGAAGTCCATGCAGTTTATAACCTTTATTATTATTTTTGGGATCATTGTGGTGGTCCATGAGTTCGGACACTTCTACTTTGCAAAGAAGTCCGGCATTTTGGTCAGAGAGTTCGCTATCGGTATGGGACCTAAGATTTTCTCCCATATTGGTAAAGACGGGACGGCCTATACGATTCGGATTTTACCCTTGGGGGGCTATGTGCGCATGGCCGGCTGGGGGGAAGACTCCACTGACATTAAGGTGGGCACACCGGCTAGTCTGACCTTGGATGCAGAGGGCAAGGTGGTTCGCATCAATCTCTCTGGCAAAAAGGTTGACCAGACAGCTCTGCCCATGAATGTGACCGGCTTTGACTTTGAGGATAAGCTGGAAATCACAGGTCTGGTCCTTGACGAGCTCAAGACTTATGCAGTAGATCATGATGCAACGATTGTTGAAGAAGACGGCACTGAGGTGCGGATTGCACCGCTGGATGTTCAGTATCAGAATGCTAGTATCTGGGGTCGTCTTATTACCAACTTTGCTGGGCCTATGAATAACTTCATTCTGAGCGTGCTGGTATTTATGCTGCTGGCCTTTATTCAAGGTGGCGTTCGCGATGAAAACAGCAATCATTTCCAAGTTATGGATGGCAGTGCTATAGCAGCTGCTGGGGTTCAAAATAACGATCAAATCCTTAAGATTAATGACTATAAGATTAGCAACTGGGCGGATCTAACCAGTGCTCTGGCGAAAATCACAGGCAAGAGCAAGGAAGCGCCGACCTTGTCAGTTACCTACAAGCACGGCAGCGAAACGAAAGAAATTACCGTACAGCCTAAAAAAGACGGCAATCGTTATCTGCTAGGGGTATCCCCAACGGTCAAGACAGGCTTCTGGGACAAGGTCATTGGCGGATTTACTGCAGCTTGGTCTACCACGGTTCGTATTTTGTCAGCTCTGAAAGATATCATCTTCAATTTCAATATCAATAAGCTGGGTGGACCAGTCGCTATTTACAATTTCAGCAGTCAGGCTGCAGAGCAAGGCTTGCCAGCAGTCCTCAGCCTTTTGGCCATGCTGTCGCTCAATATCGGTATTTTCAACCTGATTCCCATTCCAGCCTTGGATGGCGGAAAAATCGTCCTCAATATTCTGGAGGCTATCCGCAGAAAACCGCTGAAAAGAGAAACGGAGACCTATATCACTCTGTCTGGAGTGGCTATTATGGTCATCCTGATGATTGCCGTTACCTGGAACGATATTATGAAATTATTCTTCTAAGAGCCTAAGGTTCTTGAAGCCATGAAAAAGAAATTATTCAATGAAAGTCAAGGAGTTTTGTTTTTATGAAACAAAGTAAAATGTTAATTCCAACCCTGCGTGAGATGCCTAGCGATGCTCAAGTAATCAGTCACGCTCTGATGCTGCGGGCTGGCTATGTCCGTCAGGTTTCAGCTGGGGTCTATTCTTATCTGCCGCTGGCCAATCGCGTGATTGAAAAAGCCAAAAGAATCATGCGGGAAGAGTTTGACAAGATTGGTGCAGTGGAGATGCTGGCGCCAGCCCTGCTCAGTGCAGACCTCTGGCGCGAGTCTGGCCGTTATGAGACCTATGGTGAAGACCTCTACAAGCTGAAAAATCGTGAGAAATCAGACTTTATCCTAGGGCCAACCCATGAGGAAACCTTTACGGCTATCGTCCGTGATTCGGTTAAATCCTACAAACAGCTGCCGCTCAATCTCTATCAGATTCAGCCTAAATACCGTGATGAAAAGCGTCCTCGTAACGGGCTCTTGCGGACGCGTGAGTTTATCATGAAAGATGCCTACAGTTTCCACGCTAACTATGACAGCTTGGATGTAGCTTATGATGAATACAAGTCTGCCTATGAGAAAATCTTTACCCGCAGCGAGCTGGATTTCAAAGCCATTATCGGCGATGGTGGTGCCATGGGGGGCAAGGACAGCCAAGAATTCATGGCTATTACGCCAGACCGGACAGATTTGAATCGCTGGGTTGTCTTGGACAAGTCTGTAGCCAGCTTTGATGAAATTCCTGAGGATGTTCAGGAAGCTATTCGGACAGAATTGACCAGCTGGATGGTATCTGGTGAGGATACTATTGCCTACTCCAGTGAGTCTAGCTATGCTGCCAACCTTGAAATGGCAACGGATGAATACAAGCCTGCAGGACGTGTCGTGACTGAGGAAGAAGTAGTCCGCGTTTCAACGCCTGACTGCAAGACCATTGACGAAGTTGCTGCCTTCCTTGGGCTAGATGAAAGCCAGACAATCAAGACCTTGGTTTACATGGCTGACGAGTCTCCTGTCGTAGCACTTTTGGTCGGCAATGATCAGCTTAATGAAGTCAAGCTGAAAAATCATTTGGCAGCGGATTTCTTTGATGTGGCGAGTGAAGATCAAGTCCGTCAGCTCTTGGGAGCGGGATTTGGCTCACTAGGACCAGTCAATCTGCCAGAAGGCGTGAGAATCATCGCTGACCGCAAGGTGCAAGACCTAGCTAACGCAGTAGTTGGCGCTAACGAAGATGGTTACCACTTGACCGGTGTCAATCCAGGCCGTGACTTTACCGCTGAGTATGTGGATATCCGTGAAGTTCGTGAGGGTGAAATTTCTCCGGATGGCCAAGGTGTCCTCAAGTTTGCTCGCGGGATTGAGATTGGGCACATATTTAAGTTGGGAACTCGCTACTCTGACAGCATGAATGCTAATGTCTTGGACGAAAATGGCCGAGCAGTACCAATGATTATGGGTTGCTACGGTATCGGTGTCAGCCGTCTCCTGTCTGCTGTTATGGAGCAGCATGCCCGTCTCTTTGTCAATAAAACTCCTAAGGGTGAATTCCGCTATGCTTGGGGCATCAACTTCCCGAAAGAGCTGGCACCATTTGATGTGCACTTGATTCCGGTCAATGTCAAGGACGAGGAAGCCTTGGCTCTAACTGACCAAATCGAGGCTAACTTGCTAAGTGCTGGTTATGAGGTCTTGGTGGATGATCGCAATGAGCGCGCTGGTGTTAAGTTCAGCGACAGCGATTTGATTGGTCTTCCAATCCGTGTGACAGTTGGTAAGAAAGCTGCCGAAGGCATTGTCGAAGTCAAGATTAAGGCTACTGGCGATACCATTGAAGTCCATGCCGATAATCTGCTAGAAACCTTGTCTATTTTGACAAAATAAACTAAACTGCTAGTTTTATCTGGCAGTTTTCTTTTGCTAATTGGAGGTGAAAATGCTATAGTAGGAAAAAATAGATTGGAGGACCGAATGATGGGATTATTCGGCGGTTTATTAGGCAACGCCTCTCAGAAAGATATTGAAAAAACAGAAAGACAATTAGAGGATATTCTGACAACAACAGAGAATGTGGAACTGGCTTTTAGCCTCATTCGTGACTTGATTGTCTTTACAGATAAGCGTTTAATCTTGGTCGACAAGCAGGGAATGACTGGCAAAAAGACTTCTTATAAGTCCTTTCCTTATCGCTCTATCAGTCGCTTCTCAGTAGAAACAGCCGGACATTTCGACTTAGATGCTGAGCTGAAAATCTGGGTTTCCAGCGCTCAAGAGCCAGCAGAAGTCCTGCAATTTACCAGCGATCGCAGCGTCATCGCCATCCAAAAAGCCTTGGCAGAAGCAGTCTTAAGATAGCATATTGCCCCTTTGGGATTTAAAAATAAACAGAAAAGCCTTCTGAGCATTAACAGTAAAGTTAAATCACTCAGAAAGCTTTTTTATTCTTCTTTAAGTCCTTGCCCCTTCAAAAAATCAAAGACAACATCCGGTTTATCTTGGAGTCTTTTGAAGAAAGTTTGACTGCTTTCAGAGTCACCTGCTGACTGAATCAGTTGTTCTTGATCTATTTTGCTGAGGTCAAAGTCAAAAATGGCTATAGCTTTTTTCTTGTCTTCGGAAATCTCAACGTGAATTTCAAGCCCTTTTAGCTTTTCTTGATCTTCAATCATGGGACTTTTCTTAAGATCTTCTCTATAGATTTTTGTTAGTTCTTCTACGCTCATTTTTTGATTATCTTCAGGGATAGCTTGGCTGGAAATTAGCTGAAAAGATAGGATCTTGTCCTTGGTATAGAAAAGCTTGACTGAATTAGTATAATACTCATCGATTTTATTAGAAAAAGTTTTTGTCTTCACCTTTTCTTCTTTGGCTTTGCTTTGACTCTGATTTTGCTTGGGCTTGTTTTCTTGCTGATTCTGATTAGGCATACTGCAGGCAGTCAGGGTCAATAGACAGGCGCTGGCTAGTAAAATTTTCTTCACAATTAAGACTCCTTTTAATAAATGTTCTATTCTATTATATCATAACTTAGTATCAAGAGAATGCATTGACAATTGTGTAGGACTCGCGCTTTGGCCTACTCTTTTTCTATCGAAAAAAGTGCTGATTTATGGTAAAATAGGGTCACTACTGTACGAGGAAATATCATGTCAAACAAGTTTGAAATTTTAATGCATCAGCTGGATATGCCACTGGAAATGAGAAATTCAGAGGCCTTTTTGAATGCAGAAATCGAGAAGGTTCTGGTCCACAAGGTCAGTCGGGTCTGGGAGTTTCATTTTTCTTTTGCGAATATTCTGCCTATTGAGATTTTTCGGGAATTGCAGAAGCGCTTAGCTCAAGAGTTTTCTAAGACGGGCAATCAAGCTGTTTTTGAAATTCACTGTCAGGCCCCTCAGGTATCGGATGACCTCTTGCAGGCTTATTACCAGCTGGCCTTTGAGGAAGGTCCATGTGCTAGCCATGGATTTAAGAGCCTTTATCAGGATTTGCGGGTTCATTTGGATGGGGACAAGTTGCTAATTGAAGGTCCCTCGACCATTGATACCGAGCATTTTCGCAAGAATCACCTGCCCAATCTCAGCCAGCAGCTGGTCAAGTACGGCTTTCCTCAGCTGACCTGTCAGGTCCAGCACAGCGATGAGTTGACCCAGCAGCAAGCGGAGAATTTCCAGACGGAGAATGACAAGATTGTCCAAGCAGCCAATGAAGAGGCCCTCAAAGCCATGGAATCCCTGCAGCAGATGGCACCACCGCCAGAGGAAAAGCCAGCCTATGACTTCCAAGCTCGCAAGGCTGCGGCTAAACCAAAGCTGGACAAGGCAGAGATTACCCCTATGATTGAAGTTCAGACTGAAGAAAACCGTCTGGTCTTCGAGGGAATGGTCTTTGACTTGGAGCAGAAGGTCACTCGGACCGGCCGGGTCCTGCTCAATTTCAAAATGACAGACTACACTTCCAGCTTCTCCTTGCAGAAATGGATGAAAAACGAAGAAGAAGCCAAGAAGTTTGACATGATTAAGAAAGGTGCCTGGCTGCGGGTGCGGGGAAATGTGGAGATGAACAACTTCACCCGCGACCTGACCATGAATGTGCAGGATGTGCAGGCCGTCACCCACTATGAGCGCAAGGATCTGATGCCTGAGGGTCAGAAACGGGTTGAGTTTCACGCTCATACCAATATGTCTACGATGGACGCTCTGCCTGAGGTCGAGGAAATCGTTGCAACGGCAGCCAAGTGGGGCCACAAGGCTGTCGCCATTACTGACCATGGCAATGTGCAGAGCTTTCCCCATGGCTACAAGGCTGCTAAGAAGGCTGGTATTCAGCTGATTTACGGTATGGAGGCCAATATTGTAGAAGACAGGGTTCCTATCGTCTACAATGAAGTGGACATGGAGCTGAGCAATGCGACCTATGTAGTCTTTGACGTGGAAACAACAGGACTTTCAGCGGTTTACAATGACTTGATTCAGGTCGCTGCCAGCAAGATGCACAAGGGCAATATCATCGCTGAGTTTGATGAGTTTATCAATCCTGGCCATCCTCTGTCGGCCTTTACGACAGATCTGACCGGGATTACAGATGAGCATGTCCGCAATGCCAAACCGCTAGAGCAAGTTCTGAAAGAATTTCAAGAATTTTGCCAGGACAGCGTCCTCGTTGCCCATAATGCTACCTTTGACGTGGGCTTTATGAATGTCAATTATGAGCGGCATGGCCTGCCGAAGATTACCCAACCAGTCATTGACACGCTGGAATTTGCCCGCAATCTCTATCCAGAGTACAAGCGGCATGGTCTGGGGCCTTTGACCAAGCGTTTCCAGATTGCTCTGGAGCACCACCACATGGCCAACTATGACGCGGAAGCGACAGGCCGCCTCCTCTTTATCTTTATCAAGGATGTGGCTGAAAAGCATGGCGTGACCAATCTCAAGGATTTGAATACGGATCTGGTCGATGAGAATTCTTATAAGAAAGCTCGGGTCAAGCATGCGACCATTTATGTGAAAAATCAGACGGGACTAAAGAATATTTTCAAGTTAGTCAGTCTGTCCAATACCAAGTATTTCGAAGGTGTCCCGCGGATTCCACGGACCGTGCTGGATGCTCATCGTGACGGTCTGATTCTGGGCTCGGCCTGCTCAGAAGGAGAAGTCTATGATGCTGTTGTCTCTCAGGGGGTGGATGCGGCTGTCGAAGTGGCCAGGTATTATGACTTTATCGAGGTCATGCCACCGGCTATCTATGAGCCGCTGATTGCCAAGGAGCAGATAAAAGACCAAGAAGAACTGCAGACCATAATTCGCAATTTGATTGAGGTCGGAGATCGCTTGGGCAAGCCTGTCCTTGCGACAGGGAACGTCCACTATATCGAGCCGGAAGAAGAAATCTATCGTGAGATTATCGTACGGAGTCTCGGTCAGGGAGCCATGATTAACCGGACTATTGGTCACGGTGAAAATGCCCAGCCGGCTCCGCTTCCTAAGGCTCACTTCCGGACCACCAATGAGATGCTGGACGAATTTGCCTTCTTGGGCGAGGACTTAGCTAAGAAGCTAGTCATCACCAATCCGAATCAGCTGGCGGAGACCTTTGAGCCGGTCGAGGTGGTCAAGGGCGACCTCTATACGCCTTTCATTGACAAGGCCGAGGAGACAGTTGCCGATCTGACCTATCAAAAGGCTTTTGAGATTTATGGCAATCCGCTGCCAGATATCGTGGACTTGCGGATCGAAAAAGAGCTGACCTCCATCTTGGGGAATGGCTTTGCCGTGATTTACTTGGCTTCGCAGATGCTGGTGCAACGATCCAATGAGCGGGGCTATCTGGTAGGTTCACGGGGGTCAGTTGGATCCAGCTTTGTCGCGACCATGATTGGAATTACCGAGGTTAATCCCCTGTCGCCCCACTATGTCTGTGGCAAATGCCAATACAGCGAGTTCATCACGGACGGCTCCTATGGTTCTGGCTTTGATATGCCGGATAAGGACTGTCCAGAGTGTGGTCACAAGCTGAGCAAGAACGGTCAGGATATTCCATTTGAGACCTTTCTTGGATTTGACGGGGACAAGGTACCCGATATTGACTTGAACTTCTCTGGAGAGGATCAGCCGAGCGCCCATTTGGACGTGCGGGATATCTTTGGTGCGGAGTATGCCTTTCGGGCTGGAACCGTTGGTACCGTTGCGGCTAAGACGGCCTATGGATTTGTCAAGGGATATGAGCGCGACTACGGGAAGTTCTATCGGGACGCCGAAGTTGAGCGTCTGGCGCAGGGAGCTGCCGGAGTCAAGCGGACGACTGGACAACACCCGGGCGGAATCGTTGTTATCCCTAACTACATGGATGTTTATGACTTTACACCGGTCCAATATCCAGCTGATGATGTGACGGCCGAGTGGCAGACCACCCACTTCAACTTCCACGATATCGATGAAAATGTCCTCAAGCTAGACGTTCTGGGACACGATGATCCGACCATGATTCGGAAGCTTCAGGACTTGTCTGGCATTGATCCTAATGACATTCCTATGGATGATGCTGGCGTCATGGCCCTCTTTTCTGGAACAGACATTCTGGGTGTGACTCAGGAGCAAATCGGCACGCCGACTGGTATGCTGGGGATTCCGGAGTTTGGGACTAATTTTGTACGGGGCATGGTTGATGAGACCCATCCGACCACCTTTGCCGAGCTCTTACAGCTATCTGGTCTCTCTCACGGTACAGACGTTTGGCTAGGCAATGCTCAGGACTTGATCAAGCAAGGGATTGCTGACCTGTCCACCGTTATCGGCTGTCGGGACGATATCATGGTTTACCTCATGCATAAGGGCTTGGATCCTAAGATGGCCTTTACGATCATGGAGCGTGTGCGGAAGGGCCTTTGGCTGAAGATTTCTGAAGAAGAGCGCAATGGCTACATCTCGGCCATGAAGGAAAACAATGTGCCAGAATGGTACATTGAGTCCTGTGGAAAGATCAAGTACATGTTCCCCAAGGCCCATGCGGCAGCCTACGTTATGATGGCCCTGCGGGTGGCCTACTTCAAGGTACATCATCCGATTTATTACTACTGTGCTTATTTCTCCATCCGGGCTAAGGCCTTTGATATCAAGACCATGAGTGGCGGACTTGATGCCGTCAAACGCCGGATGAACGAAATCGCTGAAAAGCGCAAGAACAACGAAGCCTCCAATGTAGAAATTGACCTTTATACGACTCTGGAAATCGTCAATGAAATGCTGGAGCGGGGCTTCAAGTTCGGGAAGCTGGATCTCTACAAGAGCCACGCGACTGAGTTTCTCATCGAAGAGGATACCCTTATCCCACCATTCTCTGCCATGGACGGTCTGGGTGACAACGTTGCCCGCCAAGTGGTCAGAGCGCGGGAAGAAGGCGAATTCCTCTCTAAGACAGAGCTCCGCAAACGTGGCGGTCTCTCTAGTACTCTAGTCGAAAAAATGGACGACATGGGCATCCTAGGCAATATGCCTGAGGATAACCAGTTGAGTTTGTTTGATGAGTTTTTCTAAGATAATTCAAAGAAAGTTAAAAGATGGACGAATTTTGTCCATCTTTTTTGCTATCTTTATTTTAGTAAATAGTAGATGGGGGAAGAGATGTTTTTTTATCAAATAGAATTTAGCAAAATGAATAAAAATATTAAAGAAGCAGATGAGGATTTTATCAAGGAGAATCAATGGTTTTATTGTTTCAAAAACCAAACATGTCTTTACGTTGTTGGAGTCACAGAACGTACCAAAGAGGATTTGTTTGATAAGCTAAAAACTTTGGGGATTAATGATGAAGAACGCACTGATTTTAAAGTTAAATCTATTAGTAAAAGTGAATATTTAAAGGAGGTGGGGAACAAGTATTCAGCTCAAATAGGTCAGCTTTTTCTTTATTCAGATGAAAGAGAGCTTTCAAATTCTGATGGCTTTGCTATTACTGATTTAGAATGGGAAAACTTAAATATTATAGGTTTGAATGAATTTCAAGAGTATGTTTTAAAACTAAAAATGTTTTTAAATAATCAAAAGGAAAGAAGGCGGAAGAAAGAAAAGGTCCTTGTTGAAAATCAGTTTTTAATTTTCAAAGGTTCTTTAGGAACTGGTAAAAAATTTGCTATCGAATATTTGATGAGGTTGTTAAATGTCAAGTCTAAGACTATTTTGAAAGATGGATTTTCAGTTAATTTTGAGTCAGAACAGCGTTTAGTGGTAATAAAGAACTATTCAACTATGCATCCTAGAAAAAAAGAGGAATTAAAAAATAATATTGTAGAAGCAACGGAAGGAAGAATATATATTTTTTTGGCAGAATCAGATAGCGTAGCATATGAAATATCTAGAGAATTTCTTCCACTATTTCATGTCGTTTATGAATTAAATTTTCCTCCCTACTCATATAACGAACTTGTTAATATTATAAAGTTTCGCTTAGGGAATTATGGCTTTCATTTAAAAGAAGATCAAATAAACTTACTTTCAAATCACAATTGTCTTACAAATAGTTACGATAGTTGTTATTTTGCTCAAAAGATTATTGAATATAATGTAATAGAAAGTAATTTGAGTATTGGAAAGAAAAGTTCTTCTTTGCCGTTGGAGCTGTTTTGTATGAAAGGTTGCAACAATCCATTAGCTACAAATTATGATACTCTGAAGGAGCTAGATCGTTTGGTTGGCTTATCTACTGTTAAAAATCTGATTCATAGAATTTTAGCTTATTTTTCTATATTGCAAAGAAGACTTGAAATACATTCTTCGCCCGTTCGGCCTTGTATGCACTTTATGTTTTCTGGAGCATCTGGTACTGGAAAAACAATCGTTGCTAGATTGTTGACAAAGATTTTTTATGAACATGGAATTATTAAATCAAACGCTTTGATTGAAGTAGGGCGCTCAGATTTAATTGGTGAATATGTTGGCCAAACAGCTCCAAAGGTTAAAAGATTATTTGATAATGCAAAAGGTGGTATTTTGTTTATTGATGAGGCATATAGTCTAATTCCACAAGGTGAGCGTGATTTTGCTAATGAAGCGATTCCTACAATTATTCAGGAAATGGAAAATAATAGAAATGACGTCATTGTGATTTTCGCTGGTTATACAGAAATGATGGAGGAGTTTTTAAATACCAATCCAGGTTTAGCTTCTAGAATTAGTAGAAAAATTCATTTTGATAATTATAACAAGTATGAACTGTATGACATTCTGACTCTAATGGCTGATCAACAAGGTTATCTAATAGATAAGAAATGCAAAGCTATCCTTTTGACCCATTTTGAAAAGTGCCTTTGCTCAGAAAGTTTTGGTAATGCTCGCTATGTCAGAAAACTATTTGAATTAGTTTTATATATTCAAGCGGAGCGACTGATGAAAAAAGAGAGAGTATCAGATCTAACTGATGCAGAGTTGAGCTATTTGTCTTACATAGATTTTGCAAAAGCAATACACGATTTAGAGAAAAAAGAAAATAACTCAAAAATAATAGGATTCAGGGCAGATATATAGAATATTTATGTTATAATATAGGGAAAGAGGAGGTTTTATGAACGATCAAGAACGTATTTTATCCATTTTGTTACGTTTGCAAGCAGGAGCTCATCTATCAAAAAATCAATTAAGTGATGAGTTTGAGGTTAGTGCAAAAACGATTCAGAGAGATTTCTCATTATTAGGTGATTTTTTAATGACTCAGCCCATGATAGCAGCTGAGTTGGCATACGATTCAAAACATCATACAAGATATTTAAAAGGAAAATCACTTTTTAATAAAAAAGATATTTTAATAATTTCTAAGATTTTATTAGAAAATAGAGCCTTAAATAAAGTAGAAAATGAGGACTTGTTAAAAAGTTTGTTGGGGCTTGTTTCAAAAGAGGAACAAAAAGAAATAGAAATGATTATCAACAGCGAAAGACTGAACTATGCTCCGATTACAGACGAGCAAAATCGTATTCAAAAGATTTGGGAATGGTCAGAAATGATTCGCAAGGAGAAGGTGCTAGAAATTGTCTACAAGAGTCCCTATCAAGATAAAAAAGAACATTTAATTTTTCCAGTTTCTCTGTACTATGATATTCATTATTTTTATATTGTAGCTTACAATCTTAAGAATGAGCATTATATGACCTTGCGTTTGGACAGAATCCAGACTTGGAAGTCCACAAAGGAATCTAAACCCAACATCTCTTATGGCAGAAAATTCAGGGATGGAGATATTCGTAATCAGCGAGTAGACGCTTTTTTAGGAAGAAAGGTCACAGTTGAATTAGAATTCCGTTATGATCCAACTATTGTTTTAGACCAATTTCCTAATGCACAGTGTTCATCTGCCGACGAAGGATGGACACGGTTTAAATTTGAAAGTCAATATACACCTGGTCTTAAACGTTGGCTACTCAGTCAAGGAGAAGCAGTGAGGATTTTGTCGCCACAGTCTTTAGTTGATAATATTCAGAAGACGATGAAAGAAATTTTAGGCTACTATCAATAAATATTTTTGATATTTGAACTTAAGTGGACATAAAATGTCCACCTAAAGATGTAGAATTTATCCATTAAGAAATAAAGGAGGAAAAAATGATTGAATGGATTGTAGTTGATAGGTTTGGCAATCAAATCGCAGGACCATTTTTTGATAAAATAGCAGCAGAAAACGTTGCAAAAGCAATTCCTAATGCTACTATTATTCCAAAGCATTAATGGCCCAAAGATTCTATGCTGATAAGATTTTTAGGAGATAATGATGAATATCAATGAAAAAGAAATAGGGTTTGAAAGTAAAAAAGTATCAGAAATATTGAAATGGGATAGGCTAACAATACCAAGTTATCAAAGACCTTATAAATGGAACAGAAAGCATATCCGTAATCTCTTTTATGATTTACGAGATGCTATGGAGAAAAAGGAATATCAAGTTGGCTCTGTTATCTTGCATGAGAATGATGGATGCCTAGATATTGTAGATGGCCAGCAACGATTGCTTTCCATTTCGCTATTTCTTTACGCTTTAGGCAGAGATAAAGAATTTAAAGGAGCAAGAAATTTACTTGAAGCTGACTTTGGAGAACTATCTTGCTATAATGCTTACGAAAATTTTAATGAATGGAAGAATTTAATCCAACTTGTAGGCGAGAAAGAAGCTGAACAGGTGTGTAGTTTTCTACTTGAAAATTGTTCTGTCTCGGTGATTACTATGCCACAGGAACGATTATCAGAGGCTTTTCAATTGTTTGATTCACAAAATAATCGTGGAAAATCTCTAGAACCTCACGATTTACTCAAAGCTTATCATCTTCGTAAGCAAGATTCAGAAGATGAAAAGATTGTTGAAAAGTGGGAACAGTTTGTGGAAGACAAAGACTTAAGCCTCAAAGAGTTGTTTGATAAACATCTTTTCCGTATGAGACGTTGGTCTCGAGGAGAGACAGGATTAACAAACAAGCGTTATGGTTCTTATCTTCGTTTTACAGAGGATTTTATCGATGATTTTAAAGGTGTTGATTTAAATCAGAACTTTCCATACCTAGAATTGTATCGTCATGTTGAAGAGTTCCCTATGTCAATTACCATGCCTATCATTGATGGAAGTGAATTTTTTAAGTATATTGAATCTGCTTATGAAACTATTAAAAATCATAAAGATTTTTTAAATGAACAGTTAGGAATTTCTAATGAGTCAGAGGAGGAAGAAAAAAATTTAACTTACCCAGAAGGTATGTTGAAAATATACAATAGCTCAAAGGGACGCTATCTCAAGTGCCACAATATGTTCCTAAATATTTGTTCGCTTTTTGCCGAGAGATTTGGAAAAGAAGAGCTATCAAAGGAAATAGTAGAGACCTTATTTATTTGGTCTTATTACCCCCGTGTTAAATCTCGAGCGATATATGATGCAACGGTAGGAAAATATGCTGCTGGAGGAAGTTTCAGACAAAAAGAGGTTCAAAAACTATTCCAACTTTTAGCCCATGCTGTAACTCCAAATGATTTCATGGTCAAGATAGATAGAGAATTATTTGAAAATTATACAGTGGAGCAGATTATAGAGGAGGAAAAAGAGAAATGGTAGAAACACATATAAGCTTATCAGTTAGTCGTTTGTTAAATGAAGATAGCTATGCTATTCCTCTTTACCAGAGAAATTTTGCTTGGACTTATGATGAAATTGAGCAATTATTGAACGATGTAGCAGATGCTTTTCAAGAACAAAGAGAAAATTACTATATTGGAACATTAGTCGTTAATGAAGAGAATGGTCTTTTCAAAATCATAGATGGGCAACAGCGGACAACAGCCCTTAATTTGATTGCCTTGGCTTTGAAACATGAGTTTGGTTTTGATAGATTGAAAGCTGTCAATCTTACTTTCCCAGCTAGGAAGAAGTCAAATGAGAACATTCAAAAGCTATTTACCAAGCAAAAAATTTCTGAAGACGATGAAAATGAACTCACTAGAGGTTACCGACATGCTCATGACGCATTGAAAAAAGTGCTAGAGGAGCGCCAATTTGAATCTAAATCTTTCTTTAATTATCTTTTTGATAAAGTCATTATTTTTCGTAGTATTCTTCCTAATGATTTAGATTTGAATCTCTATTTCGAACGATTTAACTCTCGAGGAGAACAACTAGAGGCCCATGAAATTCTTAAGGCGCAAATGATGGCTAAGTTTGGTGAAGATCAAGAAATGGCGCAAAAATTCGCAAGAATCTGGGATGCCTGCGCAGAGTTTGATAAGCCAGTATTAAAAGCTTTTCAAATTCGAAGTAGACCAAATAATCCTGATGAAGAGGGGGAGAAAATTTTTGGGAGAGAATATGCTAATTTCAAATTGCAAGAAGTATTTGATAAGATAGGAGTTGATAAGTTAGAGACAAAAAGTTTACTAGAGGCTATTTCTGGGGACAAATCTGAGAGGGGGAGAGCAGTAAGTAAAGAGTCAGATATTTCAAACTATACAACTGTAATTGATTTTCCAACGTTTTTGCTTCAAGTGTTTTTCATCATTGAAGGAAGTAATGAAACTACATTTGATGATAAAAAATTATTGAAAATTTTTGAAATTGAACGACGAGATAGAGAATGGGTCCAACAATTTGGGCAACTACTTCTGACTATGAAGCATATATTTGATACGCTTATCGTAAAAAATGTCCAATTAGAAAATGAAACCGAATGGCAAATCAAACGAGGTCAGTATGAGACATATCAACGAAATGAAAATGGAGGATGGAAATATGTTCGAATTAATTTTCAAAAAAATACTTTTGACAATTTAAACAAAAACATTATCCTCCTCCAATCCATGTTTGCTGTGACCTTTACTGCCAATCGTGATAGTCGTTGGTTATATGAAATCTTGCAATTCTTGTTTAACCATATTGAAGAGTTAAATCAAACAGAATTTGCTAGTCAGTTTAAGGATTTTCTTGAAAAAATGGCAGTGAGATATGCTGAGGAAAGATTGTTTACTGAAGAAAAAAGTATCAAAAAATACGGTGCAATTCCTGTTTATGCTTTTAACTTTGTAGATTATGTTTTATGGAAAAATCGTGCCGAATTAGAGAAAGAGTACAAGGATATTAAATTTGATAATTTCAAATTTGCATATCGCCGTTCCATAGAGCATTGGTTTCCTCAGAATCCAAATGGACATGATGGAGAGTGCCAATTACCTGCTGAGTTTTTACATTCCTTTGGCAATCTTTGTATCATTACAGATAGTCAGAATTCTAAGTTTGGAAATTCCTATCCAGAGTCTAAACTAGCACAATGGAAGAGAGAGGATATCTTCAAACGTCAGAGTCTAAAATTACAAATAATGGCTGCCATAACGGAAAAGACTAAATGGAAATCAGATCAGATTGTAGGACTGGAGAAAGAGATTATACCTATGGTGAGCGAATTTATAGAAAATAAAAAGTAAGTTGTCAAATCTAGCATAATTTAAGGGGCTGATGTATATCCAATAGATTTACATCAGCTTTCTTTTTTGTTAAAATAGTCTATAGAAAGAAGGTGAGAGTATGTCAAAGACTAGTATGAGCATCCGCTTGGACAGTGAGATCAAGGAGCAGGCTCAGCAGGTTTTCAACAGCTTGGGAATGGATATGACGACGGCTATCAATATTTTTCTTCGTCAGGCTATTCAGTACCAAGGACTGCCCTTTGATGTTAGACTGGATGAAAGCAGGAAGCTAATGGAAGTATTGGCAGATTTAGAGCAAAATCGGAATATGAGTCAGTCTTTTGGGAGTGTCTCAGACTTGATGGAGGATTTGCGTGCTTAAGATTCGTTATCATAAACATTTTAAAAAAGATTTTAAGTTGGCTATGAAGCGTGGACTTAAGGCAAACTTGTTAGAAGAAGTATTAGAGTTTTTGATTCAGGAAAAAGAACTTCCTGCTAAATATCGAGATCATCAACTGACAGCATCCAAGCACTTTAAAGGCGTGCGTGAATACCATATCCAGCCGGATTGGCTCCTGGTTTATAAAGTGGATAAGGAAGAATTGATTTTAAACTTGCTTAGGACAGGCAGTCATAGTGATTTATTTTAATCTATTAAAAGATAATTGAGGATTCTGAAGACGCCAGTACAAGTAAGAGTTTATACCTTAGAATTATGATTTAGAAAGGACTATCTCATGAAACTTACCATTTCCGCTCAGGATAAGCCAGCGCAAAAAGTGTTTGATTACCAGCTGGATCTTGATCCAGATACGATTTTGAAAATGACCGCTTTGATTTGCGGTACGGTGGCAGTGGTTAGCCTGCTGTCCATGTTTAAAGAGAATTAACAAAAGAAAAGGAGAAGCAGAATGGTTCTGCCAAATTTTAAAGAAAACTTAGAAAAATATGCTAAACTATTGGTTGCCAATGGTATTAATGTGCAGCCGGGTCACACAGTGGCTCTCAATATTGATGTGGAGCAGCGTGAGCTGGCTCACTTAATTGTCAAGGAAGCCTATGCTCTGGGGGCTCACGAGGTCATCGTCCAGTGGGCGGATGATTTGACTGCGCGGGAGAAATTCCTCCATGCACCAATGGAGCGCTTGGACAATGTTCCAGACTATAAGGTGGCTGAGATGAACTATCTCCTCGAAAAGAAAGCCAGCCGCTTGGGCGTTCGTTCATCTGATCCGGGGGCTTTGAACGGCGTGGATGCTGAGAAATTATCAGCTTCTGCTAAGGCTATGGGCATAGCCATGAAGCCGATGCGAATTGCAACCCAGTCCAATAAAGTCAGCTGGACAGTTGCAGCAGCAGCCGGTACAGAGTGGGCTAAGAAGGTCTTTCCAAATGCAGCCAGCGATGTGGAAGCGGTAGACTTGCTCTGGGATCAGATTTTCAAGACCTGCCGTGTCTATGAAGATGATCCAGTAGCCGCTTGGCAGGCCCATGAAGAAAAACTCAGCTCAAAAGCTAAGGTTTTAAATGAGGAGCAATTCACTGCTCTGCACTACACAGCGCCGGGAACTGACTTGACATTGGGCTTGCCCAAGAACCATCACTGGGAGTCAGCAGGCAGTCTTAATGCTCAGGGCGAGTATTTCATTGCTAACATGCCGACAGAAGAGGTCTTTACAGCACCGGACTTCCGCCGGGCAGAAGGTTATGTGACCAGCACCAAGCCTCTTAGCTACAATGGCAACATCATCGAAGGCATCAAGGTAACCTTCAAGGATGGACAGATTGTGGACATTACTGCTGAAAAGGGCGACCAGGTTATGAAGGATCTTGTCTTTGAAAATGCTGGTGCGCGTGCTTTAGGTGAGTGTGCCTTGGTACCAGATCCAAGCCCGATTTCTCAGTCAGGCATTACTTTCTTCAATACTCTCTTTGATGAAAATGCTTCTAATCACTTGGCTATCGGTGCAGCCTATGCGACTAGTGTGGTCAGTGGAGAGAATTTCTCTGAAGAAGAGCTGGAAGCAGCGGGTCTCAACCGCTCGGATGTCCATGTGGACTTTATGATTGGCTCAAATCAGATGGATATTGACGGTATCCGAGAAGACGGCAGCCGTGTAGCAATCTTTAGAAATGGAGACTGGGCAATTTAAGATTTTGAGCTGTCCTAAATGGCTCATTCCATAATGACAGCTTCCACTTGCTTCTTGAGAAGCCTTGCTAGAAATATAGAAAGAAGGGGAATATATGATTGGTAGTATGTTTGTCGGTTTTATCATCGGCCTTATCGCCGGGGCTATTACCAGCCGTGGGGAGCGCATGGGCTGTATCGGAAAAATCCTCTTGGGTTGGTTTGGTTCCTTGATAGGTCAATTTCTCTTTGGCCATTGGGGGCCAATGCTTGCTGATACAGCTATTGTTCCATCAGTGCTAGGAGCAGTTATCCTCTTGGCTATTTTCTGGAGACGGGATAGTTAGAGTAGAAAAAAATACCTAGATAATTTCTATCTAGGTATTTTTGATAATGATATATAAGCTATTTACTCAATCACCAACATGCCGTCTTTAACTGCAAACGGGTCTTTTTCGTTGATGCGGTCATAGAACATGATGCCGTTGATATGGTCGATTTCATGCTGAACAACAATGGCGTTATAGCCCTTGAGTTTGATACGATGCTTTTGACCATCCTTGTCAAAGTAATCCACGGTCACTCGTGCATGACGAACTACGTAGCCCGGTACTTCTCGATCGACTGATAGGCAGCCTTCACCATCAGCTAAGGCTGCATCCTGAACGGAATGGGCTACAATCTTAGGATTGTACATCAGTGTTTGCAGGCTATAAGCTTCCTTAGGCGGATTGCCCTCTTCGTCGTCAGGGTTGGGAACTAAAACAGCGATGAGCCGTTTGGAAATATCCAGCTGGGGAGCAGCTAGACCAACACCGCCGCGCAGCCCCATTTTTTCTGCCGTGACTGGGTCCTGGGAATGCTTGAGAAATTGCATCATCTTCTCGCCCAGAATGATTTCCTGGTCTGAGAGAGGGAAGCTGACTTCCTCAGCGATAGCGCGCAGGGTCGGATTGCCCTCGCGGATAATGTCCTTCATATCAATTAAATGGGCTGGTTTGGTTAATCGTTCAATAACAGATGTTTTTTCACTCACAGACATGATTCTCTCCTTTTTTCTATCCTTCATCATAACATAAAACCTGCAAGAAATAAAGGCGGGAGCGGTTTTGACTGGCTGGCGGTGCCTGCTTTTTGATGAAGCGACAGCGCCCCATAATATTCCTGACAAAGAAATTGCGTCTTGACCCAAAAAACTGTATGATAGAGGTAGTGTGAATTTTAAAGGAAAATAGAATGAAAAAATTGATGGAAAAGGTGAGTATCCTCTCGCTTTCTTTGATTCTGACTACGGCTTTTTCGATTTCCAGTGCCCAGTCGGCCATGTTTGCTTTTTATAAAGGCATTCCAGAAAGTTGGGTAGAACTTCTGGTTTCTTTGCCTTCGGCTGGGATTATGCTGATGTTGCTGTTTAATAGGGTCATTGAAAAATACCTGACAGAGCGCCAGATGATTGTCAGTGGACTTGTGATTTTTTCACTTTGCGGGCTTCTTCCTCTTCTTAATCAGTTTTACTGGCTTATGTTTGTATCTCGGCTTGTCTTTGGGATGGGAATTGGTCTGCTCAATGCCAAGGCTATCTCGATTGTTAGCGAGCGCTACAAGGGACAGGAACGCGTTCGGCTTTTAGGACTGAGGGGATCAGCAGAAGTAGTCGGGACAGCCCTGCTGACTTTTGGCGTCAGTTGGCTTCTTCCTCTCGGCTGGCATGCTGCCTTTCTCGTCTACACCTTTGGACTGGTGGTTTTGGCGCTTTATCTGCTTTTTGTTCCTTATGACAAGGTCTTTGAAAAGCAGCAAGAACAGTCTGAATTGACTCCTAAGCTAAGCAGTCATGATTGGCAGCTGAGTCTAGCTTTTGCCTTTGTGTCGGGGGTCATTGTGCTGACCTATATTGCCATCAATGTGCGCGTGCCGGGGATTGTAGAGAAGTCCGGCATGGGGACTGCCCAGACTGCAGGTGTGATTCTTTCCTTGATGCAGTTGATTGGGATTGCAGCGGGAGTCAGCTTTGCTAGTTTGACCCGTCTTTTTAGAGACAAACTGCTGATGCTTTCTGGTCTGGTTTTTGGCCTGACTCAGATTATCATAGGCTTCTCACCTAATCTCTTGTCACTCAGCATGGCTACTATTAGCGCTGGCTTTGTCTATAGTGTCGGTCTGACGACCATTTTTTACACCCTGTCCGAGCGCATTTCCGCCCACCTCCTCAATCAAGCAACTTCTATCGTGATTTTAGGCTGCAGTATCGGAGCAACAGCCACTACTTTTGTCCTCAGTTTCATTGGGAGATTCTCCAACGCTCCAGCCTTTATCTTCAGCGTTTTGGGGCTGGCTATGATTCTGACCTCGCTCTTTGTTCTAAGATTTAGCAAAGAAAAGAGCGGAATGGCTTCAGAAAGTTAGGAGGTTATACGATGCGTCTGGATAAATTTTTAGCAGAAAATGGTCTGGGCTCACGCGCTCAGGTCAAGCAGCTTCTAAAGAAAGGGCTGGTTTTGGTCAATGGCAGAGCAGAGAAATTACCTAAGACTCAGATTGATGAGACAGCAGATGAGATTATTGTTTCTGGCCAAAGGTTGACCTATGAAAAATTCGTCTACTACCTTCTCAACAAGCCACAGGGAGTCATTTCGGCGACAGAGGATGACCGTCATAAGACGGTTCTGGACTTGCTGGACGAGACTGCCCGTCGGAAAGAAGTTTTTCCTGTCGGCCGCTTGGATATTGATACCCACGGCCTGCTCCTTCTGACCAATAATGGCAAGCTGGCTCATGCCATGCTGTCACCCAAAAAGCATGTAGAAAAAATCTACCGAGCTCAAGTGGCAGGCCTGATGAACCAAGCAGATGTGGAGCGCTTTGCTGCAGGAATAGAACTGAAAGACCTCACCTGTCAGCCAGCTCAGCTCAAGATTTTAGAGTTGGACGAGGCAAAAGAGACTTCTCTCGTAGAAATTACCCTAGCTGAGGGCAAGTTCCACCAGGTCAAGCGTATGGTGGCTGCCTGCGGAAAAGAAGTCACGGATCTGCAGCGCCTCACGATGGGGCTCCTACAGTTGGATTCCGCACTAGCTCTTGGAGAATGGCGGAGATTGACCGAGGAAGAAATGCTTTCTTTAGAAATCTTTGGGGTAGAATTGTAAATGAAAGAGCCTGAATTCCTTATACAAAAGAGTTGAAACAGAATCATTTGACAAAGGTAGCCCTTCTTGGTAGAATAAGTATGTCGCAAAGACAAATAACTTCTTCTTGGTTGCAGGCCATGCCAAACCTGTCACTCGGATGAAGCGTAAAGAAAAGGAGTATATCATGGCAATCTCAAAAGAGAAAAAAAATGAAATCATTGCACAATACGCACGTCACGAAGGTGACACTGGTTCAGTAGAGGTACAAGTTGCTGTCCTTACTTGGGAAATCAATCACCTCAACGACCACATCAAACAACACAAAAAAGACCACGCTACTTACCGTGGTTTGATGAAGAAAATCGGTCGCCGTCGTAACTTGCTTGCATACTTGCGTAAAAACGACGTTAACCGTTACCGTGAGTTGATCAACTCTCTTGGACTTCGTCGCTAATCTTGCGTCTAAAACGTTTCTATACTTCGTTGACTTCGCCTCGATGTACCATTAGTACAATCTTCGCCTCGTCGCCTAGTTTATAAACGTTTTATCCAGCAAGAATCATGATGCTAAGGGCGTCAAAAATCCGTATGAAAATAGGGAAACGACATCGTGTTCGATGAACACAAGGAGTTTCATCTTTTTCACTAGGATTTTAGCCCGAGCTCAAATTGGCTCTCTGATTCCAGAGGGCTTTTTTCTGTTCCTTCGCCTTACCTCGATATACTCAAGTATTATCTTCGGTTACGGTTCCTAGCACTGTAAGGTAAAATCAACCAGATCTTCTCCCTTCGGGGAGATTTTTAATTTTTCACGAGAATTTTAGCCCGAGCTCAAATTGGCTCTCTGATTTTAGAGACCTTTTTATTCATCATTCCTCTTAGTTCGTTTTAAGATATTCAAATATCATTTCTAAGTCTAATTCTTCTAATTTTTCCAAATAAAAGGTCCTTCTATTTCTTTAGAAGAACTTTTTCTATCAGCGACTTTACTCTTTCAAGAATTTTTGGATGGCAGGAGCGGCAGTGATAGCAAATCTTTCGTCAATACGATGCTCCCCGCCTTCTACAGTGACCAGCTTTGCATTTGGAATGGTCTGACTCGCTTGAACAGCATACTGGTAGGGCACGACTGCATCATCGGTACCATGGATAATGAGGGTCGGAGCTGTGATTTTGGTCTGTTCTGCTTGGATGTCAATGTCTAAGGCATCAATTAGATAAATCTTGCCCAGAGTAGCATTGTGGTGTGTCAAGCTATCAGGAAGTTGGTCGAAGTCAGGACTCCCTAGCTCACGATAGGTCTCTTTGGCATCATCGAAAAGAACGAAAGCTGGAAAGATGAGCAGGAGTTTGTGCACGCGGTCCGGATAAGCAGCAGCATAAAGACTGGCAACAACGCCGCCTTGACTGGCACCGAATAAGCTCATTTTGCTTTTATCTACAAAGGCCTCGGAACGAAGCTTTTCCATGACTTGAGTCAAGTCTGTGAGTTCGGTCTTGACCGACATATTCAGCATATCTTGTCCACCGCTCTTCGACTGACGGCTGCCGCCGTAGAAATCAAAGCTGTAAACCAGATAACCTTGCTTTGCCAACAGCTGGCTGTACATTTCATATTGCTCAAGGGTGTTGTTCAATCCATGTGCGATAACAATAGTCGGCAATTTTTTACTCTTGTAGTCAGAAGGAGCAGTAATCTTTCCGTAGAGCTGCTTGTCATCGTATGAAACGCTGTATTCTTCAGACACGATGTCTTCTGTCGGAGTCGGTTGATTGTCCATTTTCTCGCTAGAAGCTGTCTGTGTGGTTTCTGGCTTAGGAGGAGTAGGATTTGATTTGGTTTGGGAGTGCCAGAAGAAAAGAACCAGTCCAGCTAAGCTCAAGGCTGCTAAAAAAGCCCAAATATACTTCATAGTTCTCTCCTTTCAGTATTTGTAGTATTATATCGGAAATGAATGTATTTTACAAGAAGAGAGCTTTCTTGTTTTTGATTTTTCTGGATCTCATACAAGAAAATCCAATTCATTTATCTAAGCGAGATTCAGATAGCCTTGAATTTTTTAGAAAATATTGCTAGACTGTAGCTACTAAGATAAAAACACAGTTCTGGTTGGTAGTCCAGACGCAAAAAATCGATTTTTTGTCAGTAACCTTCCTCCTTGGTTGTCCATTCTTAGGGATTTTTTAAAGGAGGTGCTGTCATGGATAAGATTTCAATGACGCTGACAGTTTACTTTGAAGAGGGATTTTGGCACGGTCTTTTCGAGCAGGAACATGCTCAATCTTATAGAGTTTGCCGAGTCACCTTTGGTGCAGAGCCTAGCACGCGGGAATTGTTGGATTTTCTAAACCGTTATTATCATCGGTTGCAATTTAGTCCTAGCATCAGGGTAAAGGAGAAGGCTAAGTCCATCAGTCCCAAACGCTTGCAGAGACAGGCTAAAAAAGAGCAGCTGGCTTCACGTTCTTCAAAGTCTCAGGAAGCGCTGAAGCTGCAATTTGAAGAGCAAAAGAAAATCGCTCGAGTCAAGCGTAAGCAGCAGAAAGAACTGGCTAAGCAAAGGAAATTCGAACTCAAACAGCAAAAACGATTGGAAAAGCACAAGGGGCATTGAGCCTGCTTTTTCTTATTTATATGGGAAAGTCTTCCGATGGGAGGCTTTTTTGTTTGTCAGGCAATCAGTGAGTGGCTTAAAAAGTGAATTGATTTCTCCAAGTCGTTTTATTTGACAGATGTAACAAAAGAGATTACAATATAATCATAAAATAAAAATTACAAGAGTAGTTTTGAAAAGGAGAAGTTATGATTGAAATCACATATTTGGATGCTGTCAAGCAGGAGCGGAAGATGACCTTTGAGTCTTATCAGGAGTTTGAGCAATCCCAGCAAGCCTGCTTGATTGGAGTGGCAGATTATTACCCAGTTAAAAAACTGACTTATAAAGGTCATGATTTGAACTACCAGGGCACTTATGGAGATGTCTTCTTTTTCCTGATGAAGCAGGATTTGACAAAGTTTGACTAAGAATAAAGGAGAAAAATAATGGTAAAAGCAATCACAGATGCAACATTTGAGCAAGAAACAAAAGATGGATTAGTGCTCATTGACTTTTGGGCCACTTGGTGCGGACCTTGTCGGATGCAGGGGCCAATCCTTGACAAGCTCTCAGAGGAACTTTCCGAAGATGAGCTCAAGATTGTTAAGATGGATGTGGACGAAAATCCAGCTACAGCACGCGCTTTTGGCATCATGTCTATCCCGACCTTGCTCTTTAAAAAAGACGGTCAAGTCGTCAAGCAGGTAGCGGGCGTTCATACTGCCCAGCAGATTAAAGCTATTGTGGCGGAGTTGGGATAAAGTAAGATTACGGTTATATAGGCCTGTTTTAAAATGAGACTGCTCTTGTTTTAGAGCGGTCTTTTTTATTTCGATTATAACAATAATGAGTCAATTTAAAAATTTTGTTTGAAAATTCACTTTTTAAGGTATAATAAGTAGAAGTATTTTTTTCCAATGGGTCTCGTTAGGGAGCCTGGTTATTTAAAACATGATGGGAATGAAGTAATGTTAATGATTGAGTTGCTAAAACATCTTTTATTTGTTTTTATGATTTTTACACCATTTGTTGCTCCAGCGATTTTGTGTTTCTTTGTAGGGTGGATGATTCCTAGAGAGCAGATCACTCAAAAAAGAATCATACTAGTATTGGCCTTGTTGATCCCTGTTTTGCTTTTAATTTCGTATTTTTCTCCTCAGATATTAGGTCTGGTTTTTTGGAGTCTGATTTGGTTTTTCATCGGGTTGCTGCGAATGAAGAATTATACTAAGTCACATTACTGGACAAGATGGCTTATATTTATCGCTTGTTTTAGTGCCTATATTTTACTTTATATCCGCTTTTTTGGGCCTCTTTATTTTTATTAAACTATTTAAAAATCAGCTTGAATTTCGTTCAAGCTGATTTTGTTTTTTTTATTGACTCAACTCCTCGCTGTAGGAAATAATCTGATCAACTGTGTTGGACAAGAATTGAATGGTGTCGCGAAGGGGTTTGTCATTTTCTGCATATTGTCTTAAGGATAAAAGAGGTGAAGGGGAAAATCTTTCTTATTCATCTCTTTTATATTATTCTTTACTTGTGTGTCGTTTTCCAGAGGCAATTGCATCTGCTTCGGTCATGGACACGACTTTGTCAAAACGTGTATTGGATGGCATGTTCTCCATGCTATACCAATATACATCCGCGGTTCCGTTTCGAGCGACATAAACCGTTCTTGTTTGTTGCTGTTCCGCTGCCTGTCTCTCCGCTTCTTGGCGTGCGTCTTCAGCCCGTTGGTTAATTGCATTTTGAACTCGTCCGATGCGATCCGTCAAGTTAGATTTTGTAGTTGGATCTGCAACGCGTTCGACTGCTGCCTGTGCCGGAGAAATATTTTCTGCGACCTGATTATTTTCAAGCTGTTGGACAGCCTGATTGGCTTCTTCAACAATTTTCTTAGTCTCTGCTTCTTTACGTGCTTGTTCCTCGCGAGCTTTTTTCTCCTCTTCCTGCTTTTGTTTCTGAGCTTCCTTTAGCTCTTTTTCTTTACGTTCTTTCTCTTGTTTTTCTTTTTTACTGCTAGATGCTGTAGAGCTACTAGTTTGTGATGACGATGAGCTAGTTGAGGAACTATTAGATGTAAATTTTGTTACCTGGCTTTGTTCTGTCTGCTCTTTAATAACATCAGGAGTTAACTTCCCTACTGCATAGATTCCTAGTATCCCTACAATAGTGACAGCAATGGCGATATTGCGCTTTTGAATATTCGGTTTTCGTTTAGTGAAGCGCCAAATACCAAAGCATCCTCCTAGGAACATCAATGGCATAGTGATTGGTGCAAGAATGATGATGAAGAGAACTGCCAGAACAAGCAGTATTTTCTTCAAGGTCGGCTTTTCAAAAAAATTTTTCATATTAAAACTCCCTTCGGATATTTATCCAATGACATCATATCACAAAAAGGAAGCGTTTTCAATAATATTTTGTAGTAATTGAAAATATAGATTTGATTTTGTTTTTTAAAAGAAAAAAATCAGACTCAGCTGAATAATCCGAGTCTAATTCTAAAGATACGAGCTTACTCCCCCAACTCCTCGCTGTAGGAAATAATCTGTTCAACTGTATCTGACAAGAATTGGATGGTGTCGCGGAGCGGTTTGTCTGTCGAAATATCTGCTCCTATAATCATAGCTGACTCAAGCGGCGTTTTGCTGCCGCCAGATTTGAGCAGTTCAAGCCAGTCACGGGCACCATTTTCGTCATTTTTCAGGTGTAGATAGCCGGCAGTAGATATGACCAGACCTGCGGAGTATGTGTAGCTGTAAAGCCCCATGTAGTAGTGGGCTTGGCGCATCCAAGTCAAGGCAGCATCGTCGTCGATTTCAACGGCATCGCCCCAGAAGTCCGTCAAGACTTCTTTCATGATAGCGTTGAGTTTGCTTGCGCCGAAGGTTCCGCCTTCTTCAATCAAAGTATAGACCTTGCGTTGGAAGGCAGCTTCTAGCAAGTGAGTGATGAAGTTGTGGAAGTAGGTATCCGTCAGACGGTGAGCCAGAGCAAAGCGTTTCTGGCGTGGGTTATCAAACTGGCGCTCCAGATAATCACTGAGCAGGAGTTCATTAAAGGTAGACGGAGCTTCCACATAGTAGGTGGACATGTGGGCGTTGAAATAGCTCTGGTGATTGTCAGAGAAGATAAACTGACCAGAGTGGCCAATCTCGTGAATCAGAGTGTAGACATCGCTCATACGGCCAGTCCAGCTCATGAGAACATAAGGGTGGACCCGATAAGGATCCGCAGCATAGCCTCCAGAGTCCTTTCCGGCATTGGCCGCAAAGTCGACCCAGCGTTCTTCCTTATAGCGGGCAACTTCTTGGCAGTATTCGTGTCCGAGTGGCTCGACTGACTTCATGACGAGGTCATAGGCATCATCAATACTGACTTCAGGATTGAGCTCGCTGTCCAAGTCCAGCTTCCAGTCGGCAAAGGTCATCTTTTCCAGTCCATTTACTTTGGCGACATGCTTGAGGTATTTCTGAGCTACTGGGGCAAATTCGCTCATAATCAAGTCAATCTGCCGGTCAAACATAGAGCGATCAACTTCTTGCTCTGCCAGTAAGTAGTCAAAGACAGAGTCATAGCCTTTCATGTCAGCCAGTAGTTTTTCAGACTTGACCTGAGCCAGATAGGCAGCTGCAGCAGTATTTTGATGCTGACGAAGGCCTTCAGAGAAAGAGCGGAAAGATTTTTCGCGGATTTCTGCATTTTCATGGTTTTGATAGAAATTCTCATAGGTGACAAAGCTGTTTTTGTAAACCTTGCCGTCTACTTCAAAGTCAGCCATAGCAAAGTCGCCGGCCCGCATCTTGGTGTAAATATCCTGTGGACTGTAAAAGACTTCACCTAGATTGGTCAAGGCTTTTTCGACATCCGCTCCCAGATAGTGGGCTTTTTTGATTTTAGCCTGGCGAATGGCTGAAGTCAAATGGGGCTCTTGGCCTAGTTTTTCCAAGACAGCCTCGTCTGCGCCGACCAGGGCGTCGTCAAAGAAGCTGAGTGCGACATTGGCCTCGGTCTCAAACTCCATAGCTGCTTGGGCAATCTGCGCAAAGCTCTCGTCGCCAAAGTCAGTGGTCTGTGGCATAAAGCCGTAGTTGCCAATATGGCTGATTTGGATATAAATCTGCTCTAACTCAGCAAATGCCCGCTCAAAATCTTCGAAAGTGCTGAGCTTGCCTTGGTAATCACGGACGAATTTCTGGATGTCCTCTCTGGCCTTTTCGATGGCTCGCAGGAAGTCCTCTTGGTCTTGGTAAAGGGCTGTTAGGTCCCAGAGTTCATTTTCCGGAAATTCAGAACGATGTTTTTGTTCCATAGTTTACTCCTTTTGTCGTATATAGAAATAGTATAGCAAAAAATCCCCCAAAATGTCTTTGGGGGAGAAGGATAAGTCAGTAATTTTTAGCTGTTTATCAGATCGAGGATAAAAGTCAAAGTTTCTTTGTAGCAATCTTTTTAAAAAGCAGTAGATAAGATAAGAATACGAAAATAACCAAGCCCAATAAAAGGGTGAAGACGTTTTGAGTTCCTTTTGTCATATTGGGAGCTTGATTGGCGATGACAGCTGTGACTGCAGTACCTATAGCGCCCGCAAAGGTCTGGGCCAGTTGAAACAGCGCGGTCGTATCTGCAGTTTTTCCTTTATCAACTTGAGTCGTGGCTAGAGCAAGTGTGTTATTGAAGGCCATGTTTCGTCCCAAGGTAAAGCAAATATAAATCGCAATAACAGCTGTTAAGGTGAGTTCTTTTGTAAATATAAGGAGAAAGAGTACAGCGAGGAAAAGAAGAGAATTTCCTGTAAAAAGGGTTGGTTTCGGGCCTTTTCTATCATAGAGTTTACCAAAGACAGGAGAGAGGAAGGCTCCAAGCATGGTTCCTGGAAGCAGTGCAAAGCCTGCCTGAGCGGTTGAAATGTCTTTTTCTATGACCAGAAAGTTGGGAATCAGAAAATTAGCCGATAGATTGATAAACTGAAAAATAAAGAAGGGTAAAATAGCCAATAAGACCGTTGGTTGCTTTAAAATCCGAATATCCAGGAATGGATGATCAATTTTCAAGCTCCGATAGATAAAGCAAGCTAGTGGCACTATGCAGAGAACAAGATAGAGCCAATCGATATGTCCTTCTTCTAAGCTGGAGATGGCTACAATGGCAAAGACGAGTGAGCTTGCTAAGAGGAGAAATGAGAGAAGATCAAAGGCGCGTTTCCTAGACTGTTCGGAATTTCTTAAAAAGAAAAAGCCAAGGATAAAGGAAATGATTGGGACAGGAAGAATAAAGGTATAAATCATATGCCAGTCAAAACGACTAATCATAAAACCGCCGTAAGTCGGCCCAATTGCTGGTGCTAGGCTGACCACCATCCCAGACAAGCCCATGTAGGTTCCAATTTTTTGCTTAGGAACACGCTCAACAATCAAGTTAAAGAGCAAAGGAATGGCTAATCCAGTAGCTCCTCCTTGCAGGATTCTCCCTATCATCAAGATGGGAAAGCTTGGAGCCAACATGGCAATTAGCGTTCCCAAGCAAAAGTTGGCCAAAGCAGTAAAGAGGATGGTTCTCTCTTTCCAATTGTGGGCTAAGGTTGCTCCTAAAGTAATTGTAATAGCCACTGCTAGTAAATACCCTGTCGTAATCCATTGTAGCGTTCCCAATCCTAATCCAAAGACCTTACTTAGATGCGGGAAGGTTACATTCATACTGGTTTCAGATAAGATGCCTGCAAAGCAGACTAAGGCTGTCGCAAGGAGCGAGAAAAAATCTTTCTTTTCAACTGTTTGATGATTTGGCACGATTGTCTCCTTTATATGTTTGAAATGAGTCACTGTATTTATTATAAAGCAAGAAGTCCTCTTTGAAAAGTGAATAGTGGCTATACCGCCATCCTATTTGACGAATCGAAAGTGAAAAAACGAACTCTGACAGCCAACTATAATCAGCTATAGAAAAGAAAAATAGATTTTCAGTACTTTTATAGAAAAAAGCCATTTCCAGCCTTTTTCTTTTGTCTGAAATTGTGGTAAAATAAGGTCTGTACGTGCTTGATACAAAGATGAGGATATAATAAGCTACTAAGACCATGACATCAAAGCTAAGCTGAACCGCCCTTTAGCATCTTAAGTGTATCTTGATGAACTGAATACGACCTAAAAGCTGTGTAAAAAGATAAACTGTCTTGTCTTCATCGAAGATTTCACCAGTTTCCTATTTTTACTTTGCTTTTGACGGTCTTAATATCTTGATCTTTGTAGCCAAGGCGTATGAAAAAATTTGAGCATGTGCTCGGCAAGGAGTCTTTATGACAAAACAAGTTTTTAAAACCGTTTTTGCAGGTCGTGAGCTGGTAGTTGAAACCGGTCAGGTTGCAAAGCAGGCAAATGGCAGCGCCGTTGTTCGCTATGGAGAAAGTACCGTTTTAACTGCGGCTACTATGTCCAAAAAGATGGCTACTGGTGACTTTTTCCCATTGCAGGTCAACTATGAGGAAAAAATGTATGCGGCTGGGAAATACCCTGGTGGCTTTAACAAGCGTGAAGGCCGTCCGTCGACAGATGCGACTTTGACAGCGCGCTTGATTGACCGCCCAATTCGTCCTATGTTTGCGGAAGGCTTCCGCAATGAAGTTCAGGTTATCAATACTGTTCTTTCTTATGACGAAGATGCTTCGCCTCAAATGGCCGCTATGTTCGGTAGCTCTCTGGCTCTTTCTATCTCAGATATTCCTTTTAATGGCCCTATCGCAGGAGTTCAAGTGGGCTATGTAGATGGTGAATTCATTATCAACCCTAGCAAGGAACAAAAGGAAGTTTCGCTTTTGGAACTGACAGTGGCTGGTACCAAAGATGCCATTAACATGGTGGAGTCTGGAGCCAAGGAGCTGTCTGAAGATATCATGCTGGAAGCTCTTCTCAAAGGGCACGAAGCAGTTAAAGAATTGATTGCCTTCCAAGAAGAAATCGTTGCGGCGGTCGGCAAGGAAAAGGCTGAAGTGGAATTGCTGCATGTTGATGAAGAGCTGCAGGTAGAGATTGTCGCAGCCTACAATAGCGACTTGCAAAAGGCTGTTCAGGTAGAAGAAAAGCTGGCGCGTGAAGCAGCAACTCAGGCTGTCAAAGACCAAGTCACAGCAATTTATGAAGAGAAATACGCGGACCATGAAGAATTCGACCGTATCATGCGTGATGTGGCTGAAATCTTGGAACAAATGGAGCATGCGGAAGTGCGTCGTTTGATTACCGAAGATAAGGTTCGTCCTGATGGTCGTAAGGTTGATGAGATCCGTCCGCTGGATGCGGAAGTGGATTACCTGCCGCGCGTGCATGGTTCTGGTCTCTTTACTCGCGGGCAAACCCAAGCCTTGTCTGTTCTGACTCTGGCACCAATGGGCGAAACGCAAATCGTGGACGGTTTGGATCCGGAATACAAGAAACGCTTCATGCACCATTATAACTTCCCGCAATATTCTGTCGGTGAGACAGGCCGTTATGGGGCTCCTGGTCGTCGTGAAATCGGACACGGTGCTCTTGGGGAACGTGCCTTGGAGCAAGTCTTGCCTAGCTTGGAAGAGTTTCCTTACGCTATCCGTCTGGTAGCAGAAGTCTTGGAGTCAAACGGTTCTTCTTCACAAGCCTCTATCTGTGCGGGCACTTTGGCTCTGATGGCAGGTGGTGTACCTATTAAGGCACCGGTTGCCGGAATTGCCATGGGCTTGATTTCAGATGGCAGCAACTACACAGTTCTGACGGACATTCAAGGTTTGGAAGACCATTTTGGCGATATGGACTTTAAGGTAGCTGGTACCCGCGAAGGGATTACAGCTTTGCAGATGGATATCAAGATTGAAGGAATTACAGCGGAAATCCTGACAGAAGCTCTGGCTCAGGCTAAGAAAGCCCGCTTTGAAATTCTGGACTTGATTGAGGCGACGATTCCAGCTCCACGTCCTGAGTTGGCTCCAACTGCTCCGAAAATTGACACCATCAAGATTGATGTGGACAAGATTAAGATTGTCATCGGTAAAGGTGGAGAAACCATCGACAAGATTATCGCTGAGACCGGTGTTAAGATTGATATTGATGAAGAGGGCAATGTATCCATCTACTCTAGCGACCAAGATGCCATCAATCGTGCCAAGGAAATCATTGCTGGCTTGGTCCGCGAAGCAAAAGTGGATGAAGTTTACCATGCCAAGGTTGTTCGGATTGAGAAATTCGGTGCCTTTGTCAATCTCTTTGACAAGACGGATGCACTGGTTCATATCTCAGAGTTAGCTTGGACTCGGACCAATAATGTAGAGGACGTTGTACAAATCGGTGATGAAGTGGATGTCAAGGTGATTAAGATTGATGCCAAAGGTCGGGTAGATGCTTCCATGAAAGTATTGCTGCCGCGTCCACCAAAGTCTGATAAGCCAAAACATCATCATGACAAGGGACATCATCCGCGCAAGGAGCACAAGGGTCATAAGGACCATCAAGAAAGCCCTAAAACAGAAGAATAAGAGGTCGCTTATCCCTGCGACCTCATCAGAAATCGGCAGAGGCGAGCCTAGTTCTCGTCTCTCCTTGTTTAGAGAAGGAAGGAGGCTAGCATGGGTTGGTGGAAGGAATCCATTGATATTGTAAAGGAAAATGATCCAGCGGCACGAACGTCGCTAGAAGTCTTGCTAACCTATCCGGGCATTAAAGCTTTGGCGGCCCACCGCCTCTCGCATTTTTTGTGGCGGCACGGCTTCAAGCTGCTGGCGCGCATGCACAGTCAATTCTGGCGTTTCTGGACCCAGATTGAGATTCACCCTGGTGCTCAGATTGAGTCGGGTGTCTTCATCGACCATGGCAGTGGTCTGGTGATTGGAGAGACAGCCATTGTGGAGAAGGGGGCCATGCTTTACCACGGTGTGACCCTAGGCGGTACGGGCAAGGATACAGGCAAACGCCATCCGACCGTTCGTCGGGGTGCCTTGGTCTCTGCCCATGCCCAAGTCATTGGACCAATTGAGATTGGAGAAAAAGCCAAGGTTGGAGCCGGTGCAGTTGTTGTAGCTGATGTTCCTAGTGATGTGACAGTGGTCGGCGTACCAGCGAAGATTGTCCGTGTTCACGGTGAGAAAGACGAGCCAACCATTCACGAGGTAGAGGAGAAACGGGAATACTATCTAGACAAGCTAGAGCATGCCCGTGAAGCCAGCCACCATTCATCAAGTCTGTAGAAAAGGTTGGCAAAGTTATCTAAGTAAAATATGACAGGAGGAACCGACATGTCAGATTTATCAGATGCTATTTTGAACCAGGTAGTCCTTGAACTGAAAGAAGGCTTGGACGGTCCTGCCAAGGAGCGCTTTACCAAACTGCCGCCCAGCCACCAGCGCGAATGGGCTCGCTATATCAGTGAAGCCAAGAAAGATGAGACCAAGCTGCGCCGCATAGAAAAGATGAAGGCGGATTTGCTGAAGCCTTAAAGAAAGAGAACTTATGCTATTAGAGGAATTTGAAGATGTAGCTGCAGTCATTGAGCCAACTGAAAAGCCAGTCCATGACAAGGGTGAAGTGTGTGAAACCATCATCCTGTCCTTTAATGGCGAAATTCTGAAACGTTTGATTGAGTCAGAAGAAGTCTATCCAGGAGGCTATTTGAAAAGCATAAACGGACAGCATCCATGGTATATTTACCGCCAAGGTCCTAGCAAGCTAGCAGTTATGTTGGCTCCGATTGGGGCTCCCATGATAGTCGGCCAGCTGGAGGAGTTAGCGGCCAGAGGCTTCAAGAATTTCATCATTTTAGGTTCCTGTGGCGTTTTGGATCGCTCAATTGAGGCGGATAAAATCATCCTGCCTGCGGCCGCATTGCGAGATGAAGGGACTAGCTATCACTATGCCCCACCGGGTGATGAAGTCGCCTATGAAGAGTCTCTGCTGGTCGAGCTGGAAGCTATCTTTGACAAGCACGATATCGAGCATATCCGCGCTAAGTCTTGGACGACTGATGCCTTTTATCGGGAAACGCCTGATAAGGTCAAGCGTCGCTTGGCTGCTGGAGCCAAAGTGGTGGACATGGAAGCTTCGGCTATCATGGCTTGGAGTCAATTTCGCAAGAGTAAAGTCTATCAATTCTTCTACACAGCTGACTATGTGGATCATCATAACCGAACCTGGGATGCCCGCCATGAAGAGCGGACAGCTGATGCCATGACTTTTTTCACTATCGCTTTGACAATAGCCAAGGAACTAGAAAGGTAACTACAAGAATGGCAGTATATTTTTACGGCTGTATCACCATGGATGGCTACTTGGCAGACAGCCAGCACAGGATAGACTGGCTGCATCAGCTTGGTTCTGTAGAGGATACAGGCTATGATGACTTTTACAGGCAAATGGATATCACCATCATGGGCAAGCGGACCTTTGAGGAAATCCAAGATTTGCAAGATGTAGAAAGTTTTTATCAAGCTACGGAAAACTATGTCTTTACGCATGATAGGCACCTGCCTGTCAGCAATTACCAGCCAGTAGCTGGGGATGTGGTGGACTTTGTTCGCCAGATTGACAAAGGCAAAAATGTCTTTGTGATTGGTGGTAATTCCTTGGTAGGACCGCTCTTGGATGCGGATCTTTTCGACCACCTCATTATTCAGATAGCGCCCCTTATCCTAGGAAAGGGGGTTCCCCTCTTTACCCAAGAGGAAGGGCAGCGCTTTTACCAACTGGATAGCCTCAGACAATTTGGCCCTTTTGCAGAGCTGGTTTTCAGCCGAAAAAGTCAGAAATAGAGAAGGGAGTGGACCGCATGATTAAAATTTACGACACCATGTCTCGTGATTTGCGAGAATTTGTACCTATTGAGGACGGCAAGGTTAAGATGTATGTCTGTGGGCCAACTGTATACAACTATATCCATGTCGGCAATGCCCGCTCAACAATAGCTTTTGATACCATTCGCCGTTATTTTGAGTATCGGGGATTTGAAGTCAACTATATTTCCAATTTTACAGATGTAGATGATAGGATTATCCATCGCGCCAAGGAAGAAGGTATCACGCCTCAAGAGGTTGCGGACAAGTACATCGCTGCCTTTCGTGAGGATGTGACAGCCTTGGGCGTGAAACCTGCGACTCGCCATCCACGTGTAGTAGAGTTTATGGCTGATATCATTCGTTTTGTCGCTGACTTGATTGAAAAAGGTTATGCTTACGAGAGTCAAGGGGATGTTTACTTCCGTGTCGAAAAGTCTTACAATTATGCCAAACTAGCTAACAAAACTTTGGCAGACTTGGAGTTGGGTGCTTCTGGTCGGACAGATGAGGAGACCGCTCGCAAGGAAAATCCGGTAGATTTTGCTCTCTGGAAGGCGGCTAAGCCGGGCGAGATTTCCTGGGACAGTCCTTGGGGAGCAGGTCGTCCGGGCTGGCACATCGAGTGCTCGGTCATGTCGACGGAGATTTTGGGTGATACCATTGATATCCACGGTGGAGGAGCAGACTTGGAGTTTCCTCACCATACCAATGAAATCGCCCAGTCAGAGGCCAAGACGGGTCAGACTTTTGCCAACTACTGGATGCACAATGGCTTTGTCAACATCGACGATGTTAAGATGTCCAAATCTCTAGGCAATTTTATCACCGTTCACGATGCCCTCAAGACCATTGATGGTCAGGTGCTGCGTTTCTTCTTTGCGACCCAGCATTATCGCAAGCCGATTAATTTCACGGAAAAAGCCGTTCATGATGCAGCGATTAATCTTAAGTATTTGAAGAATACCTATGAGCAACCTTTCACTGGTCAGGCAGATTCGGCTCAGCTTCAAGCCTTTCTAGACAAGTTCACCGCATCTATGGACGAAGATTTCAATGCGGCCAATGGTATCACAGTTGTCTTTGAAATGGCCAAATGGATCAATTCAGGCAACTATGATGCTGCTGTCAAGCAAGCTCTTGCGGCCATGTTAGAAGTCTTCGGAATTGTCTTTGTTGAGGAAGTTTTGGATGCAGAGATCGAAGTCTTGATCCAAAAACGTCAAGAAGCGCGTGCTAATCGTGACTTCGCGACAGCAGACCAAATCCGTGATCAACTAGCTGCTCAAGGGATTAAACTACTGGATACAAAAGATGGAGTGAGGTGGACTCGTGATTGATGTCAATCTCATTAATGGGATTGCGCTGGCTTTTGAGGGGGATGCGGTTTATTCCATGTATATTCGCCGCCATCTCATCCTCAAAGGCATGACCAAGCCCAATAAACTTCACCAAGAGGCGACCAAGTATGTCTCAGCCAAGGCTCAGGCTAATCTCATCTCTCTCATGTTGGAAGAAGGGATTCTGACGGATAAGGAAGAGGATATCTATAAGCGTGGCCGCAATGCCAACAGCCACACCAAGGCTAAGAATACGGACATCGTCACCTACCGGATGTCTACTGGCTTTGAGGCGGTTATGGGCTACCTGCATATGACCGAATCTATTGAGCGAATGGAAGAGCTGATTGGCTGGTGTATCAAACGGGTGGAGGAAAGCAAATAAAGAAAGATTTTCTAGCTCCGTTTACAAGCTAGATAAATTGAAGATATCTAAAACAGAGTTGCTGCGGCAGCTCTTTTCTTTAGAGCTTTTATTTGCTATAATATACAAAGTAGAAAACATTTATAGGAGAAAAACTGTGAAAAAATACCTTACTCTGTCGGTAGCGACCTTATCTTTGCTTTTGCTCTGTGCTTGCAGTAATAAGAAGCAAACAGAATCTTCTTCAAGTAAGGTTTCCAGTAGCAAGATTAGCAGTTCCTCTAGCAAATCTTCTTCCAGCAAAAAAGTTAAAAAAACTGATATAAAACTTTATGATTCTATTTTGGATATGTATGCTCAGGCGATTCAGAATCCAAAAGCCAATCAACAAAACCAAGAGATTAATTGGATTGTTTCTCAAGCAAATATTCATCCGCAAGTTTATAGTGGAGTCTTCTATAGTTATTATGACCTAGATAAAAACGGAACAGAAGAGTTGATCATTGCTATGGGGCGCGTGAATGCTGATGTGAAGTATGATCTTCTGGATATTTATACTATCGATGACCAAAAACCACTTCGTTTGACAAATAAGGAAAATCAGTTGGCTTGGATTGGAGAGCGGATGATTCTGACGCCTCTGAAAGATGGTACTTTCCTCTATCGCGGTGCCTCTTCAGCTACTGAGGCTCAATATATTCATTACAAATTCAATCAAAAAGGCAATGCACTGGAAAAAGTGGCGGAGGGCGCAAGTCAAGACTTACTTGGACAATTGCCTGCTTTTCTAGATTTATCAACTCTGGATTGGAAAGCCTTGGGTAAAACGGAAACGAATACGAAAAGTTCTGAATCTTCCATGAATGAAGAAGAGATAAAAAATGGAGACTACTCTAGCATTGTAGGAACTTGGAAAAGTGGTACTGGAAATACATTGGTGTTTGACGCAAATGGTTTGGTGAGTGAAACTCAGCATTTGAGTGAATATGGTGCCAAAGATATGTATGGTTTTGTTAGTATTGGAGTCCTCCCTAAGCAAGGTGCAGGTGGTTATGTAATAGCTTTTATACCTAAAGGAAAAGATTACACTATCACTAATGCAGGAGAAACATATAAAGATGCATCAGACCATGATCGAGATCGGATATGGGCTGGTCAAGGGCTGGGAACCAATACAGATCCAAATTCCTTTTATTATAAAATAGACTGAAAAAAGACTAGCTGCTTTCCATGGCAGCTAGTCTTCTTTATAATTTTCGTAAAATTCCACCTTCATCTTGATAAAGTTTTCCAAGTCTCGCAGGAGTTGCAGTAGCATGGCGCGGGTTTCAAATTCTTGGCGGGTCTTAGGGAGTGGTCGCTCGCGAAAAACGGCTAGATAGTTTTCAATCTCGTCCAAGAGGTCTCGGGCGGGATTTTCTTGGCTCAGTTGCTTAGCGGTCTGGGAGAAGAGGCGGGCTAAAATCAAGCTTTCACTGGCTGCTAGATGGCAGTTATTGATATTGCTGGCCATGTCTTGCAGGATACGGTTTTGGGCCTGCCGCATTTCGAAATAGTGGATATGGTAGTTGGTCTGGTGAAAGAGGTGGTTGGAGTGGTCCAGATAGACCAGCTGCAAGGCCTGCTGCAGAATCTTATCCAGCTCCTTGATTAGAGCTGCATCATTTCGGCCGTCTCCAGATTTTAAGAAATATTCAAAGCGCAGGAGAATCTTTTTCAGCTGTTCCTCCACTTGCTCGTGGTAGCTGTCAATCTCTTGCTGACGCGAGGGCATATAGAGATTGGCTAGGAGTGCAAAGCCAGTTCCGATGAGAAATAGAGCTAGCTCATTTCCAAGCAGAGACCAGGAAGTGGATTTTTCTAAGAGCAGATGGGTGACGAGGACGGTGCTGGGGGTAATGCCGATTTCCCAGCCAAGCCGAAAGGCTAGAGGTACGTATACAGTGATATAGAGGGCCAATGCTCCGAGATGAAAACCTAGGAAGTGAAAGGCCAGACTTCCGATAGCCAGAGCCAGCAGGGTAGATAAAAAGCGATTGCCAGCTAGCTTTGCAGTGCTGCGGCGGGTATCGGTGACGCTGAGGATGGCAATGATACCAGCTGAAGTTGAGTAGGCCAGACCTAAAAAGTCAGCCAGCCAAGCAGCGAGACAGGTAGCGAGCATAAGTTTGATCGTTCTGTGGAGAAGGGACATATGAGCCAACTTTCTTTTTTTAGAGTCGCTTTATTATATCATGACTTAATAGAAAAGCAGGATAGAGAGATTGTGTGTTCAGGATTTTTTCTCAGCTGAACGACTTCTGCTTTTACTTTGAAAGCTTTATGATATACTAGAATTATACAATAATGAAAATGTTAACATTGCTTTATAGCGATGATGGATTGTGAATTAAAAAAATTGAAAAAAATGAAAAAATTAACCAAGCATATTAAATTTTTAGTCAATATGTATAAAGAAGAGTGCTTCAAATATGATTTGATATATTTAATTTTGTAAAATAATGATAAGAGGATTGACTGTTCTGCTTTTATGTAATTACAAACTAGTTATTGAGAATGTGGAGAAATTGCTTGGTATTGATATTTCATTCCAATGATGTAAAATAAATATAGAATTTATTTTTTGTTTAAAGTAAAAATGAAAGGTAGCTGTGATGAAGAAGCGAATTCTTATGAGTTTTTTAGGTGTGGTGTTGTCTGGTTTCTTGATTTTTGGTGCGGTTAGCTATTTTAATCATCAAACAGAACTAAAGCGCAATCGTGAATATGAGACGAGTCTGGCGAAAGCGCTAAAAAATAGCTATAAAGATATTAAAGAGATTCAGTTTAGTGATCCAAGTTATTCTGATAAGCCTGGTGGATGGGATGTGAAAGTTCAGTTGACCTTTAGAGATGGAGTAAGGTTGATGTATAGAACAGGACATCGTCTTGGTGATACTGTTAATCATGATTCAATTTTTTCTGGTCCAACTTTAGATGAAGAGAGTGATAAATTAAAATCAAGAGTTGGTTATACAGAGAATCAAATTAAGGTAATATATTCAATGAAAACAGAGGTGATTTTAAAATGATATATACTTACACAGATGAACAATTAAATGGACTGAATCAAGAAGAGGCTGTTTATAGTGTTGATCCAAATTTAGCACAAAGTAAATATAACTAGTAAATCGGATGATCAGTTAAAAGCAGGGGAAATAAACATAGATAGAACGTCTGATGGTCAAAGATTTAAGATTCTTTCTGTCAAAAATGATCCTGCAACTGCTTTTCAGGGTATGGCCGTTGCTCCGATTGTTAATGGTCAGGTAGATACAAACAGTGTGGCAGTGGTAACTGCAGGTACGACGCCAACGGATGTGAATGATTTAATTTTTATTTTAAGGAAAAAATAAATATGGTAAAAACATATAGGATTTATTTTTTGCTTAAAATAAAAAAGAGAGGTGGCTACAATGAAGAAGCGAATACTGATAAGTGTTTTAGGTGTGGTGTTGTCTGGTTTCTTGATTTTTGGCGCGGTTAGCTATTTTAATCATCAAACAGAGCTAAAGCGCAATCGTGAATATGAGACGAGTTTAGCGAAAGCATTAAAAAATAGCTATAAAGATATTAAAGAGATTCAGTTTAGTAATCCAAGTTATTCTGATAAACCTGGTGGATGGTATGTTCATGTTCAGTTGACCTTTGCTGATGGAACAAAATTAAAATATGGGGCGGCTCATCATTTAGATGATGTTAGTAATCATGATGCTTCATTTGGGGGACCTACTTACAATGAAAATATGGCTAATTTGCGATCTAGAGTTGGTCATACAGAAGGTGAAATTAAAGTAATCTATTCAGTAAAAGAGGAGATGATTTTGAAATGATATATAATTATTCTGATAAAGAATTAAATGAGTTTAATCAAGAAAAAAATGTTTATAGCGTTGATCCGAATTTAGCTAAGACCAATGGGCATGAAATTATAACTTCTAAGAAGGATAATGAGTTGGCTGATGATGAAAAAAATACAATAGCTATTGGAAATCAAGATTTCCGTGTTGTCTCCGTCAAAAATGACCCTGCAACTGGTTTTCAGGGTATGGCAGTTGCACCTATTGTTAATGGTCAGGTAGATACAAACAGTGTGGCAGTGGTAGCTGCAGGTACGACACCAACGGATGTGAATGATTTGAAAGGTGCGATTACCAGTATCAATCCTGAATTAAGTTCACCACAATTAGCAGTTGCAGATGAATTTCTTCGGGAAGTTAGAAAAAACTATCATGTAACACAATTGACGGGCTATTCACAGGGGGCTTATATGATTAAGCTAGGCGCAAAATACCATATTCCAACAACCGTTTTTAATGGCTGGTTTAGTTACGATACCTTGAGTGAAGATGAGAAAAAATACCTTAAGCGCAACACTCATCTATTTAAAAATTATCGTCATGCTCAAGATGATGTCGTTCAATATCAAGATGGAAACTTGGAAGGAGTAAAGGGCAGAGATGGCTTTGGAACAATCTATTGGGTTTATGGATCTAGCCATCAGATTTTTGATTGGCAGTTTAATGAACAGGGGCAAGTGATTGATGAGCATGGTCGAGTAGTGATTACTGCTCAACGATTTAATTATTTGGAGACGACTAAAAATAGTTTACAGACTTTGGATACAGAGCTGGCTTCATTGGTGGAGCTGCGGAACCGCCTAAAAGTAGATGGACTTTCTAGAGGCGAACAAATATACTTGGATAGTGAGCAGGCCTTAGTTACTGCTTCGGCCATTGAAAACATTGCAACAAAAGGATTGGACTTGCTGATTAGTCTGTATGATGATGCCATTCAAGAAGCCGAAGATCTCTGGAATCTAATTGTCCGCCAGGCTTATGCTGCAGGGCCTAAATTGAGTGAATCTGAAATTTACTCTGCTCTATCAGCTGTCGGTGTGACAAGAGAAAGCATTAGCGTGTCGGATTTTCAACATTACCGTGAAAAGAAAGTACTAGCTTACGATCTCAAGCGAGAATTTGAAACTATCGCTCAGAAAATACGCTCAGGTGTCCAGAAACAGCTGGATACCGATCAAGAATTGGCAAAGGATTTTAAACAATGGGATTTGATGAGATAATGGGCAGTTTGCGGAATCAACGTGCAAAGATCGAAGAAGATTTTGAGGAATATAAGCAGGATTATGATAGACGAGAAGAAGACATAGAAAGAGTGGATTATCTTTATCGTAATATGTTTGAAGAAAACATGAATCATCTTCGCTTTGCTTTGAATGTTTTTGAACCGTATCCTATTTTGTTAGGGCAAGTTTATCAGGAATATCAAGAAAGCAGTGAGCAGTTTCAATGGTTTATCAATCAAAAACGGTCAGATTTGATGGAAGAATTTTCAGAACATAAGCGTCAATATCAACGAAATTTGGACGATAATGAGGAACAAATGTGCCATTTGAAAAGGAGAAATCAATGATTGTTACAACAGATTTATTAGAACATTCAACGAGAGGATACGATGATTCTTTTCTTCAATATGAAAAGATGCTACAAAAGTGGAATGTTGGGGTCATAGGGCAGGCTGGTATTGTAAGACAAACTCAGAATCGCCAATTACTCCAGCAAAAGATAAAATCTTTCTCTGAAGAAGTTCGTTCAGATATAGCTTTGGTACTTTCTGATATGGATTCTAATATGCAAGGAAAGTGGTCGCAGGCAGTTAAAGATAAGGTTACTGAAACGAATACGAAGTTTGAAAATTTTATAGATTCGTAATCGTAGATAATTTTTTTTGATATTTTTATAGTTCCTATCAACACCTTATATAGCATAGTGTAATCTATGCTTTTTATATGAGTGCAAACATCCAATGAAAGGTCAAAAATTCGAAAAGCGGTTGTTAGATTGCCTAGTTTTGTTTTTCTCTACATTTCTCTTTATGATCTGAGTTGGGAATTACTATAAAAACAATTATAGAAATAGTAAGATATAATCATGAAAATTCACTCGACGCAATTTACTCGCTTGTTATTCAAAGCATGGAAACAGAAATGATTGATAAGTTGAAAGAAGTTAATTTTGTGCACAATAGGTTAACTAAAAAAGAGATAAATATTGACAAAAGAAGCCGATAATTGTCTCTTTTATAGTAAGTTTGAAAAAATAATTAAGGGTAGTTGACATAAACGTAATAGAGGCAGTTTGTCTAGTCAAAAAAGGTTTGTCTATGTTATACTAGTCCTATGGAAAAAAACGATATTGTCTACGGTGTGCATGCGGTGACAGAGGCTCTCGCAGCTAACACTGGAAATAAACTCTACATTCAAGACGACCTGCGTGGTAAAAAGGTTGATAAAATCAAAGAATTAGCAGCGGAAAAGAAGGTCTCCATCTCTTGGACACCTAAGAAAAACTTGCAGGAGATGACTGACGGAGCGGTTCACCAAGGCTTTGTCCTGCGGGTGGCGGAGTTCGCCTATACTGACTTTGAAGCGCTTTTGAAAAAAGCAGAGCAGGAAGACAATCCTCTCTTATTGATTTTGGACGGGCTGACTGACCCGCATAATCTAGGCTCTATCTTGCGGACGGCTGACGCGACCAATGTGGCTGGAGTCATCATTCCCAAGCACCGGGCAGTCGGTGTGACACCAGTCGTTGCCAAGACCTCAACGGGTGCCATTGAGCATATTCCCATTGCCCGTGTGACCAACCTCAGCCAGACACTGGACAAGCTCAAGGAAGCTGGTTTCTGGATTTTCGGTACAGATATGCAGGGGACGCCTTCTCATAAGTGGAATACAGCAGGCAAGCTGGCCCTCATTATCGGCAATGAAGGTAAGGGAATCTCCAGCAATATTAAAAAACAGGTGGACGAGATGATTTCCATTCCCATGAATGGCCATGTCCAGAGTCTCAATGCCAGTGTCGCAGCAGCTATTCTCATGTATGAAGTCTTTCGCAATCGCCTATGAAAAGAAAAATCTTACTGGTGGACGGCTACAATATGACGGCCTTTTGGCGGGAGACTCGTCCTTACTTTAACCGCGGAGAGTTAGATGCTGCACGAACGATTCTGCTCCAGAAACTCAGCAATTATGCCAGTTTTGAAGGACTGGAAGTTATCTGCGTCTTTGATGCCCAGTATATGCCGGGAGTTCGGCAGACTTACGAGGAGTTTAATATAACGGTCGTTTTCACCGAGGAGGAGGAAACGGCGGATGACTATATTGAGCGCTTGGCAGCTGAGCTCAATACACCCAAAAATCAGGTGTCGGTTGCGACTAGCGATCTCAATGAGCAGTGGACTGTCTTTGCCCAAGGGGCTTTGAGAGTATCCGCTAGAGAGCTAGAGAAGCGAGTGGCTGTTACCAAATCAGACCTCAATAAGCTGAGCGGACAAATCAACCTGCAAAAACCGCCCTTGCGACCGATGGACAGCCAATCTTTGCGCGACTTACAAAAAATGATGGAGAAAAAAGATGATCTTTAAAATTTTAACTGATTCAACAGCAGACTTGCCAGAAAACTGGACCCAGGAAAATGATGTGCAGGTCCTAGGCCTGACCATTCAGCTAGATGGCCAAACTTATGAGACAGTTGGCGCAGGCAAGCTGACCAGCCAAGAACTTCTGGATAAGATGGAGTCCGGCAGCAAGCCAACTACCAGCCAGATCAATGTCGGCCAGTTTGAAGATGTCTTTCGAACCTATGCCAAGGAAGGGAAGCCAGTTCTCTATGTAGCCTTTGCTTCGGCCCTATCAGGTACTTATCAGAGTGCTGTCATGGCACGGGAGATAGTCTTGGAAGATTTTCCAGCTGCACTGATTCGCATCATTGATACCAAGGCAGCTTCTATGGGTGAAGGACTTTTAGTCATGAAGGCGGCAGAAGCTAGAGCCGCAGGTCAGAGCTTGGAGCAGACAGCAGACTTGATTGAGAGCTTGGTGCCTAAGGTTAAGACATATTTTCTGGTTGATGACCTCAATCACCTCATGCGGGGCGGTCGGATTTCCAAAACTGCTGCGCTTATGGGGAGCTTGGTCAATATCAAGCCGATTATCGCTGTCAAGGGAGATGGAACTCTGGACTCGGTCGCTAAAGTTCGCGGCAAGAAAAAGGCACAGGCTGAAGTTGTCCGCATGACTCTGGAAGGAGTTGCTGATCCGCGAGTGGTCATCGCCTATGCAGGTGCCAAAGAGGTTGCTGAGAGTCTAAAAGCTCAGCTGCTGGAAAGCGACCAAGTGGAGGAAGTTCTCGTCATGCCTCTGGGGCCTGTCATTTCTACCCATACTGGTCCTGGAACTTTGGGACTCTTTAGTATCGCCCAAGACATTCAAGACTAAGAAAACATGAAATCGCTATTTCATAAATAATTGCTTCAAATCTATTGCTTTTGCCTACTATTTTTGATATGATAGTAGGCGGTATTGTTTACCCCATTTGTAAGGCCCCGGAACCTTTCAAATAACTCGCGGACCGGAACATCCGCCCTGTAAACAAAAACGATATTCATAGGAGAAATCATGAACAAAACAACATACATGGCTAAGCCAGGTGAAGTTGAACGCAAATGGTATGTAGTGGACGCTACTGATGTCCCTCTTGGACGCCTTTCTGCTGTTGTAGCAAGCGTACTTCGCGGAAAAAACAAACCAACCTTTACACCACACACTGATACAGGTGACTTCGTAATCGTTATCAACGCTGAAAAAGTAAAATTGACTGGTAAAAAAGCGACTGATAAGATCTACTACACTCACTCTATGTACCCAGGTGGATTGAAACAAATCTCAGCAGGTGAGCTTCGCTCTAAGAATGCTGTTCGTTTGATCGAAAAATCTGTTAAAGGTATGCTTCCGCACAATACTCTTGGCCGCGCTCAAGGTATGAAGCTGAAAGTATTTGTAGGCGCTGAGCACACTCACGCTGCACAACAACCAGAAGTTCTTGATATTTCAGGACTTATCTAAGGAAAGGAACAATAAAGTATGTCACAAGCACAATATGCAGGTACTGGACGTCGTAAAAACGCTGTTGCACGCGTTCGCCTTGTTCCAGGAACTGGTAAAATCACTGTTAACAAAAAAGATGTTGAAGAGTACATCCCACACGCTGACCTTCGTCTTGTCATCAACCAACCATTCGCAGTTACTTCAACTGTAGGTTCATACGACGTTTTCGTTAACGTTGTAGGTGGTGGATACGCTGGTCAATCAGGAGCTATCCGTCACGGTATCGCTCGTGCCCTTCTTCAAGTAGACCCAGACTTCCGCGATTCATTGAAACGCGCAGGACTTCTTACACGTGACTCACGTAAAGTTGAACGTAAGAAACCAGGTCTTAAGAAAGCTCGTAAAGCATCACAATTCTCAAAACGTTAATCAATACGATTATATCAACGTTTCAAAGCACTCAAGAGTTTACCTCATGGGTGCTTTTTTTATGTTTTTTGAAAAAGTTCACCTCAAAATTTACCTTATTTTCACCTCATTGTTTTAGAGACTTTAAGGCAAATTCACCGACGGCCATAGGGACTACATTAGAAGTATTGACATAAATCTGTGTTGTACCTGTGTCGCTATGTGTCAGAGCTTCGGAAATGGCTTCTAAGCTCATTCCTGCCTGTTTAGCGAGTGTCGCTCCTGTATGACGTAGTTTGTGTGGCGTAGCGTGTGTAAGCTTTGGGTGTCGCTTTCTGATAGTTTTCATCTTATTATTAAGATAGTCAGCATGTAAAGGTTTATTGATATTCCCTCTGGTATCTATGTAAGTGAAGATGAATTGTTCTGGATTACTGATGATACCAAACTTTGCTAGTTCATATTTTTGTTGTTTTTTCCATGAAGTCAGAAGTTGAAGTAAGTCACTAGAAATAGAAAAGATAGTTTTTTTATTTCCTTTGGTAGATTTTACTTGTCCGTATCTATCTAAAGCCTGAATTAACTGAATCTGAGATTTTGAAAAGTCGATATGTTTCCACTGGAGAGCATATGTTTCTGATTTTCTATCTCCGAGGAAAAAAGTGAGATAGAAAAGGACGTAATCTTTGAGTGATATTTTATCATTCTCTAAATCCTCTTTAAAGGCTGAAAACCACTCTTGAAGTTGCTCATGAGTTAAATATAAATCTTCAACACGTTTTGATTCTGCAAGTTGAATTTTTTTGACAGCCTTAATTCGCCTTAAAGTTTTTGCAACTCTATTTGCTTCAATATACTCAAGTTCTTCCGCCCAATCAAAAATAGAAATAACGTAACTTCGTAAAGTTTTGAAGTTTGCATATTCATTAGCTTTTGACGTCATCAAATTTAGAATAACCTGTTTGTTTTGGTTTAAAAATTGAATCGTATAGTCACCAAGAAGTGGTAGTATATGCTTTTCAAAACATGTTTTGGTATTAGCAATTGTTGACCTGCTTGGTGGCTTTGAAGTAGATGTAGTTTGTCCTGCTTTGTAGGATTCCCACCAAATATTATTATAGAAGTCTGAGAAAAGAATATCTTCTTTTCCTAGTCCCGAAAAGACATTGTCTTCAATTTGGTTTAGCTTCGTGAGTAAGTCTATCTCTGCTTGTCGTGCCTCCTTTCTTGTTTTAAATCTTTTATCATAATAGTTATTATTAACGATGCCAAGAGGCATTCGTGCTTCTATTGGTATATAGACTTTTAAGCGGTAAGTTCCGTTTTTTGTCTTACTGATAGTCATGATATTCTCCTTTATATCGAACCAGAAAATATCATGACCATTATAAAATAAAAATCTTGATTTTTCTAGTTGTTACCGTTTAACCAGCGGTCAATAGAGTCTTTGTGGAATCGAATTGTTTTTCCAATTTTGATGGTTGGAAGCCCCTTTTGAATCCATGAATCAAGAGTATTGTTGGAAATTCCCAAATAGTCACAAGTCTGTTGTTTGTTAAAATAGGGACAACTTAAAGGCTTTTTTTCTAATTGTTGTTTAATTTCTTTTTGAATAAGATTGGATAGTAATAGTTGAATTTGGTGAATTTGCTCATCTGGTAGGATTACTTGCATTTATTACCCTCCTTCTTATCTTGGTTCCTCATTGGATTGCATCGACGTGAATCCAAATACTTAGCAAAAAAGTAGGTGCGCTCAATGATAAGTCCAAGAAGTGGTGTGTGATTAGCTCGTGCATACCAGACGAGTTCTTCAAACTCTGTGAAGTCATTCTGCTCAATAATATCCACAACTTCATGCATGAAATCATCTGAGTTATTTTCTACAAGAAATTTATCTAGATTAAAACCACATCCAACTTCAATATCATCTATATCATATTGAGTTTTCTCCTTATTTTCAGCATGAATGAAGTAGTCGAAAAGTCCTTTGGGGGATTGTACGATTTCTACATGAGCAGGGCCGTTCAACTTGTCCTTGATTAGCTCAGAAACTTGTTTATAACTTTTGAGAGAATCAAAGAAGAAAGCCCCGTGTTTGTGAGATTTTTTCAGTTCCCCAGTTTGTCGGTTAATATCTTTATCGTGCCAAGGACTCAGGATGAAGGGGATGTGTAGTTCTTCAAGAACTTCAAGGTAGTCAGCAGGGGCACTTTCTTTGTAAAAAAGGAATGTCCACTTGCTGGAGCGTTGTTCTTTTCCCATTTTGATATACCTTTCTGATTACTGATTATAGGATAATTGGGGGTCGTAGTAACCCCAATTATCTTGGAAAATGCTAGAAGGGGCTATCTGGCTACTGCTTAACGCAAGCCATAGCCCCTTTTTGTCGTTTTTTACCAACTAACCATAGTTTATTACGAATCCGATTAGGTGCTGAAAAGTAGTAGTCAGGATGTTGACTCGAAACTTCTTCTTTCAGTTGAGAGGTCATGTCAGCCAAAATTTTTTGCCCCTGCTGGTCTTTAGGAACTTTGACAAAAACCGTCACATCATCTTTTCGTATGTCTACGACACTCTTATGTGCACACTGATTAAAACTACTATTTATGGGATTGAAGGTAGTTATATTCTGATTGTCAATCGTTGTTGTTTTTTCTGATTTCTCACGTTGCGTTAGAAACTGACGAAGTTTAAATGTAAAATATACGGATTTAAAATAGTTGAATAGACTATCAAATCGAAGTCGATTCAGAATTTCAAACATTACAGAAACAAATAGTATAAATAAAAGGAAGGACAATGCGGAATAAGAATATTTGCTTCCTAATTCTAAGTAGCTATTGAACTGGGAGAGGTCGAAAAAACTGAGAGGATTTAGTTTAAACTGATTTGATAGAAAATCCAGAGACCATCCTATAAATCCTGCTAGAAATGAAACTAGAATTAGATTGATATTGAGGTTGAATGTCCTCATGAAGTAAGATTTTTTCACCATTAAAGAATTCCTTTCTTTGTGTAATACGTTGGACATAGAAGTGGAAGTACCTGATAAGGATGTTCGTTATCAATCACTTGAATCAGACCTGTTCCATGTCCAATAGGGATAACAATACCTTCTGGGTCTAGGTCGGGAAATAGAAACTGTGTCGTCTTCTTGTTAATGTTACCAATTTGGATGAGGACATTAAGTTGTTCACGGACTGAAATGGGAATGGTAGTATGGTCGAACCTTTGGCTAACCAATAGTAAATGAATCCTTGTAGCACGTCCTAGAAGTGCGATAGAAGATAAGAGTGAGAAAAAGGATTCTTTAATCGTCTTATTGACTCCTTCGGATAATGCAAGAACTTCATCAATCACAATTGTCATATGAGTGAACTCATGACGTGGATTCTCGTATAGAATTGCTTGACGTTTTTGAATCAGTTCCAGACATTGACTTAATTTCTCATTGATTTCTGATACAAAATCAGACTTAGACCGATTTTCAACGGGATGAATCACGGCAATTTGATGTTCACGAGCCCAACGACTAGGTGTGTCAAATTTTGGGTCTACGATAATTAAATCGGATTGGTGTTTGAGCACACTCAGTAAATAGGTGAGAGCATAAGATTTACCCGACCCACTATTTCCACAGATTGCAATGTGATTGACCTTATCAAGATTAAGTGTAAAATTTTCCATAATTGGAATTTGATTTTTGGGCAAACTTGTTGTATATCTATCAAGGTCAGGAATGACCAATCGTTTTGAAATTCCCACCTTCCACGGAAAGAAGAGGCCTCGCTGAACATGGATATCATCCGTTTTTAGAGGAACAAAGTATGTTGCATTTTGCTTCAATAAAGTATAATGTGGGTATAGGGATGCGTTAGCAATCAAGAAAATTTTATTATAGAGTTCATCATCTAAAATATAGGCGCAGGGAAGTCGTGGGATGAAAATGAAACCGTTTTCTTGGATGACAATGTTAAAACTGTTAGTATAACTTGTTTCGCCTTGCATCAAGGCTCCAAGAGCCATATTAAGGCTCTGGAGCAAGTATGATTGCAAGACGGTATCTGTTTTAGATACCATTATTTGACCTCCTTGACATTGTCAGCTTTGAAGTAGACGTTAAAGCCAACTTCGCAGGCTTGAAGATTATCAAACCGTACCAATGACATATAAGATGGTAGCTCCACTTCAGTTTCGAATTTGACAGTGAAGGGCGGAAGTCCTTTTTGTGAGAACCAAGCTTTATAAGAGATAATTTCCCCTGTTGGTTGACCGTCTTCATATTTAATTAGTGCTTCTAGTTCGGTGCTTAAGCAGAGAATTCCCTGCTTGTTGTCAATATATTCATTAGCAGTATTAGCTGAGTAGCCACCTTTGCGATTGCGTGTTTTCATTAGATTTACCTCGTGTTTGATTATTTGTCTTAGCTAAGAACAATTTTAGTTTAACGTAATTTCATGAAGCAGACTGTCAATTTTTATGACAGTCTATCTTTAAAATTGTGATATGAGGCAGGCAAATTCAGATAACCAATCAGTTAATTTTTCAGCAATTTGATAGGATGTTTCTTCTTCTGGAAACTCAGAGATAAAATTTAATAGAGAAGTAATAAGAGTTTCTTGATAATAGTCAGTAAAGTCGGATACTTGCTCGTTTGACGAAATGGAATAATTTCTAAGTTTTTGTTTTAAAATTTTTTTGAGTAAACTATTATCAAAAATGGGGTCTGTTAAAATTGTAATTATCAAGTTTTGAAAAAGTTGGAGCATAAACTCTTTGTTTGGAAAGAATAGTTTTCTTGGTGTTGGGTAATTGAGGCTAGTTTGAAAAGCTAGTGAAGCATTAAAACTAAGATTCCTTTTCCCTTTGATAATTTGCCCGACAGTTGTTTCTGATAGAAGTTCAAATTCTCCCTCAGGTGTTTCAAAACCAATTTGATTTTGTAAGATTTGTAATTCTTTAAGACGCTTGTGTATTGATTCTCCGAGTAGTTTACAATATAATTTCGTCATAATCTTCTTATAAGTCATTTTCTTCCTCATCGTCCTAAGACAGAAAGAAACTTAATAGAGTTTAACCGAATGGTACAAAAAAGCACACCAAATAAACGGCGAAACTTCATAAAATATAGATAACTAATAAACTGTTTATATTTTGAGTTTCAATCCGTCAATTTGATGGCCATCAAAAAGAACTATTTAATTATTTATCAAGATTTTTCTTGATAATTCTATTTTATCTGAAAAAAATAATTTATTTTTCTACCAAAAAGATTATTAAATCAATGATCGGGAAGTTTTGTAGCTTTTTAAAAAAGGAAACTTCCTGAAAATGATATAATTAAATTATGGAAAGTAAAAATTTTGATTATAAGAAGTTAAATACCATTTTACAAAATAAGAATATCTCAGTTGAGCAACTTGCCAAAATGACAGGGAAAACGACTAGAGCAGTTCGTCCATGGTTAAATGGAACCAGTACACCACATAAAAGTACCTTAAAAAAAATAATTGAAGTTCTACATATTTCTGAAGAGAGTATTTCAAAGACAGGTGTATCAATAAGAAATAAAGAATACGAAGTGATAACAGAAACACTAGATTTTCTTTTTGAATACTACCTACCGTTATTTGCGTACTATACTCGAAATAATGAAGGTTATCAGTTAAATAAAAATTTAGAAAAACTAAATAAATTAAATTCAATACATAGCGATTCTATTAGATATAGATTTAATAAAGAAATATACAAAAACAAGACATCGTTAGACCGCTCTCTAGATAGCATTATTAGTGAGATAAAAGAGTATGTTCAGAAAAATGATTTCCCCTTGGAGGAAATGAAAGGGATTTCAAAGAATATGATCTATGAGATAGCAAAATCTAGTATACGTAAAGAATATAGCAATCTTGATAAATATGAACTTTACCGCTATACTTGCCTTGAAAGCATAACGACAATAGACAGAATTTTAAAATCCTCGCCAACTCTATTAAGAATGTTAGGAGAAAGAACTATTTTAAATTATTCGGATGAGTTACTTAAAGATAAACCTACTCTTTCCGCAAAACACGAGATAGATTCTCACATGGGTATTGTTGTAAATATCTTTTCTTCAAATATAAAATTAATGAAAGATATCTTTATTCACGAACTAGAACGATTCAGTTATTTTTCTGCATATTATTTATTTCTATACGAACAAAGCATTTTGGAACCGAATTTTATAGATTTACCAGTTCCTAGCAAAGAATTTTTGATATATTTAAATTGGAAAATATATAAGGGTGATGATGACAAATTTGCTAAATCGATACTTGATTCTTTGGAAAAAAAGATACAAGGCAAAGTCGATTTTCTTTCTAGTCATAGTTCGTATATTGAAGTGGTTGATAATTTTGCCCCACTAGTAAAAGATGATGTTCGATTAGCTTGCATATCGTATTTGAAAAAAAATATAACAGACTATTCAATAACCTTACTAAGCATTTTAGAAGATTTACCAATACAATGGACAAGGGGAGGTTAGAATCTTCAAGTTATGCGTAAATATTTATTAAGGATGAAAATTGATTTAAGTTAGCCCTAAATAACGGCATGCCCAAACACTATATAATATTAACGCGATAAAAATCATCAAATGAACATAAGGAATATTAAAATATGTCAAGCCAAAGATTTCATGCCCCTAATAGTGTAATAGAACCATATCAATACGATATGGCTCTGGAATACATTGAAACTTATAAGCCTTCAACTGAAATTAATAATTTAATAGAAACCCATTTAATCCTAAAATTGTTAAAAACAGAAAATGAATTTTCTAAATTCAAACATCTAATTAGAAAATTTCATAACGATTTATCCGAGAATTTCCCAATTACCATTTTTGAAATAGACTATGATAGCATTGATATTTTTTATAAAGATATCTTCTGGGAGGTAGTACTATCCTTAGGAAAAATTAATAAAGATGATGTTAGTCAGTTTGAATCATACATTAAAAAATATAATATCCAGACAATGAATCTTAAAAATGTTACAAAACTGATTGACCTATTTCCGCAAGTTATCAAAGAAAATTTTCTCTCTCTGTCTAGAAATATAGAATTTTTCCTGAATCATCAATCAGGAAAATATACAGATTCTAATGGTTTATACATTAAATTAGGTATCACAAATGAGGAGATAAATAATCTAGCAAGAAAATATTGTCAGACAGATAGTATTAACCCCAATTATTTACAATCAATTGTTGAATATAAAAAATTAAGCAAATATGAGTTTGATGATGAGATTAAACTTTTAGCTAAGAGAAAAAGTGATAAATTTTGGGAAAAACATTTTGAAACTAATGAAGGGTTCCAATATTCTATATCAGTTGGCATCAAGCCATTAGATTCTGATAAATTATATGAGCCTATTAAGAATGGTATTCTTTTAAATAAAATTATACTAGATGAACATCATGATTTTCCGACATTACTAAATAATTATATTTATTTACTTGGCTTCTTTAATCATGAATCGGGATTGCCTTGGCTAATTGCGAATGAAGAAACATTCAGTTTCACTCGTTACTTTTCTCACAAATCAAATGCTCATTATGATTCTTATCATCCTCAATTAAAACTTTGTCACAATTTATTATTTCAGGCATATTTTGATTACTTAAAACAAAATGAAATTGATGTCGAAGAGATTATAGAATGGTATTTCAATATTTACCTTGAAACAGAGTTAGATATAAAAGGTTTTCATTTCCATGCTTCCAATAAAGAATCTTCTTATTACGAAAGAGGAAAATCGATAATTTGTGAAATGGATAGTATCTTAGACCAATACGAACTATTTGTTAGAAATGGGGAAATTAACCAAGATTTATTAGAAATTAAATCTAAAGCCTCCTCTTATGCTTCATTAAAATCATTCAATGAGAAAAAATTTATCAAATTGAACAACACTCCTGATAATTCTGCATTGTTCTCTACGCTTTTTTCTGAACAAAGTCTACTTGGCTTTATTTCATCAAAAAAAGACAACCAAACCTTCTTTAAACATATAATAGATGGTGTAAAGGTTACGGATTTTGCTGATTATCAGGTAGAACAAATAAATATTCTAATAGAAAAGAACATTTTAAAACTATCAAATGATGTAATAAAATTTACAAATTTCCAAGAAATTAACATTTTGAATAAATTATGGAAGTCAGGTACATATTGTCTATACTATAAAGATAAATTGATACTAGATATTGCAGAAGACCTTTGTAAGAAAGGGTATTGTGAATATTCAGATAATCTTTTTTCTGAATATGAAAGTAATTATTTATCTTATATTTTGGATGATAAAAAATATGGTAACGGATTAAAGATAAGAAATAAATTTTCTCATGGTAAATTTGGATATAAAAAAGAAGAAGAACATTTACAAAATTATTTAGAGTTACTTCAGATTGTCATTTTTTATGTGATGAGAATCAATGATGAGTTAGAATACTACACACAATTAAGACAATCTAAGAAATAGTTTTTCAAAGTTTATAAATTATCAAGAAAAAGAACACTACAAAAAAGCACTCTAACTTTTGTTAGGACGTTTCTTATATATACGAAAATCTAAATTATTTTAAAAATGGTTATTCGGTTGATTTATATTGCAATATAATTGATTTTAGAATTTTAAGAATAACTTTAAATCAATATTTTTCGTCATAACTGACGAGTAGTGAATGTCTGCTTGACTTCTGTCTGTAAAAACCAAATAAGGGAAACTTTTGATATTCTGGTTCGATTTTTGCTTATTTTTGATGAAAGTTTACCTTATTTTGATAAAATTGATTAAAATTAGTTGAAATTTTATTTTTTGAAAACTTATGAAAACGTTGATTTTAAAGCACTTTGAAATTAGATGAAATAAGTGGTGCCCCAACCAGGTCTTAAGAAAGCTCGTAAAGCATCACAATTTAGTAAACGTTAAAACTTATTTACATTTATTGAAAGCATTTCGTATCGAATATACGGGATGCTTTTTCGTTTAAACTATGCTATGCTGTTATTGAGAATACTATAATAGTGTCTACCATATGCTATAGAAAAACCATCTTGTTTTAATATAATGTAAAATATCCTTGTAGAAAATGTAAAGAAAAAATCCTAATAATAGATATTTTTCAAAATATGTATTTTATTTGTATTAAATAGACAGTATTAATCAATTTAATATGGTACTATAAAACTATCTAATAAAAATTGATAATTGTGAGTTTTGTTAAATGAAGGAGTTTACAGGATGAGTATAGTTATTTACAGAACTAGACAATTTACTCCCTACGCGAAGTATGATAAATATTGGAACGAGTATGTTCAAGATGGCGATGAAGTCATTAAGTATGTTTATAATAAAGTTAAATTTCCTGATCGTGAATTGAGAAATCAAATATATTCTCACGAAAAACAAAGGTGGACTATAGGTGAAGCTGGTTTTCCTGACTGGTTATATAATTATGTATATGACAGTGTTTTATCTGATGATAGTAAGAAGATTATGAGACAATGGGGATTAGAGAAATATGTTTCTGATATAAAAAATTATAAAGAAAAAGGATACTTCATAGTCGAAGAAAAGAAACTTGTTATAACGGATTCTGAAATATTAATTTTCGAAGAGTATACAGAGGTTCCTCGTTGGTCAAATATAACTTCAGTGGTAAAAGAAGCATATAATCGCATTCGTATTTCACCAAAATTTATGGAATTAGTGAAAAATGATATTGAAAGAGATGGATTCAACTATGAAATAATCCAATCAATGGCAGAGAACAATAGAGAAAAAAATAAAGAAATAGAACTGAAAGAAAAAGAAAAGAAAGAGAAAGATGAAATTGAGGGGTATGGCAGATTATTTAAGAAGTTACGAAAGAATCTAGTTGATATAAGATTCAAATTAAGTCAAGAAGCAAGGGAAGAAATTGATTTTCTTATTGATTTGATAGATGAATCAGAAATTAGTCGTACTAGCTATCATTATTTATATAAAGAGGCTCAGGAAATTATTTTAAAAGAAAAAAGAGAACAGTAATAATTGGTTTAAATTCTGTAAATTTCACTTTGTGTAAACTTGAGAAAATTTGAATGTAGATAATGGTGAGAGATGTTTTACAATGATAAGTTTAGAGCTGATGTCTGAAGAAAATAGTATAGATGTATATACTTTTGAAAAAGAAAATCAAGAGTATTTTGAGCGAAATTTACCTCCTAGACCAGGTAACTATTTTGATCCAGAAGGTTTTAAGGAAATTACAAGGGAATTGTTAATGGAACAAGATAATCATGACGCCTACATGCATATTATTAGAGATGTGCAAGGTGTTATGGTCGGAAGGATCAATTTAAGTGTTTTAGGTAGTGATAGAAAAACAGCAGAACTTGGATATAGGATTGGAGAAAATTATACTAATTTAGGCTATGCAAGTGAAGCGGTTAAACTCGTTTTAGACAAGGCATTTCATACTTATGGCTTAAATAGAATCATTGCGGGAACGGCAACGGATAATCAGGCCTCTAAGAGAGTGCTTTTGAAAAATGGTTTCACTTTTATTAGGATCATAGAAAATGATTTACAAATTAATAATGAGTGGGTGCATACAGCAGTATTTGAGATAAGGAATCTATAGTATTATCATTCCCAGTTTACTGGTAGAATCAATGGAGTTATCAAACTTTACTAACATTCAAAAGCTTTCTCTTGGATGTCTTTTTTGATGTAAAAAGGAATTTAACCTAAAAATACCCCAAGATTCAAAATCTTGGGGTATTATCTTTTTTTAGACAATTGTTCTCTAAAAAGTTTTGTCATTTGTTTTTGTCCGGCAGCAGTACCTAGAGCTTCTTTGCTTATTTCTCCTTTAAATATTTGTTCCATTAAAAATAGGTAAGCCTCGCCTAAAGCAGTTGTAATTAATCCAGCAGTAGTTCCAGAAATCGTTCCGCCAACTGCTGTTCCTACTCCGGGAATAAATTTGAGTATATTGGAGACAATTGTTTTTCCAAGGAATGTTGCTCCCCCAGATCCTAAAGTTGAGGATACAAAGGCGGTTAGAAAAGTTTTATTTATATCAAGCCCAAATATTACAGTAATGCCAGTAATCATGCTTATCTGGGTCGGCACAAGCATGAAGGCATCCGCAAATGGAACTGGTGCGAAACCTTCACCAAAACTTGCTGCTACTGCAGTTGCAATGACTGCCCTAGCATGTTTTTTTTTAGATTCCAGAGATACTTTTTGGATATTTTGGAGAGTATCTTGTAGCTCATTTGGCAATACCTCAGACATTACATCAATCAAAGTATCTAATCCAAAAGCTTTAGCGACATATTCCTCATCAAAATCCATATCTTGAGCTAAAATTGGCACAACTTTACAAACATCTAAGTTTTCCTGCTCAACATGAGCTTTCATTTCTAGTGCTTTCTTCTTAGGTACAGATTGAGTAAGGACAACAATGATTGGCACCTTAGACGTTTTATTCTTCTCAGAAAACTCTCTGAGCCATTCCACTTCCGAACTATCGAAAGTACGGTTTGAGCCGACATTAATACAATACCAAATACAGTGAATGACCTCATTGATATCATTAGAAGAGTAACCGTTGTTAATTAGTTTAATGACTTCATCTTTGACACTCTCCTGTTGGGTATATGACAATTCAAAGCCGGGTGTATCATAGATAGCCAAAGGATATCCATTTTTTTCAATTTTGCGAATTTCTTGAGTTACTGGTCGGCCTAGTCCAGTATCAGCAAAATTACCTCTAAACAAACTGTTGATTAGTGTGCTTTTGCCAACACCTGATTTACCAATGACGATGATGTTTAATCTTTTTAAATTGTGAATTCTATCATTAATCGCATTAAGACACTGTTGCGCAATGTTATCTGTATTGATTTGCATGATCTTCTACCTTTTTATATTCAGATTTTTTAACTAATTTGTCCTTACAATCAAAAGTTACTTTTCGATGATTAGTTATTTTTACTTGCTTTTTATATAAATAATTTGTTGTTTTTTTCAAAACTTTAGGCAGAATCACTGTAGAAGCTAAAATTAAAGCTCCACTTCCTAAGATATATTTTACTTTAGAGGAGTTTCTTTTTTTGTTACCTTTTGTCTTTGACATAATATTTCTCACAAACATGATATTTTAAATAATTATATCATATAAGAAATTAAAAGAGTCAATTTAATGATTTTGCTTATCTCTTTGTTTTAAAGATTTTAGAACGAATTCTTCGATAGAAATTGAAGTAATGTTAGCAGAGATCTATTAGTTGTAATGAAGAGGCTGTAAAGATCTTGAAGATAGAGAAGTAGTTATGTGGTTTTCAGTCTCTCTAGCTCTCCAAGGTACAAGAAAAATAAACCACCTGCCTTGCGTATGTGGTCCCTAGATGGGTGGCTATGATTTGTAAAATAAGTCTAAGTAAATAGCTTGATAGGATTTAGTAATTTATGGATTTTTAAAAATTGTTATAGTAAACTAGATGTGTAATATTGAACTGTTGCTGCTTATAAAATAATGTGAATCTCTCAGTGGCATTAGAAAGCAAGTAGGGGATCAAAAAAATCAAGGAGGAGCTATGAAAAAACGAACGAAAAGCATAATTGCAACAATTGCATCAATAGTGGCGCTAGTAAGCCTAGGAGGATGCGCTGTAACTCAAAAAGAAAACAATAATCAAGATAAGAAAGTCACTTCTTCAAAAAAGCATATCACAGATGACAAGGAAGCTATCAAGCAAAAACAGCTCGCTTATCTAAAAAATCATGAGCAAGAAATTATAGATTTGGTAAAAGCTCAAAGTCCAAAAGTCGAATCAGTTCAGATTGATTGGGAAGAGACGCAATGGAGTGATGGCGGTCTTACAAATCCCGAGTATTATATTAATGTTTTTGGGCGTATCAATAATATTGAAGAATCGGGGTGGGGAGTGGATATACCGATTAATGATGATGAAAGTGTAAATCTTGAAGAAATGATTATAGGTAATTACATAAGTATCGAAGGTGAACCGATTGACTAATTGGAATTTGAAAAGTTTTAATAATATATGCTTCGTTAACGGAATCGTCTTATAGGATAAAACTAATAGACATTCAAGAGTTATTTCTTGGACGTCTTTTTTCCATATTCAACTCACCTATAAAATTCTTCTATTACTTTCATAGAAAATATATATTAGCCAGACAGGAGCAATCATAGTAAAATAGCTATCAAAATAGACTAAAGGAGTTTGGAATGAAAATCGTTTCTTTATGGTCAAAGGTTTCTTTGGGCTTGCAGCTGTTGATTGCTTTAATTTTGGGTGTTCTTGTAGCTCTTATCTGGCCGCAGTTTTCGGCTTTTTACCAATTTCTGGGTCAAGCTTTTATCAGTTTGATTAATATGGTGATTATTCCGCTGGTATTTCCAGTTGTGGTCGTAGCTGTGGCCGGTGTGATTGATAAGAAATCTTTCGGGAAGCTCTTATCAAAGAGTCTGCTCTATTTCTTTGCGGTCACGACGGCGATTACCTTTATTTTTGTCTTTGCATCTTATTATCTGGGCTTTGGTCAGGGAGTCAATATCGGTCAGGCGGGAGCCAGCATTGATGGTATTGCCCAAAGTATCCAGTTGGATGAGTTCTTGCTTGGTTTCATTCCCTCCAATATCGTCAAGTCGCTTTCAGAAGGAGCTCTGCTTCCTATTATTGTTTTTGCTATATTTTTAGGTTTTGGGCTTGGAAGCCTTAAGGAAGAAAAGACCCAGAAAGCTGTTGAGTTGCTGCAGATTTGGATTGAGGCTATTTATAAAATTGTCGGTGTGATTGTGAAGCTGTCGCCAATTGGTATTTTTGGCTTTATTGCCAAGGATGTTGCTACAACAGGGGTTGACAAGTTGATTGGTTTGGGGCAATTTGTAGCAGGAACTTATCTAGCTTATGCGGTTTTGGCCTTGCTGATTTTTCCTTTGATTGCTCTTGCTTTCAGAGTTCCTTATCTGACAAGTTTGCAAAGGATTTGGAGCCTTTTGACTTTGGCTTTTGTCTCTGGCAGTTCCAGTGTTGTCCTTCCGCCACTGTTGAAAGATTTAAAGAAGCAGGGGCATGATGAGCATGTCATAGATTTGGTTGTGCCTTTGGGTTATACTTTTAATCTTGAAGGTGCTGCTGTCTACTTCTCCGTAGCAACTGTTTTCATTGCCCACGCTTATGGGATAGCTTTTTCTGTATCAGGACTTTTCTTTACTGTTTTGCTTTTGACATTGATTGGTAAAACAGCTGCAACGGTGCCTTCTGGAGCGATTGTTGTCTTGCTGGCAGCTGCGCCTCAGCTAGGCCTACCAGTCGAGGGTGTTGCCTTGATTTTTGCGGTTGATTTCTTTGTCAATGCTGGTCGAACTGCTCTCAATGTTCTAGGCCAGGTCTTGGCCGTCAGTGTTATTGAAAAGACGGAAGGCAATGTAGTAGAAGAATCGAAAAGCAGCAAGCTGGCTGTTCGGTATTCCTAAAGGAGAGAAGACTTATGAGTCAAGCAAAAGTATACGTTATTCATGAAAATTTGGAGTGGACGCAGCACTTGGTCAAGTGGCTGGAGGAAAAAGATGTGCCCTATGAACTTTGGGATTTGTCAAGTGGGATCCTAGATCTGCAGAGTCCACCTCCAACAGGAATTTTCTACAATCGGATGTCCGCTTCTTCTCATACGCGTGGACACCGCTATGCACCTGAATTTACAGAGCAGGTTCTAGCTTGGCTGGAAGCTCACGGTCGCAAGGTCATCAACGGCAGCGGAGCTATCAATCTAGAAATCAGCAAAATTAAACAATATTTGAAGCTTTCTGAGGTTGGAATTGCTTATCCAGAGACGGTAGCTGTTTTGGGACAGGAGAATATTCTGGAGGCAGCTAGAAAACTTAATATTTATCCTCTGATTACCAAGCATAATCGGGCTGGGAAAGGTTTGGGAGTGCAGCTCTTCAATAGTGAGGCGGAGTTGAAATCCTATGTAGACAGTCCTGCTTTTGAACCTTCTGTGGATGGGATTACCCTGCTTCAGGCCTATATCAAGCCTGCGGATGGTCGGATTCGTCGTTCGGAGTTCATTAACCGGAAGTTTCTTTATACAGTGTCCATCGATTCATCAGAAGGCTTTCAGCTTTGCCCGGCAGATGGGTGTCAGATTGAGCAAAGGCCTGCTCAGCTAGAGACCTCAGATAAGTTTCAAATTACGGAGCCACTGCCTGCTAGTCAAAGACAGGCTTATGAAACCTTTCTAGCTCAGGCTGGCATTGATGTGGCAGCTATTGAGTGGGTAGAGTCTGAGAGCGGTCAGATTTATGTCTATGATGTGAACACCAATACCAACTATAATCCGACAGCAGAAGAAAAAGCAGGAATTTTTGCTCATCAGCATCTGGCAGAATATCTAAAGAACGAGCTGGCAGCATCCTATCCAGAACAAATTTAAAACAAACAAAAGCTTTCTGTTTAGGAGGCTTCTATTAAAGATTGATTTTTCTTTGTAAGGATAATAGATGTATCTATAGGTCACCTCAGGGATAGCGAGTAAGTTGGTCTTTCCCACCTGTTCGCTTCATGCTTATTTGGAAAAATAGCAGTACTTATTACTGAAATCACACCTTGCATCAATTGGGAGGTGTGATTTTTAAGTGTTTGTCTTAAAACAAGAACCCTAAAGCAAAGGGAAGCCTGGTAATTCAGTAAGCTTGCTGAGCATAGGGGGATCTTCCTTGTTCCGAGTACTATTTGCAATATCCGAACCTTCTACCTTTATTTTCTGAAATAGTATACAAAATCCTCGAATTTATGCTACAATGAGACAAACTAAAAATGATTGGAGCCAAGCATGAAAGCAATTATTACCGTTGTCGGAAAAGATAAAACAGGGATTGTAGCCGGAGTTTCTACTAAGATTGCGGAGCTGGGGCTGAATATTGACGATATTTCCCAAACCGTTTTGGAGGAATATTTTACCATGATGGCCTTGGTGTCAAGCGATGAAAAGCAAGATTTTACGGCCCTTCGCAATGAGTTTGAAGCTTTCGGCCAAGAGCTTAACGTCAAAATCAACATTCAAAGCGCAGCCATTTTTGATGCCATGTACAATATCTAAGGAGTGAAGGATGGATATTAGACAAGTAACCGAAACCATTGCCATGATTGAGGAGCAGAATTTTGATATTCGGACCATCACCATGGGCATTTCACTCTTGGACTGTATCGACACAGATATTGATCGGGTGGCGGATAAGATTTACCAAAAAATCACGACTAAAGCCAAAGACCTGGTGGCAGTTGGGGATGAAATTGCAGCAGAGCTCGGGATTCCTATCGTCAACAAGCGGGTCTCCGTGACTCCGATTTCTCTGATTGGGGCAGCGACAGACAGCAGTGACTACGTGCCTCTGGCTATGGCTTTAGACAAGGCAGCCAAGGAAATCGGCGTTGACTTTATCGGTGGTTTTTCTGCCTTGGTTCAAAAGGGATATCAAAAAGGCGATGAAATCCTCATTAATTCCATTCCGCGTGCTTTGGCTGAGACGGACAAGGTCTGCTCCTCTGTCAATATCGGCTCAACCAAGACCGGTATCAATATGACGGCAGTTGCAGATATGGGACGAATTATTAAGGAAACAGCCCAACTGTCTGACATGGGTGCGGCCAAACTAGTCGTCTTTGCCAATGCGGTGGAGGATAATCCCTTCATGGCGGGCGCCTTTCATGGTGTCGGTGAAGCAGATGTGGTCATCAATGTCGGTGTTTCTGGGCCAGGTGTTGTCAAGCGAGCCTTGGAAAAGGTACGTGGTGAGAGCTTTGACGTGGTGGCTGAAACGGTCAAGAAAACAGCCTTCAAAATCACTCGTATCGGTCAGTTAGTCGGTCAGATGGCCAGCGAGCGTCTGGGCGTCAAGTTCGGGATTGTTGACTTGAGTCTGGCTCCAACACCGGCAGTCGGAGACTCAGTGGCCCGTGTCTTGGAAGAAATGGGCTTGGAAACAGTTGGCACTCATGGCACGACAGCGGCGCTTGCCCTGCTAAATGACCAAGTCAAAAAAGGCGGTGTCATGGCCTGCAATCAGGTTGGTGGTCTGTCTGGTGCTTTCATTCCTGTGTCAGAAGATGAGGGCATGATTGCAGCTGTGCAGAATGGCTCGCTCAATCTAGAAAAGCTAGAAGCGATGACAGCTATCTGCTCGGTGGGTTTGGATATGATTGCCATTCCAGAAGCGACACCTGCTGAAACCATTGCGGCCATGATTGCGGATGAAGCGGCGATTGGTGTTATCAATCAAAAGACGACAGCTGTGCGGATTATTCCGAAGGGCAAGGAAGGCGATATGATTGAATTTGGCGGGCTCTTGGGAACAGCTCCGGTCATGAAGGTCAATCAAGCTTCGTCAGCCGCCTTTATCGCGCGGGGCGGTCAGATTCCAGCGCCCATTCACAGCTTTAAAAATTAAAAAGCTAGATTTGAAACAGCTTTTAAGATAGCCTCGTAAAGGACAGCTATTCAGTTTCCGAATAGGAGTTTGTGGGATTGAATCTAGCTGAATGCTTGAAATGTAGGGGATTATAAGGAGATTATTTAGGTTATGAATAAAAGAGAGCTAGCTGAGCTGGCCCTTGATTTAGATTTGGATTTTGATAAAGAGAGCGGCATTATATATGGCCGTAGAAGGGATTATGCTTTTTATCTAGAGACCATAACAGATGGCGACGAATTTGCGATTTTCTTTTCAGTCAGATGTGAGCAGGGCTATATCGGTCGAGATGCCTTGGAAGCTTTGATCAACGATTCTGAAGTTTTGATTGATTTTGAGAGAGCTGGCTATAGCCTGGCCTGTCAGATTTTGGCTGATCAGGATCGGGATTTGCTGCCGGATATTTTGGAAGAGGCTATCGAGGACTGCACCCGCTACTTTGAGGAGCAAGGGCTGGTTAGCGCCTGTGAAAAAACCGGTGAAACCGGAGATGTAGACTTGTATCAGTTCAAAGGAGATTGGCTCTTTCTCACGCCATCTAGCTATGAGCGGATGATTTCCATCTCACAGGATAAGGTGACAAAGCGCTCTCTTCCTCATCAAAGTCCGCAGAAAATACATTATTTCCTGGGGATTGTCGGGGCTTTCTTGACTAGCTTGCTTGGTGCATGTCTTGTCTTCTTTCTGACAGGTGCATCCTTGGCTATGGGCTTCATATCAAGTTTTACACTGCTATTTAGCATTGCTTGCTATGAAAAGTTTGTCAAAGGGATTTCTGTTTTAGGAATTGTGGCAAGTTTCTTTTTTACTTTAACAATGAGCTTTTTAGCTGTTCAAATCGGTTATGCCAATTCTTTTTACCAAGGGGAAGGCAATATTTTGCAAGCCGTTATCGCGATTAATAAAGCCGCTTTATCCGGACAGTTTGGTCTTAATTATTGGCTCCATTATCCGTTCATTGTTCTTGGATGTGTCAGTGCTGTAAAAGTTCATGTTAAGTCTCTATAGTTGATTAGATGCTGATTTCACGGTGAGCCTCTGTCTATCATAGCGGAGAACTGAGTTCTCCCTCTTCTTTATCCTAAAGAATTCGAAGGCCTTTTTCAAAATTTACTATAACAAACAAAAATAAAAGAGGTAAAGCATGTCAAAAACAAGACTCTATGTTATCCGTCATGGCAAGACCATGTTCAATACTATCGGCCGGGCTCAGGGCTGGTCTGATACCCCGCTGACTGCCGAAGGCGAGCGCGGTATTCGTGAGCTGGGTATCGGATTGCGAGAGTCTGGCTTGCCTTTTATCAAGGCTTTTTCCAGTGATAGCGGCAGGACCATTCAGACCATGGGGATTATCCTAGAGGAGCTGGGTCTGACTGGCCAGATTCCCTATCGCTATGACAAGCGCATCCGGGAGTGGTGTTTCGGAAGTTTTGATGGTGCCTATGGGGGTGAGCTCTTTCATGGCGTTATCCCACGAGTTCTTAAGACGTATAATTACAAAGAGCTCAGTTGGCCGGATTTGGCTAATGGCCTGGTAGAAGTGGATTCGGCTGGCTGGGCTGAACCTTGGGACAAGCTTAGTGGTCGAATTTTAGAAGGATTTGAAGCCATTGCTAGAGAGGTGGAGTCCTCTGGCGGCGGCAATGCTCTGGTCGTCAGCCATAGCATGACCATTGGTACTTTGGCTTATCTGGTTGATGAGAATATCACGAAAAATCCTAATGTTGATAATGGCAGTGTCACAGTGTTGGAATATGAAGATGGTCGCTTCAGCATTCAAGCTCTGGGAGATGTGTCTTACCGTCAGGTCGGCGCAGCCATATTGGACCGAGAAAATCAAGAATGAGCGGGAGTTTTGAGACTCCTGCTTTTTGCTTTGAAAGCCAGATGGCGCCAATTTCTTCATAAAATGGTATAATATGAAAAGAATAACGGAGGAAATGAAATGGCAAAAACAAGATTATACTTGGTTCGTCATGGCAAAACCATGTTTAATACTATCGGCCGGGCTCAAGGCTGGTCTGATACCCCTTTGACTGAAGTCGGGGAACGTGGCATTCATGAGTTGGGCATTGGCTTGAGAGAAGCTGGGCTTGATTTCAAATTGGCCCGTTCCAGCGACAGCGGCCGAACTATTCAGACCATGGGCATTATTCTAGAGGAGCTAGGATTGACAGGACAGATTCCTTATACCTTTGACAAACGGATTCGCGAATGGTGCTTTGGCAGTTTTGATGGAGGTTATGATGGAGAGCTCTTTATGGGTGTGATGCCCCGGGTTTTCAACATTGAGCATGTCCATCAGCTCAGCTATGCTGAGCTAGCAGAAGGTCTTGTAGAAGTCGATACAGCAGGCTGGGCAGAAAACTGGGAAAAGCTCAGTGGCCGAATCTGTGAAGGTTTTTCAACCATAGCTGAGGAGCTGGAAGCTGCTGGCGGCGGCAATGCTCTTGTAGTCAGCCACGGCATGACCATCGGAACCTTTGTCTATCTAATCAATCGAACTCGGCCTCATGGTTTGGACAATGGCAGTGTGACGGTTGTCGACTATGAAGATGGTAAATTCACAGTAGCTTGCGTCGGAGACATGTCTTATCGAGAGGCCGGTGCCAAAGTAATGGAGGAAGAAGTTGAAGCGCGCTAAACATCGCAAAGAAAAGAGAAAATCGAAGTCTAAAAAGATTGGGTTGACACTTTTGCTGTTAATCGTCTTGTGTCTGGCAGCTGGAGGAACGGCGGTTTATTTCCGTCCGTCCTTGTTACAAGATCTGCTTGCAAAGATTCAGTTTTCGGGTTCGTCTAGCAGTTCTGCTAATAAGGGCTCTTCTAGCTCAGAGAGTTCACAGTCTGATTTGCCCAAGGTGTCTTCTACTGACTGGAATTTGATTTTAGTCAATCGTGACAACCAGCAAGAAGAAAAGACACCTGATCTAACTCAGATTGGAGAGGTCCAGGTCGACAGCCGCATTGCTGAAAATACTCGGCAATTCCTAGCAGCAGCCCAGGCGATAGCTCCTGAAGAAACTTTAATCTCTGGTTATCGCAGCCGAGCTGAGCAGGAGGAACTCTATAACGAAAAAGTTGCTGGGGAAGTCGCCAAAGGCTTGTCAAATGAAGAAGCAGTCAGCATCGTGCTAAAGCAAGTGCAGCTTCCAGGAGCAAGTGAGCATCAAACGGGCTTGGCTATTGATATGAGTGTCCCAGAAGGTCAGGAGGATGAACTAGCAGCCAAAATTGCTGAGCTAGCTCCGCAATATGGATTTGTCCTTCGCTATCCGGATGGCAAGAGTGATGTTACTGGAGTTGATTTTGAGAACTGGCATTACCGCTATGTCGGTGTGGAGAATGCCCAGTATATGCAGAAGCATAATCTGGTTCTGGAAGAATATATTGCTCTGCTTAAAGCAGCCGGGAAATAAACAAGTAAGTCAGGTTTTCCTGGCTTTTTTTATGCTGATTTATCAGGATGCAGGTCTCTAATCCTTTTAGCTTCTGATTAAATCAACTACAAGTATTGAAAGATAAAAATGAATCACTTTCTGTAAAAATATTTATAAATCCTTGACAACTATATCGGACTGCGATATAATTTTTATATCAAGGTTCGATATATCGAGGTGAAAGTGAGATCAAAAGATGAGCGGGTTGACAGAAAAGCTTAGGAGAGTCTATGTGCCAATGACAGAGACAGGTTTTTATATTCTTTTCTGTCTTCAGCGAGAGAGGCATGGTTACAGTATTACTCAAAAAGTCAAGGAGCTGACAGAAGGACAGCTATCTATCAGCCCGGGAACCATGTACGGGACCTTGGCAAAGATGGAAAAAGATGGTCTGATTGCCTTTGTTCGTGAGGAAGAAAAGAGAAAGCTCTATTCTATCACGGAGCTTGGGAAGCAGATTTTAGAGTTGGAAATCCAGCGGATTGAGCGCCTTTACCGCAATAGTAAGGAGGAAGTTTGATGGAAAAGAAAATTGTCTATAAAATCTTTACCATTGCAGACTATGACAGAGAAGCAGCTTATTTTAAAAAAATGCATAGTCAAGGCTGGAAATTAAAAAAAGTAAGTTATTCTCCCTTTCTTGTTGCGGTTCGCTATACTTTTGAAGTCTGTCCTCCTCAGGAAGTGGCCTATCAATTAGATTTTCGCCCCATGAAGAAGGCGGAGCAAGAATCCTATTATCAACTGTTTGAGGATTGTGGCTGGGAGCATATTACAAACTTTAATCAGTTTTCTTATTTCTGCAAGCCAGTTTCTCAGCTTGATGCAGACAGCGATCTTGAAATCTATAATGACGCATGGTCTAAGCTAGAAATGGTCAAGCGTCTGCTTGTATGGCGGTTTTTACCAGCCATCATGGCTTTGTGTGTCACGACTTATCTCATTCTAGATATTGCCCAGAAAAGTTTGAAAGCAAGTCTATTATTCAAATCAATCTTAGCAATAGACTGTCTTATATTGCTCATTCTGTTCTGTCAGCTGGTCCATATTGCCTTGCGTTTTTGGAAAATGAGGCAGGAACTGAAAGATTGATTGCGGTTTTGTTAAATACTGTTATGAAAGCGAGGAAAACAATGAAAAAGACGATTATTGAAGTGCAAGGCTTGAAAAAGAAGTTCAAGGAACAAGAAGCCTTAGCAGGAATTGATTTTTCCATCCGAGAGGGAGAGATTTTTGGCTTCCTAGGGCCGTCTGGATCTGGTAAAACCACGACTATCAATATTTTGACTGGTCAGTTGTCTGCAGATGCTGGATCAGCTCATGTGCTGTCTGCACCGGTTGAGGATTTGAAGGCAGAAGTCCTAGAGCAGATAGGGATTGTCAGCGATGGCAGCGGTTTTTATGAAAAGATGTCACTTTATAAGAATCTCAAGGCTTATGCTATGCTCTTTGGGGTTAAGATGGCAGAAGTTGATGAACTTCTTCAAAAAGTGGGCCTCTATGATAGTCGCAACAAGGTGGCGGAAAAATTATCTACCGGTATGAAGCAGCGGATGTTATTGGTGCGTGCCTTGATTAATCGACCTAAACTGCTCTTCTTGGATGAGCCGACCAGTGGTTTGGATCCGTCAACCTCTCGCACCATTCATGAATTACTGCTGGAACTAAAAGCGCAGGGAACAACTATTTTCCTAACCACTCATGATATGCAGGAAGCTACCCTCTTGTGTGATCGCTTGGCCTTGCTAAGTAAAGGGAAACTAGTCGAAGTGGGTAGTCCGCATGAGATTATTCAGAAGTACAATACGGATAAGAAGGTTCGTTTAGAATATGTAGACTTGACGACTAAGACGGTGGCCTTTGAGGAACTGCAAGGAGGCTTGGATTTGTCCAATGTTATCAGTATTCATTCCTGCGAACCAACTCTTGAAGATGTTTTCATCACTTTGACAGGAGGTACCTTAAATGTCTAATAAATTAAAAGGTATGATTTGGCTGAGAGGTCAAGTGACACTAGCTAATAAAAGTATCCTATTGCAGGTTTTTATGCCGATTTTCCTCATTTTTCTCTATAAATTTATTTTTTCTCTGAATGGAGCAGGTAAGGAAATTGGAGCGGATAAACTAGCTACTATGTTGCTTACTATCTCTCTTCCTTTCTCTCTAGCCATGTCAGTTGGAACACCCATTATCATCATCCTAGCTGAGGAAAGAGAAAAACATAATTTGCAAAGTTTGCGCTTGGCTGGTGTGACAGCTGGTCAATATATTCTCTCCGCTTTAATTTGGCCAGCGATTATTGGAATTTTTTATATCGTCATTACCCCAATTTTTGTAGGAGCTAAGCTTTCTAATCATCTGTTTAGCTATAGTTTGGTTCTCCTATTGACCATGCTGGTCTTAATTTTCTTCTTTTTAATGGTTGGTCTGTTTTGTAAAAATCAGGTCATGGCACAATCCCTTAGTGTACCAGCCATGCTCTTGGCGGCATTTATTCCTATGTTTTCAAATATGAGCGAGGAGTTATTTAAGGTGCTGCGTTATAGCTTTATGGGCCTCTTTAGTAGTTATATGAAAGATTGGTCTCATTTCCATTTATGGAGCAGAGAATTTTTGGCTCTGCTAGTTTGGTTGCTTCTTTTTGCAGGAATTTCTTTCTATTTGATGCGCCATTTGCAAATCCTGGAGGATTAATCTAGGTCGCTAGACTGATTTTTAGCACTCTTGTAAAAAGAGTGCTAATTTTTTGAGTTTTTGTCTTGACTTTGGTGTGGAAGAGTGTATAATAGAATCATGAGTTAGCACTCGAGGCTGTTGAGTGCTAATCGACAGCAGAATCTTGATTGGAGGTGATGCCGTGGTCACGGAGCGTCAAAATGAGATTTTGAATTTGATTATTGATATCTTTACCAAGACTCACGAGCCAGTCGGCTCCAAAGCCCTGCAGGATTCCATCAATTCCAGCAGTGCCACTATCCGAAATGATATGGCGGCTTTGGAAAAGCAGGGGCTTCTGGAAAAGGCGCATACGTCCAGCGGCCGTAAGCCTAGTGTGGCTGGTTTTCAATACTTTGTCAAGCATTCTCTGTCCTTTGATCGTCTCGCTGAGAATGAACTCTATGAGGTTATCAAAGCCTTTGACCATGAGTTTTTCAACTTGGAGGACATTCTTCAACAGGCAGCGGATCTTTTGACCAAGCTCAGTGGATGCACGGTTGTTGCACTGGATGTAGAACCCAGTCGGCAGCGCTTGACAGCTTTTGATATCGTTGTGCTCAGTCAGCATACGGCTCTGGCAGTCTTCACCCTGGATGAGTCCAATACTATCACCAGTCAGTTTATGATTCCGCGCAACTTCCTAAAAGAAGACCTGGATAGGCTTAAAGGCCTGGTAAGGGAGCGGTTCTTGGGTCAGACAGTGCTGGACATCCATTACAAGATTCGGACGGAAATTCCGCAGATTATCCAACGCTATTTCACTACGACGGACAATGTCATCCAGCTCTTTGAGCATATCTTTGGTGATATTTTCAAGGAAAATGTGATTCTGTCTGGCAAGGTTCAGCTTTTGGAATTTTCAGATCTGACGGCTTATCAGTTTTTTGATGACCCGCAGAAAGTAGCCTTTGAAATTCGCGATAGTTTGGCTGAAGATCAGATGCAAAGCGTGCGCGTGGCAGACAGTAGAGAAAACTGTTTGGCTGATTTAACGCTAATTTCCAGCAAATTCTTGATTCCTTATCGAGGCTTTGGGGTGTTGGCAGTTGTCGGTCCGGTCAATCTTGACTACCAACGGTTGGTCAGTCAGATGAATGTCGTCAACCGCGTACTGACCATGAAACTGACCGACTTCTATCGCTATCTGAGCAGTAATCACTACGAAGTCCACTAAATATAGTATAAATATTCCTAAAAAGGAGGTGCCTTGTGGCAAAGCATAAACAAGAAGAACATCCAGAAGATGTGGAAGTAAAAGAGGAAGCTGTAGAAGCAGCTGAGCAAGCTGAATCAGCAAGCCCTGAAAAATCAGAATTAGAACTAGCTAATGAGCGAGCAGAAGATTTTGAAAACAAATATCTCCGTGCTCATGCAGAAATGCAGAACATCCAGCGCCGGGCAAATGAAGAACGCCAGCAGCTGCAAAGATACCGCAGCCAAGACTTGGCAAAAGCTATCTTGCCTTCGATAGATAATCTGGAGCGCGCACTTGCAGTTGAAGGTCTGACAGACGATGTCAAAAAAGGACTGGAAATGGTGCAGGAAAGCTTGATTCATGCTCTCAAAGAAGAGGGGATCGAAGAAATCTCAGCTGACGGAGCTTTTGACCATAACTATCACATGGCCATTCAAACCGTTCCAGCTGACGATGAGCACCCAGCTGACACTATAGCGCAGGTCTTCCAAAAAGGCTACAAACTTCATGACCGTATCCTTAGACCGGCTATGGTGGTTGTTTATAACTAGGAGGTAAGTCAGAAATCTTTGATTTCGTTGACGCACCCCCGCAAGGGTGATTAGGCTGGTCACGAGCGTTTGCGAAGTGAACTGCCAATCAGCTACTGCGTATAATTTCGACTTCTCGTGTCATAACTTACATAATAGAAAACTTGTCCGAAACGACAATAAACTATGAAAGAAGAAAACATTCGTTCAGCTTTGCTTTTAACGAGCTAAGCGAACCAAAGAAGAGTATCAAAAAGAAAATAGAATATAAAATTTAAGGAGCAAAACACATGTCTAAAATTATTGGTATTGACTTAGGTACAACAAACTCAGCAGTTGCAGTTCTTGAAGGAACTGAAAGCAAAATCATCGCAAACCCAGAAGGAAACCGTACAACTCCATCTGTAGTCTCATTCAAAAACGGCGAAATCATCGTTGGTGACGCTGCAAAACGTCAAGCAGTCACAAACCCAGATACAGTTATCTCTATCAAATCTAAAATGGGAACTTCTGAAAAAGTTTCTGCTAACGGAAAAGAATACACTCCACAAGAAATCTCAGCTATGATTCTTCAATACTTGAAAGGTTATGCTGAAGACTACCTTGGTGAAAAAGTAACTAAAGCAGTTATCACAGTTCCAGCTTACTTTAACGATGCTCAACGTCAAGCAACTAAAGACGCTGGTAAAATCGCTGGTCTTGAAGTAGAACGTATCGTCAACGAACCAACTGCAGCAGCCCTTGCTTACGGTTTGGACAAGACTGATAAAGAAGAAAAAATCTTGGTATTTGACCTTGGTGGTGGTACATTCGACGTTTCTATCCTTGAATTGGGTGACGGTGTCTTCGACGTATTGTCAACTGCAGGGGACAACAAACTTGGTGGTGACGACTTTGACCAAAAAATCATCGACCACTTGGTAGCAGAATTCAAGAAAGAAAACGGTATTGACTTGTCTACTGACAAGATGGCAATGCAACGTTTGAAAGATGCAGCTGAAAAAGCGAAGAAAGACCTTTCTGGTGTAACTTCAACTCAAATCAGCTTGCCATTTATCACTGCTGGTGAAGCTGGACCTCTTCACTTGGAAATGACTTTGACTCGTGCGAAATTTGACGATTTGACTCGTGACCTTGTAGAACGTACAAAAGTTCCAGTTCGTCAAGCCCTTTCAGATGCAGGTTTGAGCTTGTCAGAAATCGACGAAGTTATCCTTGTTGGTGGTTCAACTCGTATCCCAGCCGTTGTAGAAGCTGTTAAAGCTGAAACTGGTAAAGAACCAAACAAATCAGTAAACCCTGATGAAGTAGTTGCTATGGGTGCTGCTATCCAAGGTGGTGTCATCACTGGTGATGTTAAAGACGTTGTCCTTCTTGACGTAACACCATTGTCACTTGGTA
>NZ_CAURLD010000005.1:0-153643 GCF_963525625.1 uncultured Streptococcus sp.
TGGGAATCTCTAGCTTTTTTGTAGCTGAGAACTATTTTGTCTCAGGTTCTTTTGCGCTCTCCCGAAATTCTTCTAGTTCAGTAACGGAATTTCTTCAAGGCTATTTTAGTCCTCAGACTTTTTCTTTCTCTTCTCTAATCCAAACAGTCCTAAACCTGATACTCCCGCAAGTAAGCTTGCAGCTAAGTATGAGGTTTCTTCTGTACCAGTCTTAGGAAGGGATTTTGCACCCTCACTCTTAGAAAGAGACGGTGGTGCAGGTGTAATCGTCCGCTCCGGCTGAACAGGATTTTCTGTCACAGTCGGAACGTAAACCGCTGAAATCGTCTGACCATTGCGGTCTTTGCGAATCACTGTTACGCCGTCAGCTTGACCGACAAAGCCCGTTTCCGGTACAAAGGTCACAGTACCATCTGGCGCAATCGTGTAAGTACCTTGGCCTGGAACAGCCTTTTCGGTGCTGCCATCCTCGAAAGTTGGCGGAACAGTTGGATCCACGTCTCCTTCAAAGATAGGCTTGCCGGTTTGAGGCTGGCCTTTGAGACCTGTGCTGCTGGTATCTTCTGTATCAGTGCTTCCCAAAACAGTTGGGGTATAAGTAGCCGTCACGGCATTGCCATAAATATCTGAACGTTTCACGACGACTCCACTGGCGGTTCCGACAAAGTCGGCTTCCGGTACAAAGGTCACTGCTCCCAGCATATTGAACCGATATGTTCCTTCTCCTGGGACAACCATTTCGGTGCTGCCATCCGCAAAGGTCGGTGCTACCACTTGGTCAATCGCCCCTTCAAAGGTTGGCGTGCCTGTTTGAGCTCGGCCCTTGCGACCGCTAGATACACTGTCCTTGCTAGTTGATGGTGCAACTACGGTCGGAATATAGCGAGCCGTCACTGAGGTGCCATTCTTATCACGACGGACAAGAGTCACACCAGTACCCTGACCAAGGAAATCAGCTTCTGGAGTGAAAGTGACTGTTCCATCTGGTGCGATAGTATAAGTTCCCTCACCTGGGATGGTCTTTTCCTTACTGCCATCTTCGAAGCTTGGTGCAATCGTCTCATCAATCGGAACTAGTGGATCACCTGCTTCGAAGACAGGTGTGCCAGTCTGAACATGACCCTTAATATTTGTAGAGGAAGCATCTTTACCAGTTGGAGTTACCTTGGCAAACTCTGGACTATAGGTAGCCGTGACTGGAGTTCCGTTTTTATCAACACGTTTCACAGTGATTGGATCGGGTTTTCCTACAAATTGCTTGTCTGGTGTGAAGGTCACTGCCTCATCAGGAGCAATGGTGTAAGTTCCCTGACCTGGAATGGTCTTTTCTTTACTTCCATCTGCGAAGGTAGGCTCTACTGAGTCATCAATTGGAACCAGTGGATCACCACCTTGGAAAGTTGGAGTACCTGTTTGTGGAACACCCTGAGGACCAGTGCTGGTCGCATTGGTAGCTGTAGGAATCACTTCTTTCACTACCGCTTGGTACTTGACGGTAACAGCGGTGCCATTGGCATCCGTACGAGTCAATTCGAGTTCTGGTGTTTCACCCTTGAACTGTTTATCTGGGGTAAAGGTTACCTTGCCATTTGCATCCACTTCGAACTTACCGACATTCGGTACTTCTTTAACAGAAGAACCATTGTCAAATAATGGAGTCGAACCAGCCGGGAATGGAACAGAGTCATGGCCTGGGGTGAAGGTGACTTTTCCTTCTTGAACCTGACCCTGCAGGCCTTCTGTCTTCTCACCAGTTCCTGTAGGAATCACTTTCGTAAACTCTGGACTGTAGGTCGCTGTCACTGGTGTGCCGTTCTTGTCAACACGTTTCACAATTACTGAATCTGGCTTACCTACAAACTGCTTGTCCGTCGTGAATGTCACTGCGCCATCTGGAGTGATGGTGTAAGTGCCCTGGCCTGGAATCTTCTTCTCCTTACTGCCATCTGCGAAAGTTGGCTCTACTGTGTCATCGATTGGAACCAATGGATCACCACCTTGGAAGCTTGGGCTACCTGTTTGCGGAACCCCCTGAGGACCTGTGCTGGTCGCATTAGTACCCGTTGGAGTTACCTTGGCAAACTCTGGACTATAAGTAGCAGTCACTTCCGTTCCGTTTTTATCGACACGTTTCACAGTGATTGGATCGGGTTTGCCTACGAATTGCTTGTCTGGTGTGAAAGTCACTTCTCCATCTGGAGTAATGGTGTATGTTCCTTGACCTGGGATGGTCTTCTTCTTACTGCCATCTGCGAAAGTTGGCTCAACTGACTCATCAATTGGAACCAGGGGATTGCCACCTTGGAAGCTTGGGCTACCTGTTTGTGGAACACCCTGAGGACCAGTGCTAGTCGCATCAGTGCCGGTTGGAACCACTTCTTTCACTACCGCTTGGTACTTGACGGTTACTGGAGTGCCATTGGCATCCACACGAGTCAATTCAAGCTCTGGTGTTTCACCCTTGAACTGCTTATCTGGCGTAAAGGTAACCTTACCATTTGCATCCACTTCGAACTTACCAACATTCGGTACTTCTTTGACAGAAGAACCATTGTCAAAGAACGGAGTCGAACCAGCCGGGAATGGAACAGAGTCATGGCCTGGGGTGAAGGTGACTTTTCCTTCTTGAACCTGACCCTGCAGGCCTTCTGTCTTCTCACCAGTTCCTGTTGGAGTCACCTTGGTAAACTCTGGACTGTAAGTCGCAGTCACTGGTGTCCCGTTCTTATCAACACGTTTCACTGTCACTGGCTCTGGTGTGCCTACAAACTGCTTCTCTGGGGTGAAAGTCACTGCGCCATCTGGAGTGATGGTGTAAGTTCCCTGACCTGGGATAACCTTCTTCTTACTGCCATCTGCGAAAGTTGGCTCAACTGTTTCATCAATTGGAACTAGTGGATCACCACCCGCAAAGGTTGGAATGCCAGTTTGAGGGACACCTTGAGGACCTGTGCTAGTCGCATTGGTGCTGATTGGAGTTACCTTGGTAACGGTCGGTGTATAAGTAGCAGTAACTTCAGTACCATTCTTATCCACACGTTTCACAGTGACTGGTGTTGGTGTACCAATATACTGTTTCTCTGGAGTAAAGGTGACAGAACCATCTGAGTTAATTGTGTATACCCCTACTCCTGGAACGGTCTTCTTAGACTGACCGTCTTCGAAGGTCATTGGACTATCCATGTCAATCGGAACAGCTGAGTTGCCAGGAGTGAAACTAGGTGTGCCTGATTGCGGCTGACCTTGAATGCCAGTTGATTCAGCATTGGTGCCAGTTGGAGTTACCTTGGTAACTTCTGGGGTATAAGTAGCCGTTATTTCTGTGCCGTTAGCATCGACTCGTTTAACCCTAACAGGTGTCGCCTTGCCAGTGAATTGCTTATCTGGAGTGAAGGTAATGGAACCGTCTGAATTAATGGTATAAGTTCCTTGATTAGCCACTACCAAAGTATCAGTTCCATTTTCAAAGGTCATTGGTTTGGTCATATCGATTGGAACTGCTTGGTCGCCTGGACTAAAAGTTGGATTGCCACTTTGCGGTTGACCTTGAAGGCCGGTTGATTCAGCATTGGTGCTAGTAGGCATTACCCGTGTTACCGTTGGCGTATAGGTAGCAGTCACTTCTGTTCCGTTTTTATCTACACGCTTAACAGTAACTGAAGCTGGGGTCCCCACATACTGTTTGTCTGGGGTAAAGGTGATAGTCCCATCTGAGTTGATGGTATATTCCCCTACTCCTTGAACCGTCTTCTTAGGTTGACCATCTTCAAATGTCATTGGAGAATCCATATCAATCGGAACAAGTGGATCACCACCTTGGAAGCTTGGGCTACCTGTTTGCGGAACACCCTGAGGACCTGTGCTAGTCGCGTCAGTTCCTCTTGGAATCACTTCTTTCACTACTGCTTGGTACTTGACAGTTACTGGAGTTCCATTCGCATCAGTCCGAGTCAATTCAAGTTCCGGTGTCTCACCCTTAAACTGCTTGTCTGGCGTGAAGGTCACTTTACCATTTGCATCTACTTCAAACTTACCGACATTCTGTACTTCTTTCACTGTTGAATTATTATCAAACAATGGTGTTGAATTCGCAGGGAACGGAACAGAGTCGTGCCCTGGGGTGAAGGTCACTTTACCTTCTTGAACTTGACCTTGCAGGCCTTCTGTCTTGTTTCCAAAACCAGTTGGCTTTACAGCCGTTACTGTTGCTTGATATTTTGCCTTCGCAAGGGTACCGTTGACATCTGCACGACTGACTCCAATTTCAGGTGTTTTACCTACAAATGTCTTGACCGGAGTAAAGGTAATATTACCATCAATATCCACTTCAAACTTACCAACATTTTCAATTTCTTTCACATTGGTACCAGTGTCAAAAATTGGCGGATTATCTGCTGAAAAACCAACTTCTGGTCTTCCGGCTTCAAAAGTAATCTTACCATTCTGAACCAATCCTTGTGGACCTTCAGTCTGATCACCAGTTGCGTTTGGAATAACTTCTTCAACAGTAGGAATATATTTAGCTGTCACTTCGGTGCCATTCACATCTAAACGTTTGACCGTGACTGGTGTTGCCTTACCAGTAAATTTCTTCTCCGGCTTAAAGGTAATGGAACCATCTGAATTAATAGTATAAGTTCCTTGATCAGCTACTACTAACGTGTCAGTCCCATTTTCAAAAGTCATGGGCTTGGTCATATTGATTGGGACTGCTTGGTCACCTGGGGTAAAGATCGGCTTGCCGCTTTGTGGTTGTCCTTGCAGGCCTGTTGACTCAGCATTGGTGCTAGTTGGTGTGACCCGTGTTACCGTTGGCGTGTAAGTGGCGGTTACTTCCGTTCCATTCGTATCAACGCGTTTAACAGTCACTGGTGTTGGTGTGCCAACATATTGCTTTTCTGGAGTGAAAGTAATCGAGCCATCTGACTCAATGACATAAGTACCGACCTTGTCTACCTTCTTAGTTGTTTGATTATTTTCAAAGGTCATGGGTTGGGCCATATCAATAGGCACAGACTTGTCACCTGGGGTGAAAGTAGGTGTACCTGATTGTGGTAGACCTTGAAGACCAGTGCTAGTCGCATTGGTACCTGTAGGAACCACTTCTTTCACCACTGCTTGGTATTTGACTGTAACTGGTGTGCCATTCACATCTGCTCGAATCAATGTCAGCTCAGGAGTGGTTCCCTTAAACTGCTTGTCTGACGTGAAAGTAACCTTACCATTCGCATCGACTTCAAATTTACCGACATTTGGCAATTCTTTAACAGTCAAACCGTTATCGAAGAGTGGAGTTGTTTCAGCTGGAAACGGCACAGAATCATGACCTGGTGTGAAGGTAACATGGCCTTCTTGAACCTGACCTTGTAATCCTTCAGTCTTATCACCAGTACCAGTCGGAGTTACCTTTGTAACAGTTGGGGTATAGGTTGCTCTTACTTCGGTGCCATTTTCGTCAACTCGTTTGACCGTCACCGCGGCTGGGGTACCCACATATTTCTTATCTGGAGTAAAGGTAATAGATCCATCTGAATTGATGGTGTATTCTCCCACGCCCGCAACAATCTTCTTAGGTTGATCATTGTCAAAGGTCATTTGCTTGTTATAGTCAATTGGGACCGCTGGGTCGCCTTCCTTGAAGACCGGCGTTCCTGTTTGTGGCACCCCTTGAGGACCTGATGAAGTAGCAGGTGTGCTGGTTGGTGTGACCTTGGTCACGTTAGGTGTATAGGTAGCAGTCACTTCTGTGCCGTTGGCATCTACGCGTTTAACCGTAACTGGTGTCGCCTTGCCAGTGAATTGCTTAAGCGGCTTGAAGGTAATGGTATCATCTGAATTGATAGTATAAGTTCCTTCATTCGCCACTTCCAAGGTGTCCGTCCCATTTTCAAAAGTCATGGCTTTGCTCATGTCAATTGGGATTTGTTGGTCACCTGCAGTGAAAGTTGGCTTACCACTTTGTGCTTGACCTTGAAGACCAGTTGATTCAGCATTGGTGCTTCTTGGCGTTACTTGGGTTACCTTAGGTTGATAACGTGCTCGGTGTGCTTTACCGTCGGTATCACTGACTTGAACTACCACTGGGTCTGGCGTGCCATAAAAAGTCTTGATAGGTTTGAAGGTCACTTGGCCGGTATTTGGATCCAATTCATAGGTTCCCACTTGCTGGCCATTGGCCATGGCAGGCACCGTATTTTCTGTTACCAGTCGTCCATTCGCATCCACAAAGCTAGCCGGACGAGTAGCTTCTGGCATGACAGGGGTCGTATTCGCATCATCATCGTTAAAAACTAACGTTTTGTTTTGTTCCAGTCCCTGAAGACCACTTGATTCGTAGTTTGGAATCTTACGAACTGTCGGCACATAACGGCCGTCCATACTAGTCAATTGATCATTTTTATTAGGGTCAGCAGCATCCGTCGAAGCCCAACCAGTCGAGGTACCATTGCTGTCAGTCCAACGAATATTAATTCCATCAGCAGTTCCAGAAAAGTCCGCATTTGGAGTGAAAGCAACTTGAATATCATTGCCATTGACGGTCAAGCGATAGGTCCCTTCTGGACGAATATAGTTGCCATCAACGGCTGTCAGAACTTGGCCTTGCTTATCCAAAACCTGAGGCGCTTGGGTGCTCATAACTGCATTGACACTGTCGTCTGAGCGATCCGTTCCTTTAGGTGTGAAGTGAAGTACAGCAGTTTGAGTCTCGCCTGTAAAGCCATCCGTAGTCTGCTTCTCCCCCTTAGGAGGATAAATGCGGTGCAAGAGCATATCTTCTACTTCACCACTAAAGGCAATACCAGTTGGTTGCTCAATATCGCCTTTATTAGTCGCAATTCGGAAACGCATACCCAATTTGTCCACTTGACCGCCACTAATATTGGGGTTGGCATTGAAGGTCAAGATATAGTCACCAGCAGCTGTAATCTCTTGTAGGTTGCTACCTTCGCTTTCATTGAAGACTCCATCATTGTTGAAGTCTATCCAGGCCTTGACATAAGATTTAGCATTGCCATTTGGGTTAGCTTTGATTTTAATTGTGTAAGTTCCATTTTTTGCTTTGTCTAAATCAAGCAAATCATTAGAAGCACTTAATTGATCGTCCGCTAGTAATTGGCTGGCTCCCTCGTCCTTATGCTCCTTTTTATCATCCAGAACCCAGTCATTGGATGACTCAACATCAATATCAGCTGGCGTTGTCCCTAAATAAGGCTGATTAATTAGCTTACCAGTCAGAGAATCACGACCTGAAATGGTATGGAAGGCTTCGCCATAAGTCGCTGGCGCATCACTTCCATCCACCACTAAAAATCCCATCATCATAGCTTGTTGCCCAGATGATGCTACATAAAATCCTACTTCAGAAGCTCCGCGTGTCATCACCACAGGAACCGTCCGTTCGTTCGAACGGTTTGGTCCAAAGACCTGAGTCCCCAGGCCACCTGTCACTGTATCCGGACTGAGGTACTTATACCAGTCTACGCTTGTATCTCTTAAGATTAAGAGGCCGCCGCGCGTTTTTTTATCCGCTTCATCCACCATTTGCTTGGTAATAACCGTGTAGGCTTCTTTGGCAGTACTCTTATTCTTCCATTCACCGAGATATTCCCATCCTTCTCCGTTAGTAGTGAAGATAGCAAATTCACCTGGGTTGGCGTCTTCACCATCAGCCATAACCACCGTAGGGGCCACGCGCTTACCTAGATAGGTAGCCTCAATATTGAATTGCACTCCCCAGTTAGCTGAATCCTCAGGGTAAACAAGTTGCGTCTTATGATTCTGGGTATTAAAACCTTGATTACGAATAGTTGTCCATTGATCCTGACTTGCCCCTATAACTGAAAGGGGTGCTCTCCCATATTTTGAACTCGACTTCAAGAAATCATTTTGTGCATTTGGGTCATAAGTATTTGCTGTCGGTGTTCCTTCAACCCGTTTTCTATAAGTTTCAGTCGAGTTAAAAGGTTTAAGCTCAGTGACCGTCAGGGTTACTTCATAGCCAGGTGAAATTTCCTTCTTGAAGGTCGTTCCTACTTGGAGTCCGCCTCGTGAATCCAATCCTTTCCAACTTGCTGTATCCGAAAAATCAAGCCAAGTAATCTGTTTGGCTAATTGGGTACTATCTTTCTTGACCGACTCCTCCAAGCTTGGTTTAGGTACTCGTGGCGTAGAAGTAGCATCGTCTGCCCCAGCCGGTCCAGTACCTATCGTAACTCCTGTTGTTACGCTGTTCTGTTGTCCAGTAGGTGTAGCATCCCGTCTCACACGACGAGAGCGATTAGGCTGAGCTAGATCTGCGGTTGCTTCTGACTTTTCAGCCACGACAGCTGCGTTAGATGTTTCTGAGTGAACAGTGATTGGTTGAGTATTCTCAACTGATTTAGTTGCTGTAGATTCAGTAGATTCTTCAACTTTCTCAGGCTCTGAGCTTCTTGGACTAGGATTATCATCTGATCGAGGGGTCTCACTAGCAAAAGCAAGTTCTGAACTTTCTTTTGCTTGTAAATGTTCAGAAGCCACAGTTTCAGCAGAATTCACTGATGATTCGGCTATTCCTGTTTGCGAAACTTCGTTTGGGGCACCAGAATCACTAGCTTCGTCAGCACTAACTTGTGCCGCTGCTCCCAAAAGAAGCAGGGTTGACAAGAGCACAGAACAAACACCGACGTTTAGTTTTCGAATCGAAAACTTACGCAGGTGAGGATTAAATAAATCTTTTCCCATAATAATCTCCTAAATAATCATCTAGTTACAATAGTTTTATTATACAACATTCCATTTTAGTTAGCTATATATATAATTATAATTATATAAATTTTTTAAAAAAATGGACATAAAGTGTTTTATAGTCTATTTTTAAAAACAAAAGAAAAAATAGGCAGTGGAAAAATCCTTATAAATTAAATAAATCTAGGAATATTTCAGATTTTACTTTAGTGTTTAACATTTTAGAAATACTGTTATTATGAAGTTTTTTAAGATTTATTCCCTTGGATATAAAGAAAAAAGATTCACTAATGAATCTTCCCTCTTTTAATTTAGGTGTTAGAACCTAAGTTCTCACCTCTTAGTCTTCAGACTTCTTCTTTCTCTTCTCTAAGCCAAGAAGTCCCAAACCTGATACTCCCGCAAGCAAGCTTGCAGCTAAGTATGAGGTTTCTTCTGTACCTGTCTTAGGAAGGGATTTTGCACCCTCACTCTTAGAAAGAGACGGTGGTGCAGGCGTAATCGTCCGCTCTGGCTGAACAGGATTTTCTGTCACAGTTGGAACGTAAACCGCTGAAATCGTCTGACCATTACGATCTTTGCGAATCACTGTCACACCGTCAGCTTGACCGACAAAGCCCGTTTCCGGTACAAAAGTCACAGTGCCATCTGGCGCAATCGTGTAAGTACCTTGGCCTGGAACAACCTTTTCAGTACTGCCATCCTCGAAAGTTGGAGGAACAGTTGGATCCACGTCTCCTTCAAAGATTGGTTTACCAGTCTGCGGCTGGCCTTTGAGACCCGTGCTGCCGGTATCTTCTGTGGCAGTACTTCCCAAAACAGTTGGGGTATAGGTAGCCGTCACGGCATTGCCATAAATATCTGAACGCTTCACGACGACTCCGCGAGTAGTTCCGACAAAGTCTGCTTCCGGCACAAAGGTCACTGCTCCCAGCATATTGAACCTGTAAGTTCCCTCACCTGTGACAACCTTTTCGGTGCTGCCATCCGCAAAGGTAGGTGCTACTGCCTGGTCAATCGCCCCTTCAAAGGTTGGCGTGCCCGTTTGAGCTTGGCCCTTGCGGCCGCTAGATACACTGTCCTTGCTAGTTGATGGTGCAACTACGGTAGGAACATAACGAGCTGTAACTGTGGTGCCATTCTTATCGCGACGGACAAGGGTCACACCGCTTCCCTGACCAAGGAAATCAGCATCTGGAGTAAAGGTGACTGTGCCATCTGGTGCGATAGTATAAGTTCCCTGACCCGGAATAGTTTTTTCCTTGCTTCCGTCTTCGAAACTTGGTGCAATCGTCTCATCAATTGGAACCAATGGATCACCTGCTTCGAAGATAGGTTTGCCGGTTTGAACATGACCTTTGATATTTGTAGATGTGGTATCTTTACCAGTTGGGACTACTGCTTTCACTATCGCTTGATATTTGACAATAACAGGAGTTCCGTTAGCGTCTAAACGAATCAATCCCAATTCTGATGTTTCACCCTTGAATTGTTTTATTGGAGTGAAAGTCACCTTGTTATCGGCATCCACTTCGAACTTACCAACATTTGGTACTTCTTTAATATTCTTTCCGTTACCAAAAAGTGGAGTCGAACCAGCGGGGAATGGAACTAATTTATGTCCTGGCGTGAAAGTCACTTGACCTTTTTGAACCTGACCTTGCAAACCTTCTGTCTTAGTACCGGTGCCTGTTGGAGTTACCTTGGTAAACTCTGGACTGTAGGTCGCTGTCACTGGTGTGCCGTTCTTATCCACTCGTTTCACAGTGATTGGATCTGGTTTGCCTACAAATTGCTTGTTTGGCGTGAAGGTCACTGCGCCATCCGGAGTGATGGTATACGTTCCTTGACCTGGAATGGTCTTCTTCTTGCTTCCATCTTCAAAGGTTGGCTCAACAGTCTCATCAATCGGAACTAGTGGGTCCGCACCTTTGAAAGTTGGAGTGCCTGTTTGCGGAAGACCTTGTGGGCCAGTGCTCGTCACGGTGGTACTTGTTGGAGTTACCTCTTTCACTACTGCTTGGTACTTAACTGTAACAGGGGTACCATTGACATCAGTGCGAGTCAATTCAAGTTCTGGTGTTTCACCCTTGAATTGTTTGTCTGGAGTGAAAGTAACCTTGCCGTCTGCATCCACTTCGAACTTACCAACATTCGGCACTTCTTTGACAGAAGAACCATTATCAAACAGTGGAGTCGAATCCGTTGGGAATGGAACAGAATCATGGCCCGGAGTGAAGGTGACTTTGCCTTCTTGAACTTGGCCTTGCAAGCCTTCTGTTTTAGTGCCGGTACCTGTTGGAGTCACCTTGGTAAACTCTGGAATGTAAGTCGCAGTTACTGGAGTACCATTCTTATCCACACGTTTCACAGTGATTGGATCAGTTTTGCCTACGAATTGCTTCTCTGGAGTAAAGGTCACTGAGCCATCTGGAGTAATGGTGTAAGTTCCCTGACCTGGAATAGTCTTTTCCTTGCTGCCATCGTCGAAGCTTGGCTCAATTGTTTCATCAATCGGAACTAGTGGGTCACCACCTGTGAAGGTTGGAGTACCCGTTTGAGGAACACCCTGAGGACCAGTGCTGGTTGCGGTAGTTCCTATCGGGGTCACTTTCTCAACTGTAGGTGTGTACTTAGCGGTCACTGGCGTACCATTTTTGTCCACTCGCTTAACAACAACTGGGTCTGGTGTGCCAACAAATTGCTTGTCTGGTGTGAAAGTAACAGAACCATCTGGTGCCACTTCAAAAGTACCGACATTTGGAACTTCCTTGCGTTTGCTTCCATCATCAAAAGTCGCTGGAGCATCATTATCCATTGGTACATCTGGATTGCCACTGACAAAGTTTGGCTTACCTGTCTGTGGACGTCCTTGTTTACCAGTGCTGGTTGAGGTAGTACCTGTCGGAGTGACTTCTTTCACTACTGCTTGGTACTTGACAGTTGCTGGTGTTCCATTAGCATCAGTCCGAGTCAATTCGAATTCAGGTGTTTCACCCTTGAATTGTTTGTCTGGAGTGAAGGTGACCTTGCCATCTGCATCCACTTCGAACTTACCGACATTCGGTACTTCTTTGACAGAAGAACCATTGTCAAATAACGGAGTCGAACCAGCAGGAAATGGAACTGAATCATGGCCAGGTATGAAGGTCACTTTACCTTCTTGGACCTGACCTTGCAAGCCTTCTGTCTTAGTACCGGTTCCTGTCGGAGTTACAGCAGTCACAGTCGCTTGATAGTTAGCCTTAGCTACTGTACCATTGGCATCGGCACGGCTGAGTTCGATTTCTGGTGTCTTACCGACAAAGGTTTTGACTGGAGTAAAGGTAACATTACCCTCCATATCAACCTCGAACTTACCGACTTTGGCAATTTCTTTGACATTCGTGCCAGTATCAAAGACTGGTGTGCTGTCGGTTGGGAAGCCGACTTGCGGACTTCCGGCTTCAAAAGTAACCTTTCCTTTTTGAACTTGGCCTTGAAGCCCCTCTGTCTGAGCACCTGTCGCTCTTGGTGTGACTTTTTCAACAGTAGGCGTGTACTTTGCTGTCACAGGAGTGCCATTCTTGTCCACTCGCTTAACAGTTACCGGATCTGGTGTACCAACATATTGCTTGTCCGGTGTGAAAGTGACAGATCCATCTGGTGCTACTTCAAAGGTACCGACATTTGGTACTTCCTTGCGTTTGCTTCCATCATCGAAAGTCGCTGGTGTATCATTATCCAGTGGTACATTCGGGTCGCCACCAACAAAGTTTGGTTTACCCGTTTGTGGTCGGCCTTGTGGACCAGTGCTAGTTGAGGTAGTACCTGTCGGAGTGACTTCTCTCACTACCGCTTGGTACTTAACTGTAACAGGGGTACCATTGACATCAGTCCGAGTCAATTCAAGTTCCGGTGTTTCCCCCTTGAATTGTTTGTCTGGAGTGAAAGTCACCTTGCCATCCGCATCCACTTCGAACTTACCAACATTCGGTACTTTCTTCACTGTTGAATTGTTATCAAAAAGCGGAGTCGAACCAGCCGGGAATGGAACTGAATCATGACCAGGCGTGAAGGTCACTTTGCCTTCTTGGACTTGGCCTTGAAGACCTTCTGTTTTAGTGCCGGTACCTGTTGGAGTCACCTTGGTAAACTCTGGACTGTAAGTCGCAGTTACTGGAGTACCATTCTTATCCACTCGTTTCACAGTGATTGGATCTGGTCTGCCTACAAACTGCTTCCCTGGCGTGAAGGTCACTGATCCATCTGGAGTAATGGTGTAAGTTCCCTGACCTGGAATCTTCTTCTCCTTACTTCCATCTGCAAAGGTTGGCTCAACTGTTTCATCGATTGGAACCAGTGGATCTCCACCCTCAAAGGTTGGGGTACCAGTTTGTGGACGGCCTTGTGGACCGGTGCTAGTCGCGTCGGTGCCTGTTGGAGTTACTTTAGTGAACTCTGGACTGTAGGTCGCAGTCACTGGTGTGCCGTTCTTGTCCACTCGCTTCACTGTGATTGGGTCCGGTGTGCCTACAAACTGCTTCTCTGGCGTGAAAGTCACTACGCCATCTGGAGTGATGGTGTAAGTTCCCTGACCTGGAATCTTCTTCTCCTTACTTCCATCTGCAAAGGTTGGCTCAACTGTTTCATCAATTGGAACTAGTGGGTCCGCAGCTTTGAAGATTGGAGTTCCTGTTTGCGGGATACCTTGTGGACCGGTGCTCGTAACGGTGGTAGCTGTTGGAGTTACTTCTTTCACTACCGCTTGGTACTTAACTGTTACTGGTGTTCCGTTGGCATCCACACGAATAATTCCTAATTCTGGTGTTTCACCCTTGAACTGTTTGTCTGGAGTAAAAGTTACAGTGCCATCAGCATCCACTTCGAACTTACCGATATTTGGTACTTCTTTAATATTTTTTCCGTTACCAAATAGCGGAGTTGAACCTGATGGGAACGGAACTAATTCATGGCCTGGCGTGAAGGTGACATGACCTTTTTGAACCTGACCTTGCAAGCCCTCTGTCCTGTCACCAGTACCTGTCGGAGTAACAGCTGTCACAGTTGCTTGGTAATTGGCCTTGGCTACTGTACCATTAACATCGGCACGGCTGAGTTCAACTCCTGGTGTCTTACCGACAAACGATTTGACTGGTGTGAAGGTAACATTACCATCCGCATCAACCTCGAACTTACCAACTTTGGCAATTTCTTTGACATTAGTGCCAGTGTCAAAAATTGGCGTGCTGTTTTCTGGGAAGCCGACTTGCGGACTTCCGGCTTCAAAAGTAACCTTACCTTTTTGAACTTGGCCTTGAAATCCCTCTGTCTGAGCACCTGTCGCTCTTGGAGTCACCTTTTCAACTGTAGGCGTATACTTGGCTGTCACAGGAGTGCCATTTTTGTCCACTCGCTTAACAACAACTGGATCTGGTGTACCAACATATTGCTTATCTGGGGTAAAGGTGACAGAACCATCTGGTGCCACTTCAAAGATACCGACATTTGGAACAACCTTGCGCTTGCTTCCGTCGTCGAAAGTAGCAGGAGTGTCATTATCCAGTGGTACTCCAGGAGCGCCGCTTACGAAGTTTGGCTTGCCTGTTTGTGGCCGGCCTTGCTCACCAGTGCTGGTAATATTTGTTCCCGTTGGAACCACTTCTTTCACTACTGCTTGATATTTGACTGTAACTGGAGTGCCATTCACATCTGCTCGAATCAATGTCAGCTCAGGGGTGGTCCCCTTAAATTGCTTGTCTGGCGTGAAAGTAACCTTACCATTCGCATCGACTTCAAATTTACCGACATTTGGCAATTCTTTAACAGTCAAACCGTTATCGAAGAGTGGAGTTGTTTCAGCTGGAAACGGCACAGAATCATGACCTGGTGTGAAGGTAACATGGCCTTCTTGAACCTGACCTTGTAATCCTTCAGTCTTATCACCAGTACCTGTTGGCGTCACCTTGGTGAACTCTGGGCTGTAAGTTGCCGTCACCGGCGTACCATTCTTATCAACACGTTTCACCGTCACCGGCTCTGGTGTGCCTACAAACTGCTTCTCTGGTGTGAAGGTCACTGTGCCATCTGGTGCAATGATATAAGTTCCTTGACCTGGAATAGCCTTTTCCTTGCTACCATCTTCGAAAGTTGGCTCGACTGCTTCATCAATCGGAACCAGTGGATCACCACCTTGGAAAGTTGGGGTACCTGTTTGTGGGATACCTTGAGGACCTGTGCTAGTCACGTTAGTTCCTGTTGGAGTTACTGGTGTAACTGTCGCGATATAAGTGACTTTTGCTGCAATACCATTTGCGTCTTTGCGAGAAATGCTAATTTCTGGCGTTTCACCTACAAAGCGCTTGTCTGGCGTAAAGGTGACATTGCCCTCCGCATCTACTTCGAACTTACCGACTTTGGCAATTTCTTTGACATTTGTACCCGTGTCAAAGACTGGGGTGCTGTTGGCTGGGAATCCTACTTTAGGATCGCCAGCTTTAAAAGTTACACGGCCTTTTTGAACTTGGCCTTGCGGACCTTCTGTCTGATCTCCAGTTCCCGTCGGAGTCACAGCGGTCACAGTCGCCCGATATTTGGCCTTAGCTACTGTGCCGTTGACATCTGCTCGGCTGAGTTCAACTTCTGGAGTTTTGCCTACAAACGTTTTGACTGGAGTAAAGGTGACATTCCCTTCTCCATCCACTTCGAACTTACCGATTTTGGCAATTTCTTTCACATTCGTGCCAGTATCAAAGACTGGCGTGCTGTTCTCTGGGAAACCAACTTGCGGACTTCCTGGTTCAAAAGTAACCTTGCCTTTTTGAACTTGACCTTGAGCGCCTTTTGTCTGAGCACCTGTTGCTCTTGGGGTCACTTTCTCAACAGTAGGTGTGTACTTAGCCGTCACAGGAGTGCCATTCTTATCTACACGCTTAACTGTTACTGGGTCTGGTGTCCCAACATATTGCTTGTCAGGTGTGAAAGTAACAGATCCATCTGGTGCCACTTCAAAGATACCGACATTTGGAACCACCTTACGCTTGCTTCCATCGTCGAAAGTCGCTGGAGTATCATCATCCAGTGGTACACCTGGGTTGCCACTGACAAAGATTGGCTTACCTGTCTGTGGACGGCCTTGTTTACCAGTGCTGGTGATGTTTGTCCCTGTTGGAGTTACAGCAGTGACTGTTGCCTTGTAGATAGCTGTAGCTGTGCTGCCATTCGTATCTGTACGAGTAATCCTGATGTCTGGCGTAAGGCCTTTAAATTGTTTCTCTGGAGTAAAGGTTACATTTCCATTCACGTCCACTTCAAACTTACCAACAGTAGGCACTTCTTTAACAGTCGAACCATTGTCAAAGAGCGGAGTTGAGCCAGCCGGAAAGACCACTGTTTGTTTTTGACCGTTGACTTGCGCAGAACCTTCTGTGAAGCTGACTTTTCCTCGCTGAACTTGGCCTTGTATGCCACTGGTTTCAGCATTCGTCGCACTTGGTGCTGCTGCTTTTACATCAGCCTGATAGGTAGCTGTTACTTCTGTTCCATTGACATCTACTCGCTTGATAGTCTCTGCTGCTGGGCGTCCAGTATAAGTCAGCAGTGGAGTAAAGGTAACTAGACCTTGATTATCCACCTGATAGGTACCAAGACCAGCAACTGTTTTAGTCTGGCTGCCATTATCAAAGGTTGGCAACTTCTTGCTATCAATAGGTACACGATTATTGCCTGGATTGAAGGTCAGCTGTCCTGTCTGAACTGCGCCTTGAATGCCCTCGCTGCTGGCACCTTGAGCAGATGGTCTAACAGGAGTCACCTTTGGCTGATAAACAGCTTGATGCGGAATACCTTTGCCATCAATCATTTGAACAGACACAGGGTCAACAGTACCAACAAAGTTTTTGTTTGGTTTGAAAGTAATCTTACCTGTTGCAGGCTCCACTTCAAAACGGCCAACTTCCTGACCATTTGATAAAGCTGGAACTCTAGTATCATCTGTAGTTGTTCCATCTGCTTTCACAAATTTTACAGGATTTGCTGTACTTGGACTTGCCGGACTTTTGCTAGCATCACCATCATGAAAGATAGGCGTCTTTTCTTGCGTTAGTCCTTGAGCATCCGTTGTTTCATACTTAGGAACATTCAGCACGGTTGGTACATAGCGTCCGTCCATGGTGTTGAGCTGGTCATTGATGACTGCTTCAGCTTGATTCTTAGCAACCCAGTCTGTGCTTGCACCATTAGTGTCAAAGCGACGGATGTTAATCCCCTGAGCTGTCCCAACAAAGCCAGCCTCAGGCTCGTAGACAACATCCACATCAGCACCCTTAGCTGTTACTTTATAACGGCCTTCAGCAGTCTTATACCAACCTTCTGCATTTGCAGTCAGCACATTACCATTAGCATCCAATACAATCGGAGCTTTAGTAGTATCAATTGCTACTTTCTTGTTTTCAGTATTTTGAGCAATCCCCTGTGGAGTGAAATGAAGAGTGGCTGTCTGTCTCTGGTCAAGGATTCCAGTACTTTCCTTCTTCTCACCTTTTGGTGGATAGGTCAGTTCAACTTCTAAGTCTTCCACCTCACCACTAAATGCAGTTCCAGTAGGCTTTTCAATATCTCCCTTGTTCAAGGCAATCCGAACCCGCATTCCAAGCTTGCTAAGTTCAGGATTGGTCATGGCTGGATTCTTCTTAAAGTTGACAGTATAATCTCCCGCAGTTGTTACTTCGGTAAATTCACTGGCTTCGTCTTCGTCAAAGACACCGTTATTATTGAAGTCAATCCAGGCGCGAACATAGGCTTTTTCGTATCTATTAGCCGAAGCATGGATGCGGAGAGAATAATCTCCGTCATGCAGACGATTTACTGGAAAAAGACCATTGGTTTTCCCGACTAAATCATCAGACAAGAGCTGATTAATACCTTCATCGGCTAAATCATTCTGATCGTCATGCTTCCAGTTGTTTCCAGATGTGGTATCAATATCAGCCGCAACACGGCCCAAGAATGGCTGTGGATTTTGACCGCCAGTTTCAGCATTGTATCTTGAAATAGCATGGATAGCTTTTCCATAAGAATCCGGTGCATCCCCTTCATCAATTGCCATAAAACCAATCATCGCAGCCTGCTGACCAGAAGAAGCTATGTAAATACCAACCTCTGATGCACCACGTGTCATGACAAGCGGAATTGTATTGTTTCTAGAAACGTTCGGTCCAAATACTTGACTTCCCAGTCCGCCAGTCTTTTGGTCAGGACTGACATAGGCCTGCCAATGAACACCAGTACCGTCATTTCCAATAAATTGGCCTTCTGTAGTAGGCTTCATTGGCTTATAGGTTTCTGTAATCTCAGTAGTCACACCATTTGCGTCTGTAACTGTTCGCTTCCACTCGGCCAAATGTTCCCAACCCTTACCATTGGTTGTAAAGATAGCATACTCACCAGGGTTTGCCTCTTCGCCATCAGCCATGACAACTGTTGCTTTAACTGGCTTCCCACGATATCTAGCTTCAACTTTGAACTTCACACCATAGTTGGCTTCATCTTTAGGAACCTGCAGTTGGGTCTTACGACCTTTAGTATCAATTCCCTCTGACTTAATAGCTGAATATTGATTCTGAGCAGCACCAGTAATTTTAGGACGGTAATCATCACCATACCAATACTGATAAGCATAATTATTACTATTGTTATATTGAAGCCAAGTATTTTTTGCATTGGGATCATAACTGCTTTCGTACTCAGTTCCCTTTACTCGATCACGATAGATTTCTGTCGCATAGAAAGGTTTCAATTCAGTAACAGTCAGTTTGACCACATAGCCTGGAGAAATCTCTTTTTCATAAACCGTTCCAACTTTAAAGGAGCCATCTCTATCTAGATTTCTCAGTGATTTCGTATCACCAAAATCTAGCCAGTTTACCTGCTTCATCAACTCATCAGAGCGTTTTCTTACAGATTCTTCCAGTGTTGGTTTAGAAACTGTAGGATTAGCTGTTGCATCTTGTGTGGCAGAACTAGCTTGGCCAGCAGGACTGGTAGTACGAAATGATGTTCCTCTCTCCATCGGCTGGCCATTACGTTCAGACCTAGGCATAGCTGTAGAACTTGGTTTTGGCGTATATTGCACTGAATAAGAGCGCGTCCGACTAGTTTCAGCAGGTCCTGCTTCATTAGAGGTCTCAGCTGTTTGATTAGCTTCTTGTGCCTTTTCAGGTGTCGCTTGCTCTGGAGCTGCAGCTGGACTTACCAGCTGATTTTGATCCGCACTTGCTTCTGAGTTAGCTATTTCTGAAACAGCAGATGTTGCTGTATTTTCATTAGCAGGCTGACTTACTGGCTGACTGACAGCAGACTCCGTCGGCTTTTCTGGCAGTGAGATACTATCATCCACAGTTCCGCTGGCAGTTTCATCTGCATTGACTGTAGCCGCAGTACCTAAAAGGAAAACGGTAGATAATAATACCGAGCAAACTCCAACATTTAATTTTCGAATTGAAAACTTGTTTAAATGGGGATTAAATAATTCTTTTCCCATAGAATCTCCTATATTAATATTTAATAGCAACTGGTATTATACAACATTTATATTTAGTTAGCCATGGATATGACTGTAGTTGAGGGCTATTGTGTCCAAAAATGGACACATAAAAAAAAGGCTCCATTTTTATAGTAAAAAAGAAGATCCGCAAACGAATCTTCTCACTTTTAACCTTCTGATAAAACCTTATCTAATTTTTCCTGCAGGGCTGCTAATTCCCAACCTTCGATTTCTTTTAGCTTATGATTGGTCACTGCCAGCCCCTCATATTTGAGTCCGCAGTTCCGGCAAAAGCGGTTCATGACGTAGTCCAGCATTTCAATTTCTTTGCTAGGCTGAGAACCTTGCAAGAGCAAGAACACCTTTTTGCCCTTAAGTGCTTCTTGCGGCTCATGCACATCAGCTACTCGGTCCAACAGAGTTTTTAGCAAACCCGAAAAAGACCACCAATAAATAGGACTGGTAAACACCAAAACATCGGCTTGGCTCAGCTGCTCATAGACTTGAAAGAACTGATCGTTTTCTGCTGACTGGCCATATTGCTCAATATGATAGTCCACTAATTGAAGAGCTTCATAATCTCTATCTCGCAGAAAAAAGTGCCCCAACTTAAAACTATTACCGTTCCTATTCGGGCTGGCGTTTACCAAATAAATCATAGCTTCTCTTCCCCTCTATTCTTTTTCCAATTATATCAAAAAAGAGGGCAGCAAACAATGCTAGCCCCTGCTATTTATTCCGACTTTTCCATATCTTCTTTCATCTCATCCATGTTAAACTTAGCAAAGAGATACTTACGATCTTGTACTGGGAAACGCTGATCCAGCTGGTCTACAGCACCCAACTCGACGACACCTTCCTTTATGACAAAGTCCATGACGTGACCGCCAAAAGTCAAATCATCCGATACAAAATGCAGATGATAACCTGCCAGACTGACTCCGTGGAAAATCTCAGGCGTCCAGATACCAACAATGGTGCCTGTGACATTTTCCTTACGATACTCAGGTTGGTTAACCGCTACTTCCGCAAACTTCCGTTCTGTCGTAGACTTGGGAATCATCCGAACATGCATGCGGGCGAAATCGCCATGAATCTTGATAGAGCGGAAAAGATTTTCCCCATCATAGTAAGACTCAATTCTCTTCTCCAGCTCCTTGTCATCCATCTCAAAGCGCTGACGGAAAATGACCTCCGCCTGATGTGGAACAACTGCCGCATAAGGTACTGTCATATCCGGTGACACCTCAACCACTTCTGGCACTTCTCCAGAGCCCTTTGCCTGATAAGCCTTACCATTGAGAACAATGAGCTCACCATCAATAGAGTCCAGTGTCCCCAAGCCCAAATCTCCATACTGCAGCAGCTCCCCAACGGTCATACTGCCGTCGTAAAGACCAGCCATCAAAGCTCCCAAAGTATTATATTGAAATAATTTGATTGGTTCTGCCATTCTTTTTCCTTAATCTTTCTCTTCCTAAAAATATTATTGACCATCCAGCTAAGCTTTTTTCATCCTAATTACATGTTCTTACTGAATTTCTACCGCCAATCATTATACCACAAATTATGGGAAAGGGCTGAGTGAGTGCTTCTTTAGCTCTTATAAGCTTTCATAAAGCTCCTGCATACTAGCATCATCAGGTACCAATCTCAGGTAAGAAGCAGCAGACTTTTTAGCTTCTTCGAATCTGCCTAGTTCTCGCAAAAGATAGACATACTGCTCTAGAAACTCTGGATTATCTTGCAATTCACGAGCCAGTTGATCATAGAGTTCCTCTGCTTTTTCCAGATTTTCCAAAGCCTGATAAGCACGCGCCAGATTCCAGCGGGTCAAGGCGTTATCGACTTCTTGCTCTGCAAATTCTAAAATCTCCTCATAGCGCTCCTGTTCCAAGTAAAGAGTAGTCAATCGCAAGGCAATCTCTTCCAAATCATCCGCATCTTCCTGAGCCTGCAAGAGATAATGTTCGGCCGCTTCCTCATCATGAAGTTCATAAGAAAGTTGCGAGGCTAAAAGCAAGAGCCGAGTCTCAAAAGGATTCTTAGCCAAGCCCTGCTGGGCAAGGGTCAGGGCTTCAGCCGTCCTGTGCTCTCCATGAAGAGATAGGGCATAGCCATATTCGTAGCCTTCAAAATCTGGCGACAAAGTATCCAGCTGCTTGAAGTAAAGATTGGCCTTCTGGTATTCTTCCTGATCCGCTAATATAGTTGCCAGCTCATAAACCGCCGCATCGTCATACTCCAGCTCAACAGCTTTCTCCAAAAACTCAATGGCCGCTGCAAATTTTCCAAGACTGGCATAGCAGACCCCAATCCGCTGATAGGTTGAGACACCTGTCTGCTCAAAGATTGTACGATTGTCTAGCTGGGCGTATTCCTTAATCGCCTGAGAAAAATCCCCCAGCTCCATATCTATCTCAGCCAGACCAAAGGTTACCAAAGGCTCATCAGTCAGCTCTGCTGCCTGAGCTAATTTTTCACGAGCCACATCAGGCAGTCCCTCTAGCTGATAGAGGTCAGCCTTAGCCAGGAGAGCAGCAACATACCAGTCACTGCCTTGTTGAATCTCCTCCAGATAGGTAAAGGCCTGCTCCAAGTCCCCATCATCGCTGGCAATAGCTGCCAGACTGATATAAGAAGCTGGATAGTCAGGGGCCAACTTTTCAAAAATACGCTTGGCCTGAGGGAAAAAGCCGATACTCTCTAAGTAATCGGCCAAATCCAATAATTCTTCTTCGCTGTCTGTAGTCAGGGCTTGCTCGAAATAGCGGTCAGCCAGAGCTAGGTCCTGCTCCTGTAAAGCTGCCAACATTTGCTCACTCTTGCTCACTGATTTCTCCTTCTTGTTCAAAATCGGCTTCGTAAAGGCCACTTACTTTCTGATACCACTTAAAGATAGCCGCAATAGCTACCTTGGCTGAAGCATAGGCAGGAATTCCCAGGAAAACGCCCCAAATCCCAAACATGGTGCCAGAAGTCAATAATACGAATAAAATCGTAATCGGATGAATGCTGAGCTGACTGCCCAAGACCAGAGGAGAAACAAAACGCCCCTCAATAGTCTGCTCAACGATGAAAACGACAATGACTTTAGCCAACATCACCGGACCGCCAGCAATCAAACCGATTACCAGAGCCGGAAGCATGGCCAAAAAGCTGCCCAGATAAGGTACCAGATTGAGAACGCCCGCAATTACTCCAAGAGTGACACCATAGCGAAGGCCAATAATCTTGAAGAAAACAATAAACATCAGAGCTACAATGATAGCAACCGTCACCTGACCGCGCACATAGTTGGCCAGCTGGCTGTTGATATCCGTCATCACTTGACCAAAGGAAGCGCGGAATTTAGTCGGCAGAAACTGGGTCACATAGCCTTTCAGATTTTTCCCGTCTCTCAGCAGGTAAAAAAGGATAAACGGCATGATGATAATAGCCACGACAATCTGCGAAGTTGTACTGATTAAGTTACCCGCCCAATTGACTGCCCGCGATGAAAAATTGCTGGCCCAATCGGTAATCTGGCTAGACAGATTGCTAGTGTATTCCTCAATCTGCGGCTTGAAATCTGCCGAAATATACTTAGTCACGACATCGTCTATGAACTTGTCAGCCTGCTTCAGATAAGCCGGAACATTTCTAACAAAGGCCATGACCTGATGCTGCAAACTAGGAATAGCAACAGCCAAGCCCCAGATAATCAAAAAAGCAATTAAAACAAAGACAATGGTAATAGCAACCAGTCGATTAATCTTGTGCTTTTCCATCCAGTCGACGATGGGATTTAACAAATAATAAAGCAGGCCAGCTAAAATAACCGGCAGCATGATTACTCCCAAAAATTCAATGACTGGGCTAAAAATAAAACTGATTTTACTAAGTATAAAAATATTCAGTCCCATCAAAAGGGTTACTAGAAATACTGTAATGGCCTTGTTATCTAAAAACCATTTAAAAAACCAGGATAGGCTAAAATCTTTTTCTTTATGCTCCATATTCTCCTCCTTTAACTCGTCATTTCATTGTAACATTTTTCAGAGAAAAATTCTCTGTTCAGCTATAGAGAAAAGCAAAAAAAGAGAGGAGCCAGAAGACTTGTATTTTTCGCAAAATACAGCATCTGACTTCTCTCTTCAGCTTCTGCAGGGCCAGCTAGAATACAAGGCTATTTTTCAACAGCCGGCAGAGAAATGCTAAAGCGCATCTTCCGCCCATCAACGGCTTCAAACTGATATCGCAGACCATGCTTGTCCAAAATCTGCTGAACAATAAAGAGTCCCAGACCAGTTCCGCCATCCTTGCGATTGCGACTGTAGTCTGGCCGGTAGAAAGGCTGAAAAATCTGCTGGATTTGGTCTTTGTTTAAGACTCGTTCTGCTTCATTTTCAATGACTAGCTTACGCTCTTCCAGTCTGAGTAGAATCTGTCCACCTTCTACTGTATAATGAAAAGCATTGTCCAGAAGATTCTTGATAGCCTTGAGCAGATAGGTGCGGTTCCCCTTGACCTTCGCTTCTGCCAGCTCAACCTGAAAATGGTAGTGTCTGACATCTGATAAAACTCGATAGGTGCTCAGATTTTCCTCCAAGACCTGCTTGAGTGAAAAGACTTCCTGTTCAGTTTCAGTCTTCATCTCCAGTTTAGAAATGGCTAAGATAGACTGGACTAACTCCGACTGCTCCTCTAGAATTTCTCGGCACTTCTGCAAGTACTTGTCTCGATCCTTGAACTCTCCTACTCCATAGATCATGCCATCGACCATCCCCATCATGCTGGTAATGGGGGTCTTAAGCTCATGCGATGTCATCCGCAAAAACTCAGCCTTTTCCCGCTCGCTTTCTGCTACCTTTTCATTTTCTAGGCGCAGAGCCTCTATACTGGTCAGTAGATTAGCATAGAGATGATTGATGTCTTGGGCCAGTTCAGCAATCTCATCACGCCCCTTGACCTGACAGGTCACATCTGGAGCCAGACTCGTCATTTGACGGGTGCTCTTAGAGATGGCTTTGATCCGCTGACTGGAAGTCCGGCTATAGAGATAGGCAGCCAGACCACCTAGACTCAGAGACACAAGCAAGACAAATGGATAGAGATTGAGCAAAATCCGACTAGCATCAGAAACAGGCTGTAAGGAATATTCGCCTCTCAGGACAACTTCTTTACCATCTGAAGTTCGAAAACTTTCTGATAAACTCTTGCTCTCATAGTCGCTGTTGGCAATCGTTGGAACGATGGTCAGCTGCAGAGAACTTTCATCACCAGCATCGAGTGAGGGATAGAGAATCGTATTGTCTTTCGCCAGCAAGGTAAACCAAATCAGATTGCTCTTTTTACTATAATCACTCAAGAGCTCGCCGATTTCCTGACTGGACTTTCCCTTGACTTGCTTGGAAACTTGGTCAAATTCTCTCTTAGCTTCTCCACTCTTAACCTGCTGATAATATACCGGCATGGCAAAGTAAAGACTGGCTAGAACGATAGTCACCACCACGAAAATGATGGACGAGGTCAAGAGAAAGTTCTTTTTGACAATTTTCACTTGTCTTCTCCTCCAAGCTGGTAGCCCATACCCGTAATGGTTTTCAGCGGCACACCCGGAATCTTTTTACGGATGTTCTTGATATGATTATCCAGTACCCGGCTATCCAGCTCACTGTAACCCCAAATGGTATTCATGAGCTGATCACGGGTCACCAAGTGGCCCTTCCTCTTAGCCAGAGCTTGCAAGATTTCATATTCTTTCTTGGTCAGAGGCATCTTTTCGCCCTGCCAGTAAACCGTGCAGTCATCAATCGAAACCGTCAAATCTCCAACAGCAATCTCTGAAGCAACAGTATTTCTGCGCAGAATATTCTCAATCCGTTTGACCAAGATTAGCGGTGAAAAAGGCTTAGTTACATAATCACTGATGAGATGGTTAAAGCTGACCAGCTGGGTATACTCGTCATCAAGTGCTGTCAAGATCATGACCGGAATCTGAGAAGTCTTGCGGATTTCCTTCAGTACTTCCAGACCGCTCTTGGTCGGCAGCATCATATCTAAGATGACCAGATCAAAGGGTTCTTCTTCAAAAGCCTGCAAAGCATCGCCACCATCAAATACTGGCCTTACCTCATACTGACTTTCCTTTAAAAACTCGCAAATCACTTGATTAATCGTCGTATCATCTTCCACCACTAGAATCTTGTGCATACTTAGATTTTTCTCCTTTACCTATTCAAATCGCAGGGCCTCAATTGGATCCAGCTTGGATGCTTTCACAGCTGGCAGGAGCCCAAATACTACTCCTATTATACAACAAAAGATCAAACTTACAAAGACAGAAAAGAGGGATAGAATATACGGATAAGCCAGAGACTGAGTGATGGCAAAGCCAGAGGCAATACCAGCCACCACGCCAATAATTCCTCCCATCAGAGTTAGGATAACTGCCTCAATCAGGAACTGCTTGAGAATGATCTTCCGTCTAGCTCCCAGAGCCTTTTTAATCCCGATTTCACGAGTCCGTTCTGTCACTGATACCAGCATGATATTCATAACACCGATACCACCGACTAGGAGAGAGATGCTGGCAATACCTGCTAGCAAGACGAAGTTAGACTTGTTGAGATTGTCCAGTTGCCGTTCAAATTCCTGCAGGTTGAGCACACCAAACATATAGTCCGACGGTGGCATTTGCTGATTGAGATAATCACTGACCTTCTTGGCCACCTTCTTCAAATCATCAGCCTTGTGGGTTTGGACAGTCACTTCTGGACTGACATTAATGGTATCAAAAATCCGATGCCACTGCTGCAAGGGAATATAGGCCACCTTTTCCGCACCAGCTGTTAAACCACTCTGCTCAGTCGACTCAAACACGCCAATGACCTTAAAGGGATTGCCCAAGACTTCAACATATTTGCCGATACCATCACCCTTTGGAAAAAGACTATCATAAAGCGACTTTTCCAGATAGGTCACCTGCTCTTGATTTTTAAAGGCTTCTGAGTCAAATCCTTCACCTTCCAGCAGACGTTGCTGCTTGATGTCAGCGGCTGTCTGCGAAACTGCCTGAATCTTCCCAGACGACTTTTGGCTCAGGTAGTAAATCTTCTCATCTGTACCATAGGTCAGCAGAGCATTCTTTACCCCAGAGATTTCCTTAATCTTACTCAGCACATCCTCTCCCATAAAGGGAATATAAGAAGGTTTCTGAGCTTGAGATTTCTCTGGAATGGTTGGATCGATGGAGCTTTTCTTGTCATAGACGACCTTGATTGTGTTATTGTTGCCGCCGATGAGCTGACGCTTGGTATTTTCCGTATTTCCCTCAATGATAGAAAAAATAGCAATGATAGCGCCTATCCCGATGATAATCCCCAACATGGTCAGCATAGAGCGCATTTTATGCGACAAGATTGAATTCAGAGCTACAAAAATATCTTCCATACAGCTTCCTTTCTATCCTATCGCTTTGCTCTCTATATTACCGTCCCGCAGGATAACCGTCTGCTTGCAGAGTTGAGCTACTTCCGGCTCATGGGTAATGATGACAATGGTCTTACCCTCATCATTAAACTGCTTGAAAAGATCCATAATCTGCACACTGGTCTTGGTATCCAGGGCCCCCGTTGGTTCGTCCCCAAGGATGAAGCTAGGGTTGGTTACCAAGGCTCGTGCAATGGCTACCCGCTGTTTCTGACCACCGGACAGCTCCATAGGCTTGAAATCACTTCTTTCTTCCAGCCCGACCAATCGCAGCATTTCCAGTGCCCGCTCCCGTCTCTCTTTTTTAGGAATTTTCATGTAAGTCAGAGGCAGTTCCACATTTTGACAGGCCGTCAGCTTGGGCATAAGGTTAAAATTTTGAAAAACAAAGCCAATCTTCTGATTGCGCAAATCGGACAGCTGATTGTCAGACAGCTCAGACACATCGGTCCCTTCAATATGATAAGTCCCCGAACTTGCCTTATCAAGACAGCCGATAATGTTCATCAGTGTTGACTTACCAGAACCAGACGGTCCCATGATAGCCAGAAAATCCCCCTCTTTCACATGCAGATCAATTCCTTTCAAAATTGGAAATTCCTGACTGCCCTGTTGATAAGATTTGTGGATATCCTTAAGCTTTAACATGCTGTCCTACCTCCATCCCTTCTTCCATACCTGCTCTTGGGGTCGAAATGGTATCTTGCATAGTCAAACCTTCTGTAATCTCCACCAAACGGTCAGAAACTTTCTTGGTCTTGACTTCCTGCATTTTCAGAGTCTTGCCCTCTACCTTCCAGACATAGGTCTTGCCATTTTTACTGAAAGTATAGGCCTTATTGACAACTACCTTTCCTGCCTCGGGAGCATTCTCCACGATGTTGACATAGGAATGGGAGCCCACCAGTGGCATTTCACCACCTTGATCCAGCTCAACAGTATAAGGATACTTACCTTGGTTGGGATTTTCCTGTTGCTTATTCCCACCATTATTATTGGAAGTATTTTCTGCTGTCAGGCTGCCGACCTGAGTTACTGTACCACTCCAGCGTTTCTTAGGATCCTTGCGATCCACCACTTCCACTTTCTGGCCAACACTCAGCTTCTCACGGTCAAATTCACTGACAGTCCCTTTGACCAGAGTTTTAGACTTGTCCATAATCTCAATAAAGTTTTCTTCTTCCTTTTTGGCCTTGGACTGATTGGGCAAATCTTCATTCATAGCGGTAATCGTTCCTGCTGTATCGGCAGTCACAGTATCATACTTCATTCGATCTGATTCTGTCTGAGCTGTCACCTGAGCCTTTTCAGCCTCAATCTGAGCTGTTGTTACTTCATTATCCGCAGTCTTGGCATCGCTCAGCGCCTGAGCCAGCTCGTCTTCAGCAGACTTAATCTGCTCCAGCAATGACTCATCCTGACTGGAATTGTATTTGTCTTTGAGAGCATTGAGACTGGCCAACTTGCGATTATAAGTTTCCCATTTAATCGCAGCGCTGTTTTGAGCCGCTGTAATGCCATTAGCCTTGGACTGAGCATCATATTGAGCCGACTGGGCTGTCAATTGCTGCTCTGTCGCATAGGAAAAGAGCGGCTGCCCTTGTGTAACAGTATCGCCATTTTTGACAAATACTTCCTTGACTTCCCCCTTAGAAGGGTCAATCTTGACCTTACTGCTATTGTTGGCAACTACTTCCCCAGATAAAACCAGGCTTGTTTTTTTACTGTTATTGACAGCTTCTTGGACCGTCAGCGAATCAATCGTCTTATCTACCATTTTCATGGCCTGTTGTTGATTGATCTGTCTAAAATACAGATAGCCTCCCAGTCCAGCACAAGCAAGAATGACCGTGCTGCCCAATAGAATGGTCTTACGATTCATTTTTTTTCTTCGAAACATATTGCCTCCAACCTACATGTTTTAACCTTTATTCAGCTTCTGAGCTAGATCCTGATCCATCTTCTGGAATTTCTTCACCATCTGCTGGGATTTGGATAACATTTCCATCAGGCATTGTGTATTCTGTCACTTCTTTGCCATCGACTGTCTTGGTCTTCTTATCAACAGCATCCTTCTGGAAGTCCACTTGTTTCCCGTCCTTAATTTCTGAGTTATCTGCTTCTTTATTTCCGCATGCGGCTAAAAAGAATCCTGACATTCCGATAAGAGCAACGAGCATAGCAATTTTTTTAACGTTCATTTGATTTCTCCTTTGTTTATCAAGCAGGAAGTTTGTTTCTTCCTGACAGTAATTGTTTTTTTGAACAATTCTATTCTAACAAAGCCATCTATCCCCTTCCTACCCACTATCTGTTTTTTATCTATTTTTTCAAAACCAATACTATTCTTTTGAAAATCAGGCAAATCTTCCGCTCTAAGCCCTATCTTCTGCTTTTATGATATAATAGTAGCAAGCAATCTAAATATATACGAGGTAATATCATGACACAAACGGTTTACTTTGGAACCTATACTCGCAGAGATTCCAAGGGAATTTACAAAGCAGATTTTAATTCTAAGAAAGGAACTTTAGAAAACTTGACCTTGCTTGCTGAAGAGCCTAGTCCAACCTACCTAGCCTTTGATAAGGCTGAACATCTCTATTCTGTCGGAGCAAAGGACGGACAGGGAGGTATTGCAGCCTTTGACCAGGCCGGTCAGCTCCTCAACCATGTCGTTGAAGAAGGGGCTCCGCTCTGCTATGTCGCAGTAGACGAAGAGCGTGACTTGGTTTACGGTGCCAATTATCATAAGGGGCAAGTCTTGGTCTACAGACGACTGGCTGATAGCAGACTGGAACTGGCTGACTCAGCTATCCATCAAGGTCAAGGACCGCATGCCAACCAAGCTTCAGCCCACGTCCACTATGCTGACCTTACACCAGATCAATACCTGATCACCTGCGACTTGGGAACTGATGAAGTAACCACTTATGATGTTGCTGAAGACGGAAAGATTACTTCTCTGGATACCTACAAGTGTGCCACTGGAGCTGGTGCCCGCCATATCGTTTTCCACCATCATTATAAAATCGCATATTTGATCTGTGAGCTTAATTCTACTATTGAAGTCCTAATTTACGATGGAGTCGGCCATTTTGAACACTTGCAAACTGTCTCCACCTTGCCAGAGGACTTTGAAGGAGCCAATGGAACTGCTGCTATCCGTCTGTCTGCTGATGGCAAGTTCCTCTACGGTTCCAACCGTGGTCATGACTCTCTTGCCGTTTACAAAATCTTAGCTGACGGCAGCTTGGAGTTAATCCAGATTGTACCTACCAATGGTCAAAATCCACGAGATTTCAACATCACACCGGATCAAAACCATATCATCGCTGTCCATCAAGACTCTGATAATGCAACTATTTTCAAACGCGATGCAGAGAATGGAAAATTAACAGAAATCTCCCATGATTTCTACGTTCCCGAAGCTGTTTGTGTGACCTTTAAATAAGCAGAATCCTTGTCTTTCTATTAGAAATTTGATTAAATAGTATAAAAAAATACCAAAGAGCAACAACTATGAATCCAGTAGATTTATTTAACCAAGTAAAAGAAATGATTGAAAAGAAAGACTTTGATGGCGCTAAAAAGTTTATCGAAGAAAACAAAGACAAACTCGGTGAATACCTTGATCAAGCTAAAAAATTAGTAGCTGGAAATGAAATGGCCAGCGGTGCTATTGATAAAGTTAAAGGTTTGTTCGACAACTAAGAAAACAAAAACGCTTGAAAAATCAAGCGTTTTTTGTGTATCATTTTTTATATAATCAATGATAAGAAAATTTGTGCTAAGCCTAGAAAAGCTAGATAACCTAACACATCTGTTGCCGTGGTAATGAAAATGGTTGAGGCTAGAGCTGGATCCTGATGCAGTGTCTTGATAATCAGTGGTACAAAGTAACCAAATAGAGCACCACATGCTAGATTGATCATCATAGCCAATACCACAATAACAGACAGATAGAAATTTTGATAGAAGACAAACATGACAATCGCTGCAATCAAGCCTGTAAAGAAACCATTAACCAAAGCTAGCACGATTTCTTTGAGTACTAAATTCCGATCTTCTTTCAAATCTAGTTTCCCCAAGGCAATCCCCTGGATAACCAAAGCAAGTGTCTGAGAGGCAGAATTTCCGCCCATTCCCGTGATAATAGGACTAATCGCTGCTAATGCTACAACTTTTGAAATCGTATCATCAAAGAGCGCAACCGTCGCAGAAGCTAGAAAGGCTGTCACTAGGTTAATCATCAACCAAGGCAAGCGTTTCTTGAGTGATTCGACGAAAGGCCCACCAATTTCTTCACTTTCTTGTACACCACCCATCCGCAAGATATCTTCTTGATACTCTTCCTGCAAAACATCGACGATATCGTCAATTGTGATGATTCCTAGCAATACCTGCCGATGATTGACGACCGGTACGACAGATAAATTATATTTGGCAGAAAGCTGTGCCACTTCCTCTTGGTCAACCTCTGGCTTCACAGTCACTAACTGAGTGTTCATAAATTCGCTGAGTTTCATTTCCGCATCATGAATAAACAAATCACGGATATCAATCCAGCCAACCAGCGAATGATGAGCATCTCTAATAAATAAGGTATCAATAACTTCCGTATTGGGCGAAATTTCCCTCAATTTATTGAGAGTCGCGGAGACAGTTAGATTTTCTTTTAAGGTGATGAATTCTTTCGTCATCAGACCACCAGCTGTCTGAGGATCGTAAGCCAACATAGCTTTCAAATTCTCTTGACTGGCATTTTTCATCATACTTAAGTATTGCTTACGCAAGTCCACACTCAAGTAACCCAAAATATCTACCACATCATCATCTGGCATAAGATAAAAAAGAGTGCTGGTACGTTTGAAAGAAATCGATTGGATAATCTGTCGTTGTAACTCCGGCTCGGCTTCTTTTAAAATCTCTACCAATTGATCATCACTAGCCATTTCCGTAAAGGTTTTAAGAAGATTCCCTTCCTCATCCTCCAAGGCTTCCAAAGAAAGAGCAATATCAATGGGATAGTAATCGTCAAATATCTGATTAAAAACTTCCCTATCCTGTGATAGTAAGACCTGATTTAATAATTCTTCCATTGTGCTCCTCCTTCCACTTTGCTAGTATACCATAAAAGACTGATTTTTATACAAGAAAGCTATAAAATCCTCAGTAAATCACTTACTTTTTCAACCATGTAGTCACAAGGAAACGCAGGGTTCTCTTGATTATGTTTTCCTAAACCTTGTCGAATCCAGATTGTTGTCATTCGTAGCTTTTTAGCAGGAATCATATCATTGTCAATACGATCTCCAACGTAAATAGCTTCCTGTGGAGAAATACCTGCTTTTTCCAAAGCGTATTCAAAAATAGCTAGATCAGGTTTACTGAATCCAACATCAGCAGAACCTACAACTACTCCAAAATAAGAGCCTAGTTCAAATCGTTCTAAACGCTCTGCTAGATTTTCTTGCTGATTGGCAATGATTCCAAGGCGATAAGATTTACTCAATTCTCCCAAAACAGTTGCTACATCTTGAAAGAGAATATCTGTTGTATGATCCCATTTGTGACGTGAAAGAGCACTCGGTGCAAAGAAAGTCCATGACTTCTTAACAGGATCTTTATTTTCCTTAGCAAAAGCTATCATTTTAGCCTCAAATTCCTCAAGAGATAAAGTATGCCCAGTCTCACACAGAACTTCTAAGCAATGCTCTAGGAAAAGATGATAGGTCTCCCTTTCATCAATTAGGGTTGACCCTAAATCAAAAAATATCCATTGTTTCATCTTTCTACCCCAAAAAAGCTAGGACTAAGTCCTAGCTCCTCTTATATCTTGTTAGATTATTTTTTCAAGTTATAGAAAGCTTGAAGACCTTTGTATTGAGCAACTTCACCAAGTTGATCTTCGATACGAAGCAATTGGTTGTATTTAGCAATACGGTCTGTACGTGAAAGTGAACCAGTCTTGATTTGACCTGCGTTAGTTGCAACTGCGATGTCAGCGATTGTTGAATCTTCAGTTTCACCTGAACGGTGTGATACAACGGCAGTGTAACCAGCTTCTTTAGCCATTTCGATAGCGTCGAAAGTTTCAGTAAGAGTACCGATTTGGTTAACTTTGATAAGGATTGAGTTAGCAGCACCTTCTTGGATACCACGTGCAAGGTAGTCAGTGTTTGTTACGAAGAAGTCGTCACCAACAAGTTGTACTTTCTTACCAAGACGTTCAGTAAGAGCTTTCCAACCATCCCAGTCGTTTTCATCCATACCATCTTCGATAGTGATGATTGGGTATTTGTTAACCAATTCTTCAAGGTAGTCGATTTGTTCTGCAGATGTACGAACAGCAGCGCCTTCACCTTCAAATTTAGTGTAGTCGTAAACTTTACGTTCTTTATCGTAGAATTCTGATGAAGCACAGTCAAATCCGATAAATACGTCTTTACCAGGAACATATCCAGCAGCTTCAATCGCAGCAAGGATAGTTTCAACACCGTCTTCAGTTCCTTCGAAACGAGGAGCGAATCCACCTTCGTCACCTACGGCAGTTTCCAAACCACGTGATTTAAGGATTTTCTTAAGAGCGTGGAAGATTTCAGCACCGTAACGAAGAGCTTCTTTAAATGTTGGCGCACCAACTGGCAAGATCATGAACTCTTGGAAAGCGATTGGAGCGTCAGAGTGAGAACCACCGTTGATGATGTTCATCATTGGAGTTGGAAGAACTTTAGTGTTGAATCCACCAAGGTAGCTGTAAAGTGGGATTTCAAGGTAGTCAGCAGCAGCACGAGCTACAGCGATAGACACACCAAGGATTGCGTTTGCACCCAATTTACCTTTGTTAGGAGTACCGTCAAGAGCGATCATAGCACGGTCGATAGCTTGTTGGTCACGTACATCGTAGCCGATGATAGCTTCAGCAATGATGTTGTTTACGTTGTCAACAGCTTTTTGTGTACCAAGACCACCGTAACGAGATTTGTCACCGTCGCGAAGTTCAACTGCTTCGTGTTCACCAGTAGAAGCTCCTGATGGAACCATACCACGTCCGAAAGCACCTGATTCAGTGTAAACTTCTACTTCAAGTGTTGGGTTACCGCGTGAGTCTAGGACTTCGCGAGCGTAAACATCAGTAATAATTGACATTTCTTACTCTCCTTATTATTTAAAATTATTTACTAGTCTATGATACCTCAAAAACGCTTTTTTTTCAAGGAAAAATAGATAATCTAAGCAAATTTGAGAAATTTTGCACAAGAAAACGATTCCAAATTTACTATATAAATGTTTTTCCGGCAAATCAGAAAGAAGATTCGACCTTTTAGAATTTCTCCTTTTATGGTACAATTTTATTATGACTGATATTAATAAAGTAATCATGGAAAAAGCTCAGGGCGGAGTCAAGCTCAACCCTGATGAACAGCGTAGGTTTTTAGGGACTTTTGAGGAGCGAGTGCTGGCTTCTTGCTCCATTGAGCAAGCCAACGACTCTTTCATTCGAAATCATTTCAAAGAAATGCTCAGCAGCATCATGAAAAACTGCCAACCAGTAATTGTCAAAATTTCCCCAGAAGTCGAGTCTGGCAATCAAATCTTTTATCTAAAAACTGCTAAGGAGCTAGGCTGCGAGGCTACTATCGTCTCAGACGATTACCAGTCTTCTCCTTTTGGCCTGATTGTCCATAGCGACCATCTGGTCCAAGTAGATGACAAGGACATGAGCCAACAGTTTGCTAGTCTCCTTCAGCCAGCAGAAAAACCAGTAAAAGAAAAGCGCTCCCTATGGAAAAAATGGTTTGGATAGGATGACAAATTTAGAAAAACTTTTTGCCTTCTTTGAAGCAGAAAATCAGCGTGATTGGCAAACCTATCAGACCTTTCTTTCTGATCATGTTAGCTGGGAATTACAGGATAACACAATCGAAATCATCAAAGGTAAAGCGGACTACCTGACTAAAATTCAAAAAGTCTATCATAAGAACCCCGTCCAGTTTCGTTGCACTTATTATCAGCTTAGTCCCGACCAGAATCGGATTGTGACCATTTTAGAAAATGACTTTGGTAACCTGTCTTGTGACATCTTCTTCTTTGAAAAGGGCATGATTGTCAAAGAAATTGAATATCTACTAAAAAAAGCGGACTAACCGCCTTTTTTCATTTTTAGTAGATGCCCAATATTTCTTGCTGTGCGAATCAAATTTTGCTCCGCTTGCTCTAGAATCCTATCCAAACTATCTGCTCGCGCAATAATCGGAAAAGCTGCCTGGATATTCTCAACTGGGAAATCCGGTAAATCATCAGCCAGGCTACCGCAAATCGCTAGTACAGGGATGCCTTCTGGTGTTCGCCTTGCCACCCCTACTGGTGCCTTGCCCGCCAAAGACTGACGGTCCATCCGCCCTTCACCAACTACGACCAAGTCCGCTTTTTTAACTCTTTCATCAAAATTCAGTAAATCTAGACAGGTTTCAATACCCGAAACGATTTTTCCTCCGGCGAAAGCAACCAGTCCTGCTGCCATTCCGCCTCCAGCCCCAGCTCCATCCATATCAATCACCTGAGGATCAACCAACTGATAGAAGCTTGCCATGGCTTGGTCTACTTGAGAAAATAGGAGAGGAGACAGACCTTTCTGTCCTCCGAAAACAGTTGTCGCACCGTGCGCTCCACAAAGAGGATTGTCAACGTCAGTCAAAATCTCAATCTCAACTTCTTTCAAGAAAGCAGGAACCTGCTCTGCTGATATTCGAGCGACCTTTCCCAAAGACGAGCCAATTGGGCGTAGTCTATGATTGTCCACATCGAAAAATTCATAGCCCAGACCGGCAGCTAATCCAATCCCACCGTCATTGCTGGCCGAACCTCCAACACCAACTAAAATCTTTCTGACACCGTCTTCAGCCAGGTGCAAAATCAATTCTCCCAATCCTTTGGTCTCTATGGCCAAGGGATTTCGTTTTTCCTGAGGAATAGACGCAAGTCCGACCAAATCAGCCATTTCAAAAAGCGCTTGCTGACCGTTTCTAGCATAAGGCATTTTTACCGGATGGCCAAAGGGTCCGGTCACAGTATGATGAAATTCAGCCCAGCCCAAGGCTACTGTCAGCGCAGCCATTGTCCCCTCGCCCCCGTCACCGACTGGCAGCAGGTCAAAGCTAGCATCTGGCAAGGCCTGAGAAAAGCCCGTCTGCAGAGCTTGAGCAACCTGAGCAGCTGACAAACTTTCCTTGAAAGAATCCGGTGCAATTAGAATATGCATGCTTCTCTCCTACTATTTTCTATTGTCTAAAAAATCAATGACCCGATAGAGATTGCATTCCTCAATCTGATATGGAGCCTGCTCTCGCACGATTGACTTGGCCATAAAGGCAATTCCTATCCCTGCCGCTTGAATCATAGGCAGATCATTGGCGCCATCTCCCATAGCGATTGTTTGATTTAATTCCAACTTGTTTTCAGCTGCCCATGCTTTTAGCATGGCAAGCTTTGTGTCCTTAGTGACAATCTCTCCTAAGACTTGGCCTGTTAAAAAGCCCTGCTGGATTTCCAAACGATTTGCCTTGACATAGTCAATTCCAAGCTGCTCAGCCAGTCTGTCCACCGTCTCATGAAAACCACCTGACACCAAGCCTACTTTATAACCTCGTTTATGCAGCTCATCGACCAATTCCTTGGCTCCTGGCGTGAAGTGGATTCTTTCTGCAATTCGAGCAAAAATATCCTCCGGCAGGCCTGTTAAAAGGGCAACCCGCTCACGTAAGGCAGCTTCAAAGTCCAACTCTCCTCGCATGGCACGCTCGGTAATAGCCGCAACCTGAGCTCCTACACCCGCTTCCTCACCTAGCAGGTCGATCCCTTCTTCCATGATTAAGGTACTGTCTACATCCATGACTAACAAGCCTTTGACTGTTTTCATTGTCCGACCTCATTCTTTCTATTTTTTTGTATTATACAGGAAATTCTATTTCAAAACAAGCTGGGGAAAATTGAAGTCCCAGAATCCTTGTTACTGACTGTTCTCTAGCTTTCTCTTTGTAAAAGAAAAAAGTTCCCTCAGGAACTTTTTTTAAAAACGAATATTCTCGCGTGTTTTTTCGTAGGATGTCACAAAGCGCTCGGTCACACCTGGCTCGACAAGATCCAAAGCTTTTGAAATGATTTCCAAGGATTGAGCGTAGTCGTAGTCATGTTCAAAGACATACAAGGACTTGTTGAAGGCTGCTTGTACATTATCGTCAAAGGAACGATAGCGGTTTGAATACTGCAGCAGCTGCTCAGTCAAGGTAGCATCTTGGACGATACGATAGGTTTCTTCTTCCAATTGCTCCATATCATTTCCTAGAATTTCCAGCCAACGGTTAACTGATTCGATATTGACTCGTGTAGCTTCCAATTCCTTCACCAACTCTTCAATATTGTTGCTGGTTGAGAAGAAAATTTCTAAGAAAGAGTCTGGAATACCTGGCAAATTGCGTTTTTCCATATATCTCTTAATGGTATGCAATTTGTTAGCATAGATATTGACTTTCTGGCGAGCGTTGGCATCATCTTTTTCAATCTCTGCCAGTGCTTCACCAAGAGAAATCTGCTCATCTTCGATTTCTTTCAAACGCTCCTGGATAGCTTCCAACTCTTCCTGAACCACTGAATAAGCTTGCTTGGTTTCAGAAGAATCTTCTACCGCGCTAAGAACCACATCTTCCTGAGCAGAAAGCTCAGCCTGCAACTCCTTGACATGAGAAGTTTCTGTATCAGAGAGAAGGAAAGTTTGAGACAAACGTTCTATCTCTTTTTGGAGTTGCTGGTTGTTTTCCTTTGTATGAGCCAGATAGCTAGGCAAGTTTTTAATCAACTTCTCCACTACTTTGTGAGCTTCAATTTCCCGCGTAAAAATTTCATAGAGAGCGTTAATCTCTTCTTGCGCCTGCTCATTTTCATACTCAGCATTATCCAGCTCTAAGGCTGAAATGTTGGTTTCGTTGCGTTTGAGGCTTGCATGTAGCTGCTGGAAGCGTGACTCTATATCTGTTTCGATAAAGTGATAACCAGATTCCAAGAGCTTACGGTGACCAGATTCTAAGTCTTCCAACTGATCTGGCAATTTCACAGTCAACTCTTCGACAATGGCAGGAACTTTCTCAACGATATGTGTCAGAGCAAGAATATGATCCTCTGCCTTATCCAAGATTTCAGCCGCCTCAACCGGGTCACCTGAAGAATTAAGGGTCACAAACTGAGAAAACTCTGACTGAATATTTTCCAGCTGTTTTTCAATCTCAGCTAGGGCTTGCCCATACGAGTCTGCATTCTCCGCCACCTGGGTTTGCAGTTTTTCAAACAAATCCAAGGCATGGAGCACACGACCGCTGTTTTTAGACTCTTGCTCTTTAAGATCTTCCAAGGCAGCACGAATCATCTTGATATCTTCGTCAATCAAATCAATCTGACTCTCAATATTGCCGATGGCATGCTTGGCTTTTATGAAACGGAAAGAATTATTGTAACCTTCTGCTTCAAATAGATTATTTTCGATATCAGCAAATGAATTTAAGGACAAGTCTACCCATTTTTGATTCCACTCACGGAAGGCTACCTGACTCTGCCCAATCAAATGCATATTTTTTACTTCTTCAACTTCATCATTTACAGGGAGATTATAGAGTGCTTCTTTTCTCTCCTCCAAATTTTGAAGTAAAGCTTCATTTCTCTTTCTCATCAGAACTGCAGTACCATAGCCGACAACCAAAAGCAGAGCTACCACAGCAACGAGAATAACTAGTCCAATAGACATATAGAACTCCTTCACATTGTTACTATAAAGCAAACATAATGATTATATCATATTTTTGCCCATAATGGTTGATTTTTCTGATTTTTTTAGACGTCGAGCGTACTGTATACAGCATTTTCTTCGATAAATTCACGACGAGGTTCAACTCGATCCCCCATCAGCATGTCAAAAATCTTGTCAGCTTCCGCTGCATCATCCACTGAAACCTGCGCCATCAAGCGATGTTCAGGATTCATAGTTGTCTCCCACAGCTGATGGTCATCCATCTCTCCGAGACCTTTATAGCGTTGAATGGTTGGCTTGGAGCGACCTTCACTGTAGCGAGCCAAAGCAGCCTGAAGCTCTTCTTCCTGATTAGCACCTGGCTGGATATATTCTTTGACTTCACTTCCGACCTTAACACCATAAATTGGAGGCTGAGCGATGTAGACAAATCCAGCTTCCAGAACTGGCTTCATATAGCGGTAAATCAAAGTCAAGAGCAGGGTCCGAATGTGGGCTCCATCTACGTCGGCATCGGTCATGATGACTAATTTTTGGTAGCGAGCCTTGCTGACATCAAAGTCAGCTCCAAAGCCAGTCCCCATAGCAGTAAAGAGACTGCGGATTTCTTCATTGGCCAATATCTTGTCCATGCTGGCTTTTTCAACGTTGAGAATCTTACCACGAATTGGCAGAATAGCCTGAAATTCACGGTTACGACCGGACTTAGCTGAACCACCCGCTGAATCCCCCTCAACGATGAAGAGTTCAGTTTCCTGTGGGTCGTTAGATGAGCAGTCGGCCAATTTACCTGGCAGATTAGAAATTTCCAAACCAGACTTCTTGCGAGTTACTTCCCGAGCTCGCTTGGCAGCAATTCGGGCCTTAGAAGCCAAAATTCCTTTTTCAACGATTTTTCGAGCCACCGCAGGATTTTCCAAAAGGAAATCAGAGAAAGCTTCGCTAAAAAGTCGATTAGTAATCTTGACCACTTCACTATTGCCCAGCTTGGTCTTGGTCTGACCTTCAAACTGAGGGTTAGGGTGCTTGACAGAGATGACCGCTGTCAGTCCCTCACGTACATCTTCCCCAGTCAGATTATCTTCATTTTCTTTGAGAAGTTTATTTTTCTTGGCATAGTCATTGATAACCCGTGTCAGAGCTGTCCGGAAACCTTGCTCATGCGTTCCACCCTCGTGGGTGTGGATGTTATTGGCAAAGCTCATGACTGTCTCATGGTAGCCAGTCGTATACTGCATAGCTACTTCAACCGTAATGTCGTCCATTTCGCCGTCAGTATAAATCGGCGTTTCAAAGATTACATCCTTGTTTTCATTGATGTATTGGACATAGCTGGCAATCCCACCCTCATAGTGGTAATCCTTGACCTGCTCCATTCCATCTCGCTTATCAGTGATAGAAATTCTGAGACCACGATTGAGGAAGGCCAGTTCTTGTACCCGCTTATTGAGCTTTTCAAAGTCAAATTCTACTGTTTCAGTGAAAATCTCTGGATCCGGTGTGAAATGAACTGTCGTACCTGTACGGTCTGTCTCGCCAATGATTTCTAAATCAGCGACTACATGACCACGACGATATTCTTGGTAATGAATCTGACCGTTCTTATAAACACGGACATCCAGCTGAGTGGATAGGGCATTTACAACGGAAGAACCCACACCGTGCAGACCTCCCGATACCTTGTATCCGCCACCGCCGAATTTTCCTCCGGCATGGAGCACAGTAAAGACGGTTTCCACGGCCGGACGGCCTGTTTTCTCTTGAATATCAACGGGAATTCCCCGACCGTTATCTACTACTGTAATGGAATTGTCTTTTTCGATAAAGACCTGAATGTGACTGGCAAAACCAGCCAACGCCTCATCAATTGAGTTGTCAACAATTTCCCATACTAAATGGTGAAGACCTTCCTTGGAGGTCGAACCGATATACATCCCCGGACGCATACGAACGGCTTCTAGGCCTTCTAAGACCTGAATCTGACTGGCATCATATTCTTGGGCCTGTATATCTTGTTGCTTTTCTTCTGTCATAGTGTTCCTTTTCTAATCAATATCTATAAATTCTTCAAGATGCTGCATATTATCAAAGAGATAGGTATCAAAGCCAGCTGCCTGACCTGCTTCAATATCCAGAGGACGGTCACCAATAACCAAGCCAGAGGAAATCTGATACTTGTCTTTTAGATAGAGCATGGAGTCTGGTGAAGGTTTCCTTGGAAAGCCATTCGCCGATGTCACCACTTCTGTAAATGCTGATGCAATGGCAGTTTTCTCCAAGATTTCCAGCACTTGGTTGTCCCGGTGGGAGACCAGAAAGTTCCGACCGCCCTTGGCCACAATCCGCCTAAGCAAGTCTGCCGCGCCATCAAATAAGACAGGATGAGTCAATTCTTCTGCTTCATTGGCCTTATAAAACTTTAAAAAGTCTTTTTCTTGGGAAGCAAACTGCTGGACAGCATAGTCTGTAGACACCTTGAGGGCCTTATAAACTTCGTCGTGACCAGCTTGCAGACCGTATTCTTTCAAAGTCTGAACAAAAGCTGCCGTCGAAGTTTCATAATTATCCAAGAGTGTTCCACCTAAATCCCAGATGTAATCTTGATAATTCATACCTTTCATTATACCATAATTTTCATGAAAAAGGGGCTAATATTTGCCCGAATCCTGCACTTTTCCGACTTTTTCAACCCTTTTTCTAAACAAAATATCTCAAAGAATCTAAAATTTAAAAATGGCTGCTAATTTCGTCCATTCCAACATCTCTGAACCCGTTCCATATAGAGGAGCGCAAATGTAAATTATACTTCAAAAAAGCTGGGAAACATTATGAATCCCAGCATATTTTTAATTTCCAAATACATCTGTATAAAGCATAGCATCAGCCAACTGGTCAGCGTCTCCGCCCAGCTGACGAACCAGCTCATAGGCAAAAGCCAAGGCAGTTGATGGACCACGACTAGTAATCAACTTCCCATCAACAAGAACTGTTTCTTTCCGGTAAGTTCCATTTTTAATATTGTCTCGAGCACCATCATAGCAAGTGAAATACTTACTAGTCAAGATACCTGCGCGGTCAAGAGCAATGGGAGCGGCACAAATGGCAGCGATGAATTTATCCTCCTGCTGAAAATCCTGCAAAAGCTGCATCAGACTGTCATCATCACAAAGATTGGCCGATCCTGGCATTCCCCCTGGCAAGATGACCATATCGTAGTCATCCAGTCTGCCCTTCCAGACCTGATCCGCCTGAACAGTGATGGCGTGAGAGCCAGTCACTGATTCATCAAAACCAATCATATGGCAGACAAGACCTGCACGGCGCAAGACATCCACAACTGTCAGGGCCTCTATTTCTTCAAAACCGGGAGCTAAGAGTAAAGCTGCTTTTTTCATGAAAATATCCTTTCTGAGATGAGCCAATCACAAAATCGCATCTGATTTGTGAGTCAAAAACTTACTTTATGTTTATTTTAATTTCTTCAGTACGACTTTTTTTCGAACAGCAGGAATTCGCTCCTTCTTTTCATCCGTCAGGCTGTTCTGATAGGAGACGGACAGTAGGAGACCAACACCGATAAGATTACTGATGATAGAAGAGCCACCCTGTGAGATAAAGGGCAGCGGAATCCCTGTCAGAGGCAGAATTCCTGTCACCGCTCCGATATTTTCAAAGATATGGAAGAGCAGCATCATGATAAAGCCAGTTGAGATATAAGTATAAAACTGATTGTTAGATTTAATCGTAATCTTGAGCATGCGGTAAATCAGCAGTAAATAGAGCATGATAACCATGGTCGAGCCCAAAAAGCCAAAATCTTCTGCAATGACGGTAAAAATCATATCGCTTTCCCGAACAGGAACCAAGAGATTAGAAACATTAAAGCCTTGACCAGTCAGACCGCCGCTTCCGACAGAGATTTGTCCCTGTGCTTGCTGAAAGGTGGTCGTCTGAGCGTAGTCAAAAGGATGAAGCCAAGCCAAAATTCGATTGATTTGGTAGGTTGGCATGCCTAGATTATGCAGAAAAGCACGACCGCCATCGGAAATAAAGATAAAGAGAAATCCTCCCAACAGCAAGACTCCTGTCAGAAAAACTGGCAGGATAATCTTCCAAGAAACACCTGACAGTAGAACGATGCCGCCGTATATAGCAACAAAAACCAGAGCCGTCCCCAAATCACTCTGAAGGGTTAACAGAACCAGAACAGGCACTGTGTAGAGCCCAAGCTTCAGAATCAGAAAAAAGTCTAAAGCCAAGGTTCGCTCATCCTGCTTGTGCTGCTGGAGAAAATGAACCACCAGCCGCGACAGCATGAGAATATATGAAATCTTCATGAACTCCGAGGGCTGAAAAAGGGTCACACCACGAATAGCAATCCAGTTTTTTGCACCAGTGGAGGCTACCAGAGATTGGCTGTAAAAAATCAGAGGCAAGACCATGAGGCCAAGACCAAAAACATAGAGATAAGGCGTAATTTTCCAGAGAAACTTGGTGTTAAAAAACATGAGGATAAAGCTGAGCAGGAAGCCCACCGCAATCCAGGCAATCTGCTGACCAACCATGGGCCAGGCATTATCAGGATAATCATGACTAACAGCAATGTAAATAGCCACAACACCGATTGAGAGCAACATCAAAACGGGCAAAATTAAACTATAATCAATCCGAGACTCAAACGTCCGTCTTTGATAGGGCATAGTCCCTCCTTTTTAGAAAAAATACTGGATAATCAAGCTAGAAACAGCGACGCAGAACCAAGCAAAGGCACCAGTCAGCAAAGGCGCTGCTCCTGCTTGCTTAAACTGCTTAAAGGAAACCTTTGCGCCAATAGCTGCCAAGGCCATAGCCATCAGCCACTGAGAAATGAATTTTGTATAGGGGATGACAGCAGCCGGCAGAAACCCAAGACTGCTGATAAGTGAAGCTAGGACAAACCAAGCTATAAACCAAGGAAAAATCTGTTTCAAGTTTGTCTTTTGAGCGGATTGCTTGGATTTGACATAGCGATAAGATACGAAAATCAAGCAGGCTGGTACAATCATTAAAGCTCTGCTGAGCTTGACAATGGTCGCCAAATCACCAGCTGAGGGGCTGTAAGTATAGCCTGCCGCCACTACTGACGAAGTATCATTGATGGCCGTTCCAGCCCAAGTCCCGAAAAAGGCATCCGACATCTGTAACAAATGCCCTAAAAAAGGGAAAATGAATACTGGTAAAATATTGAAAAAGAAAATAGTGGAGATGGACAAGGCAATATCCTCTTCATCAGCGTCCAAGATTGGTGATGCAGCCGCAATGGCAGATCCGCCGCAGATGGCTGTTCCAAAACCGATTAAAATAGTCAAGACGCGGTTCATTTTAAAGAAACGGCCAGCCAGATAAGACGCCAGAAAGGCTATCAGAATAGTGATAAGACTGATACGAAGAGAAGAAATCCCCGTCTCAGAAACCTGACCTATGGACATGGAAAATCCTAAAAAGATAATGGAATACTGCAGCAATTTCTTCCCCGAATAGCTGAGTCCTTCCTGAAAAGCAGCTGGCAGCTTCATACTGTTGTTCAAAACAATCCCAAAGACAATAGCCAAAACACTAGAGCCTATCAAGGGAAGCAAACCGCCTAAAAAGATAGAAACAGCTGCTATGCCAAAGGATAACAGAATTCCTGGTAAATATTTTTTCACGAACACCCCTTCTTTCCTATGCCTCTCATTATAACAAATTTTGTCCCAAAAATCTGAATGAACCTAAAAAATCAGCCAATAAAACTCAGCTGATTTCTGATAGTTTTAGTCAAAAAATTCTTGTAATTCCTGCATAATGGCTGCCTCTGGCAGAATATCCAAAGAAGCCAATTGTGACAGATGATGCTGAATCTGCTTGCCATAGCGTTTACTAGAAATGCGATTGTCCAAAAGAATGACAGCTGATTTCTGATGCTCATTGCGCCGAGTCCGGCCAATAGCCTGCTTAAGCCGTAAGATGGCAAGAGGCAGTTGATAATCATAAAAGGCATTCTTACCTTCCGCTTTCAGGCGGCTGTTGATCTTCTGCACGAAGAAATCCTTGGGATTATCAAATGGAATCCGAGTGATCAGCTGAATAATCTGATCTTGCTCAGCAAAATCCGCCCCCTCCCAGAAGCTACCAGATCCTAAAAGAATACCTGCCTCACCTCTATCAAAACGCCGCTTGATATTTCCAGCATCACCATTTTTATATTGAGCCAAATGCGGAAGAGCCAGCAAGTCCGAAACAGTTAAAAGCAAGTCTTTAGAGGTAAAGAGGACGACGATAGGCAGACCGAGTTCTGCCACTTCTTGCAGGCAAGCAACAATCTCTTGGGCAAAATCCTCAGTTGACAAATCCACTACTGCTGGAAAACTCTCATCTAAAAAGAGCTTCTGCAGTGGCTTCTTCTTGCTTTTCAGCTTGTAAAAGTGATAACTTTCAAAGCCTAGCAACTGCGTCAGATTGACCTTAGAGCTGATTTCCAGAGTAGACGAAACCAAGATAACCTTAGCATTTCCAGGCAGGAAGTCAGTAAAATGCAGCAATTCTGAACGGCCAGCATGCAGAGTCATCAAGCGATGATCTGCCAAAGCTTCATCAACCAACCAATAATACTGGTATTTGCCACTGAACAAGTGCTGTAGCTCCGGAAGTGCACTTGTCTTTAACTCGGACACATCCTGAAGCAGCCGGGCAATCTTTTCCTGACTTAGCTCAGATGTTTTCTTGCGATGCTTCTCTGCGGCATCAGCCAGCTCAAACTGAATGCTTTGCAAAAGCCGTTGCTGCAGAAGTTCCCCTTCTTCCTGAAGGAGATGATTTATCTGCTGCAGGGTTTTAGTTAGATTTATACTGGCCTGAGAGAAGCTTTCCAAGGCGAAAAACATCTTCTGAGCTTCATCAACTACCAGAATACGATTGTCCAGCAAAGACTGGTCATCCTCTAAACGCGTCAGTAGGTAAGCATGATTGGTAATCACGACTCGACTGGTAGCTGACTTGACCTGTCCCAACCGCCAAAAATCTTCCTCATAAAAAAGAGAATGTTTGCTTAGCTTGCCATCATGACGGATTTCATTGAAGTAGCTTGAGAAGCGATGAGCCTGCCCGATTTCATTCAAATCACCTGTTTTGGTTTCTGTCAGCCAGACAAAGAGTTGCAACTTGCAGCGATTAACCAGACGGTTATCATATTCCCTATCCAATGTCTGATAGAAATGGTCCAGCTTGAGATAATTCTCCGGACTCTTAAGACTGTGAAAGGAAATACCAAATACTTCCTCCAACAATCGTCCTTCTTTTTGCAGCAGCTGATCCTGCAGGATCTTAGTCGGAACCGTCACTAGTACTTTTTCTTGACCTCTAGACAGAATAGGCAGCAAGTAGCCAAAGGTCTTGCCCAAGCCTGTCTGCGCCTCTAAAAAACTAGCCTCCTGCTGGTTCAGAGCTTCCTCCATAAAACGAGCAAACTTGAGCTGTTCAGGCCGATCTTCTAAGCCCAGCAGGTATAGATTGGTGAGGAAATCCTGCGACAGTTTCTTTTCCGAAGTCAGCTTTTGGGGACGTCGCAAGAAAATACCATGGCAGGATTGCAGTTCCTTCTCTTGCTGATCCGGCATTGTCTGATAAACTTCCTCGATAGCCAAACGCGACTCATAGATAATGCTGTCCGCCAAAGTTAGCATCTTCTCAACCAAGGCCTTGGGCAGGCTCTTGATTTTTTCTTGTATTTTTAAAAATAGCTGAGCCGTTGCTTGAGCATCTGCCAGAGCAGTGTGGGCGTTTTCTAAAGAAATATCCAGCAAATCGCAGAGATTGCCCAAGGAATATTTATCAAAGGTCGGATAGAAGACCTGAGCCAACTCTACCGTGTCCACACGCGGTGTCAGCAAGTCAAACCCTTCCCAGAAAAGGGCCTCTGCTAGTAGATTGGCATCAAACTTGACATTATGAGCGACAAAAATTGCATCCTGAATCAGCTCATATACCTCAGCTGCTACCTGAGAAAACTCCGGAGCTCGTCCAAGCCGCTCATCATCCAAACCTGTCAGCTCTTTGATATGCTCATCCAGTTCCTCATGAGGATTGACATCTGTTTCATAAGTCTTGGTAATGATTCCATTCTCAATCAGAACAATGCCAATCTGGATAATCTTTGCACTGCTGCCCGTTCCTGTAGCCTCCAAGTCCACAACAGCATACTTATAATTATTTTCTGTCATACTGCTATGATTATATCATAAAAGCCTTTCTGAGACATCTGAAAATTTTCAGCCATAGTCTATGAAGCAATTCTGTGCAAAAAATCCGCTTTTTTGTTACACTCAATACCAGAATACATTTTCCGAGGAAATCAGATGAAAATTCATAAAATTATCAACCTTGTTGCTTTTGAAAACACCTATATCTTAGAAAATAATCAGGGTCTCCTAGTCGTCGATCCTGGCAGTGACTGGAAAAAGATTGAACGCAAGCTAGAGGAACTCGCCAAGCCTGTGATTGCTATTCTCCTAACCCACACCCATTATGATCACATTATGAGTTTAGAAAAGGTTCGAGAGCACTATGCTGCCCCGCCTGTCTATGTGGCCGATAGCGAAAGTAGCTGGCTCTACACACCGACAGACAATCTATCTGGCCTAGCTCGCCATGATGACATGGAAGATATTATTTGCCGACCAGCAGAGGAGTTTTTCTCCTACGAGACAGACTATGACCTTGGTGGCTTCCACTTCTATGTATTGCAAACACCTGGCCACTCCATCGGTGGTGTCTCTCTAGTCTTTCCTGATGACCGTCTTGTTTTGACGGGTGATGCCCTCTTTCGGGAAAGCATCGGACGAACGGATCTGCCGACTGGAAACATGGAGCAATTACTGACAGCAATTCGTGAGAAACTTCTGGTATTGCCCAAAGACTATGCTGTTTATCCTGGTCATGGTCATGATACCACTATTTCACATGAAAAATTCTTTAACCCATTTTTAGCTCAGTAACCATTTAAGCAATTACCTATAACAAAAACAGAGTTTGAAATTCTTCAAACTCTGTTTTTTATGATTTGTTAAATCTTCAAGAAGCGTCTCATAGAGATGATAGATCCCAATGATCCGATAAGAATTCCCAACACAAAGAGTGCTGCTATCATAATCGGACTAAAGAGTTTTGGATCAATCATAGAAAGTCCTTGACCTACCAAGCTCTTATTCATAGTCTGGAAGGCTATACCATATGTCAAATACACTACAATTGACGGAACTGTTGCTCCTAGCAAGCCAATCCATGCTCCTTCAAACAGGAATGGTCCGCGGATATAGCTATTCTTGGCACCAACCAAGCGCATGATTTGAATCTCGCGACTTCGGGAAATAATGGTAATCCGAATAGTATTGGAAATGAGAAGGATAGCAATGAAAATCAGAAGCGCTGTCCCAATCAATCCCCATGTTTGGATGAAATTAGAAAACGCAAAGAGATTTTTGGTATTGGTACCACCATTTTGAACCTCTGAAACACCATCAATCTTACGAGCATCTTTTGTAACAGATTCTACATACTTAGGTGCCTTGGTCTCAACAATATAAGCATCGTAAAGAGGATTATTTTCTTCATCAAAAACATCCCACTCACTACCCATGGTCTCTGTTAGCTTATTATACTGCTCTTGCTTGCTGGAAAAAGTAACCTTCTCTACATTTTTCATAGAAGTTAGAGCATCATAGACCTTGTGGTAGTCCTCATTCTGAACTGTTTGGCCTTCTTTTACAATCGTTTCGCTATTATCGGCAACATCCTTACGCATGTATACCATGACGCGGACATTATTGGAAATATCATTTGCCAGCTTGGCTGTATTTAAAATTACTGAAGCAAAGACAGCCACTAAGCTCAAGGTAATCATAACCGAACTGACAGCCGCTACAGTCATCCAACCATTCCGCGTAAGACTCTTAAGCGACTCAATCAAATGACGAAAAAATCTTCTAATCATCGTATCCGTATTCTCCTTCCGCTTCATCACGTACCACACGGCCATTTTCAATAGCAATAACGCGGTGACGCAGAGTATTTACAATCTGGCTGTTGTGGGTTGCCATCAGGACAGTTGTTCCCTGAAGGTTAATCCGCTCCAGCAGGTTCATAATCTCCCAAGAATTATCTGGGTCCAAGTTTCCTGTCGGCTCATCCGCAATCAGGACTTTAGGGTTGTTAGCAATAGCACGCGCAATGGCAATCCGCTGTTGCTCACCACCGGAAAGCTCATTAGGGAATGAGCGGACCTTATGCTTAAGGCCAACCAGGTCCAGCACTTCCATAACCCGCTTTTTAATATTGCGGCGGCGCTCACCGATAACTTCCATGGCGTAGGCAATATTCTCATACACTGTCTTTTTAGGAAGAAGTTTGTAGTCTTGGAATACGACTCCAACCTGACGGCGCAGCATTGGAACATCGCGCTTTTTAATCCTAGCTAAGTCAAAATCAGCTACTTTCAGACTTCCCTTATCCAGCTTTATCTCCCTGTAAAGCAAACGAATAAAGGTTGACTTTCCTGCTCCTGAAGGGCCAACAATATAGGCAAACTCCCCAGGTTCTACGTTAATAGACACACTACGTAAGGCAGTGGTCCCGTTGCCATACTTCTTGACAACATCTTTCATTTCAATTATTGACATCTATTGAAATTTCCTTTCAATCTAATTCTAATCTCTTGCATTTCCTAGTTCAAACGCCATTTCAAATAAGCGTCGATGAAACCATCCAAATCTCCGTCCATAACCTTGTCCACCTGTGCTACTTCGTAACTGGTCCGATGATCTTTGACCATGGTATAAGGTGTAAAGACATAGGAGCGGATTTGGCTGCCCCAGGAAATTTCCTTCTTATCTCCCTTGAGTGAATCGACTTCGGCTGCTTGTTTCTCTTGCTCTAGCTGATAAAGCTTGGCCTGCAGCATCTTCATCGCCCGATCACGGTTTCCATACTGGGTTCGGTCAACGGTAGACTGCACCACAATTCCTGTAGGAACATGGGTCAGTCGCACACCAGTAGAAACTTTATTGACATTCTGTCCGCCGGCTCCTCCCGAGCGGAAAGTGTCCATTTTAATATCGTCATCGCGAATTTCCACCTCAATGGTGTCATCCAGCTCTGGCATGACCTCTACTGAGGTAAAAGAAGTATGGCGACGTTTAGCTGAGTCAAATGGTGAAATCCGAACCAAACGGTGGACTCCCATTTCTGACTTGAGCAGACCATAAGCGTGCGGCCCTTCAAATGAAAGAGTCACTGACTTAATTCCCGCTTCATCTCCCGCTTGATAGTCCAAGACCTCAACTTTGAAGCCCTTGGCATTGCCAAAGCGCGTATACATACGCAGCAGCATATCTCCCCAATCCTGGGCCTCTGTACCACCAGAGCCTGGGTGAATTTCAAGGATGGCATTGTTATTGTCATAAGGCTCAGATAGGAGCAGGGTCATTTCATAGCTGGTCATCATTTTCTCGAGTTCGTCCAGCTTTTCTTCCAACTCTCCCTGAACCGACTCATCTTCAGCCAGAAAATCAAGCAAGATTTCCGATTCATCAAAAAGCTCGGTCATCTGATGGAAATTTTCATAGGTTTGCTTGAGTTCATTCAGCTCTTGAGATGTCTTCTGGGCTACAATGTTGTCATCCCAAAAATCGGGTTCTGTCATCTTATTTTCTAAGATGGCAATTTCTTCTTCCAGACCTTCTAAGTCAAAGAGACCCCCTGAAAGAAGCTAATTTTTCACGATTTGCGTCAATCTTTTGACGAATTTCTGAAATGTCCATAAATACCTCTTTTCACATATCGTTTAATTATAACATAAATTAAACAGTTTGCCTAATCTCACATTCAGCAGCTTACATTTTATCGGATTTTCCTTAGCTAGGCAAGACAAGCGACTCCTTGTCACCCAATTGTTAGAAAAGTAATATAATGACATGGGGTTGGAAGAATTATTTCAAGCCTTCCTGGACTTCATTCATGGATAAACGAAATACAAAATTACAAAAATTTATGAGGTGTTCTGATAAAAAGGGAGACTCTCCATAGGTGCTTAAGCATTTTCAAGTTTTGAAAAATATGCTAGACTAAAACTATGACAAGAATCGGATTTATGAGCGACCTCCATCTGGACTCCAACCAGTTTGGAGATTTTGAGCGCCAAGCTCTTCGCCAGCTTTTAAAAGAGGAAGGGATTGACCACCTACACATCGCTGGAGATTTATCCAACGACCTGACCAAGATTAGTTTGCCCTTTCTTGAAACTTTGAAGCAAGAGATTCCCCTTTCTTTTAATCTGGGAAATCACGATATGCTGGGACTTTCTGAGCAAGAAATTTCAAACTATGATTTCCAGGTTCAGCAGTTCGGCCAGACCAAGCTCGTCAGCTTTTCTGGCTGGTACGACTACAGCTTTGTTCCAGAAAAAAGCAAGGAAGAGCATCTGAGAACCAAGACTAATTTCTGGTTTGACCGCAGATTGGAGCGTCAACTCGACGATCCTAGCATTACAGCTCAGACGCTGCGAGAGTTAGAAAAACTGCTGATGACTTTAGATGGTCCCATTATTGTTGCTCTGCATTTTGTCCCTCATCAAGACTTTCTATACGACCATCCCTATTTCCAGCGCTTCAACGCCTTCCTAGGAAGCCAAGCTTTTCATCGGCTCTTTGTCAAATACAAGGTGAAAGAGGTTGTTTTCGGCCATCTTCATCACCGCCACCAAAGCCGTGTTATCGAAGGTGTCCGCTACCATATGCGTCCTCTGGGCTACATCCGTGAATGGGAACTGACTCGGAACTTTTTTAATGACTTTCCTCAGTATAATATCCCCCAGATGTACCGCCTGCACAAGCGTTATAATGCTGTTAAAGATTTAGTCGAATTTCGAGACTATAAGAAAAAACACCTGGCAGCTGAACTGCGAGATGCTTTAACAGTGATTGAAGTTCAGTAATGGAAATGTTGAATAGCAGTTCTCAGCTCATCTGAGAGCTGTTTTTTGCTGTCCAACTGCACATAGACTTCTAATAAACAGGAACGAAAATTGGAAAAAGTTATGAAGTTCTGTTTGCTATAAAAAAAGCCATCCGCAGATGACTTTTTGCTGTTAAATAGCATTTTTGTCCATACCTAATTTACGTTGGATGAACTTAACAATTTCAACAATGACAATCATGGCAAAGCTACCAATCAGAACAACTGTCCATTGTGACAAGTCCAGTTTGGTCACATGGAAAATCTTTTCCAGTGGATCAATTACAATAGTTGAAATCAATAGGATGAAAGAAACCAGGATAGACCAGTTAAAGGTCTTAGACTTAAATGGTCCAACTGTAAAGATAGATTGGTAAACAGATTTCACATTATAAGCATGTAAGAGCTGGATGAGACCAAGCGTTGCAAAGGCCATTGTCAAAGCGTCCGCATGGATAGCCTTGATATCACCGACATGGACGGGATTAGAGATAGCATAACCATAAACCGCCAGAACCAAAGCTCCTTGCAGGACACCCTGATAAATGATAGAGCTCATCACTCCACCTGAGAAGAAGCTAGACTTACGGCCACGAGGCTTATGACTCATGACACCTGGCTCAGCAGGCTCAACCCCCAGAGCAATAGCTGGGAAGGTATCCGTTACTAGGTTAATCCAAAGCAAATGAACTGGCTGCAGCACATCCCAGCCAAAGAGGGTTGCCAAGAAAATAGTCAGTACCTCAGCTGTATTAGCTGAAAGGAGATACTGGATAGTCTTTTGAATATTAGAGAAGACCTTACGTCCTTCTTCCACGGCTACAATGATGGTCGCAAAATTATCATCTGCCAAAATCATGTCAGAGGCACCCTTAGATACTTCTGTACCTGTAATTCCCATACCGATACCGATATCAGCTGTCTTCAGAGCTGGTGCGTCATTGACACCATCTCCTGTCATGGCTACGACCTTACCTTGGTTTTGCCACGCTTTGACAATCCGAACCTTGTGCTCAGGTGAAACTCGGGCATAGACAGAGTATTGGCCAACAACCTTTTCAAATTCTGCATCAGAAAGCTCATTGAGCTCTGCACCAGTCAGGACATGGTCTTCAGTATCTCCTTCTTCAATAATACCCAAGCGCTTGGCGATAGCTTCTGCTGTATCCTGATGGTCACCGGTAATCATAATGGGACGAATACCAGCTTCCTTGGCTACGCGAACAGCTTCTGCTGCTTCTGCACGTTCTGGGTCAATCATACCGATTAAACCAGTAAAGATTAAATTATTTTCTAGATTTTCAGATGTCAAGTCAGTCGGAACTGCATCAATAATCTTGTAGGCACCAGCCAAAACGCGCAGAGCTTGGTGAGCCATCTCTGAGTTGTTAGACTTAATCAGCTGTGAAGTAGCATCATCAATCGCTGCAACATCTCCAGCCTTATCACGGGCAACACAGCGTTTCAAGAGTTGATCTGGTGCTCCCTTTACTGCCACAAGGAATTTCCCATCTGGCAATGGATGGACAGTAGACATGAGCTTACGGTCTGAATCAAAGGGTAGCTCAGCTACACGAGGATATTTCTCTAAAAAGGCCTTCACATCATATCCCTTGTCTAAAGCATACTGGATAAAGGCTGTTTCCGTTGGGTCACCAATCAGCTTCCCTTCTTGGTCAATCTTGGTATCATTGGCTAAGACAACCGAACGTAAAAGAGGCAACTCCAAGCCAAGTTCAATATCTTGTCCAGCTTCATTCAGGACCCCGTCATAAAAGACTTTTTCGACCGTCATCTTATTCATAGTCAGGGTACCAGTCTTATCAGAAGCGATAATCTCAGTTGAACCCAAAGTCTCAACAGCCGGAAGCTTACGGACAATCGAATTCCGCTTAGCCAGAACCTGAGTTCCCAAAGCCAGCACGATGGTAACGATAGCAGGCAGACCTTCTGGAATAGCGGCAACTGCCAAGGCTACAGAGGTCATCAGCTCATCCAGTGGATTTTTCCCTTGAATGAAGACACCGACTACAAAGGTCACCGCAGCGATCACCAAGATAGCATAGGTCAGAACCTTAGACAGACTATTAAGATTTTGCTTAAGAGGTGTGTCCGTTTCATCCGCATCCTGCAACATACCTGCGATATGGCCGACTTCTGTATACATCCCTGTATTGACAACCAACCCAACCCCACGACCATAGGTCACATTTGAGTTTTGGAAGGCCATATTCACACGGTCGCCAATACCAGCATCTGCAGCTACCTCAACAGTCAAATCTTTCTCAACCGGCACAGACTCACCTGTCAGAGCCGCTTCTTCGATTTTCAGTGAATTAGCTTCTAAAAGTCGCATATCAGCTGGGACAACATCACCGGCTTCCAATCTAACGATATCACCAGGTACCAAGTCCTTAGAATCTACTTCTGTGACATGGCCATCACGAAGGACACGCGCAGCCGGGCTGGACATGGATTTGAGAGCTGCAATGGCTTCTTCAGCCTTGCCTTCCTGATAGACACCGAAGATGGCATTGATGATTACGACAGCTAAGATGATTAAAGCATCTGCAATATCTTCACCACCTGATGTGACAACAGACAAGACAGCTGCTACCAACAAGATGATAATCATCAAATCCTTAAACTGCTCCAAAAACTTCATTAAGAGAGATTTTTTCTCCCCTTCATCCAGTTCATTGCGGCCATAATCAGCTAAACGCTTGGCTGCTTCTTGACTGGACAAACCTTGCTCTGAAGCGTCCAAAGTTTTGAAAATTTCCTCAGGACTCTGAGTGTAAAAAGCTTGGCGCTTTTGTTCTTTTGACAATGTATTCCTCCTCTTGGCCTCTTTTATTTCTGAACTTTTCTGACCACTACGACTTATCATCTCGAGCCGCATCAGTCATATCCAAAAAGTCAGAAACAAAAAAGAGACCTGTTTATTAACAAGTCTCGCTATTTCATACAAGGCCGGAAATTTCTTTCGTATTGACGACCTTGTAACGGTTATTCCGTTAGCTACTCCCTTGAGTTAGAAACTATTATACCAAATTTTCAAGCTTTTGCAAGGGGAAACATTATGATTTTCAAGAGTTTTCTTGGAGAATAGCAATTAACCCCAGCTAATCTCCATTTCATAGCTGGCAAAAATCTGCTCTCCATCAACAGTTTTCAGCTGATAATGAAGTTGCAGAATTTGCTTGGTAAAATCAACCTTGTAAAAAGAAGTATCGGTCACAAACTGCTGCAAGCCCACAGGTGTATGGATGCCAACCAGCGCCTGCCCTTGACTGATGAAGCGCATGATGGACTTAGGCTCAGAAAAGCGGGTCATAAGCAACTCTTTATCATGAAACTTCAGAACTACTTTCTCTCCTTCTTCATTTTTGTATAGCAGATAATGAAAGTCTCCTTTTTGCGTCCAGTCCGTATCGTAGACCTGATCGATTAGCTCGGTATGCCCGTCCAGTTGGATGTGATTTTTTATTCTGATTTGCATCTTTATCTCGTTTCTCTTTTTCTTTCCCTATTTTATCAAAAAAAGGACAAAATTGCTCTTCTTTCAGTTGCAGCTTTGATTTTTTTCCTACTATGATTTGTGGTATAATGATAACATGATTGAAAAAGTATTTCGGGACCCAGTTCATAATTATGTTCATGTGGACCATCAGGTTATCTATGATTTAATCAATACTAAAGAATTTCAACGGCTGCGCCGCATCAAACAGCTGGGTACTTCCGGCTATACTTTCCACGGCGGGGAGCACAGCCGTTTTTCGCATTGTCTGGGAGCTTATGAGATTGCTCGGCGCATCACCAAGATTTTCAACGAAAAATACCAAGCCAACTGGGACAGCCATGAAAGCCTACTGACCATGACAGCCGCTCTCCTGCATGACTTGGGACACGGAGCTTATTCACACACTTTCGAGCGCCTTTTTGATACTAATCACGAGGACATTACGCGGCAAATCATCACCAGTCCTGAAACAGAGATTCATCAGGTACTGGTGCAGGTTTCACCAGATTTTCCAGAAAAGGTAGCTAGCGTTATTAACCATACCTATCCCAATAAGCAGGTGGTCCAGCTGATTTCCAGCCAGATTGATGTGGACCGGATGGATTATCTCTTGCGCGATTCCTTCTTTACTGGCGCTTCCTATGGGCAATTTGACTTAACCAGAATTTTACGAGTGATTTGTCCAGTAGAAAACGGCATCGCCTTCAAGCGCAATGGCATGCATGCGGTGGAAGACTACGTAGTCAGCCGCTACCAGATGTACATGCAGGTCTATTTCCACCCGGCCAGCCGAGCGATGGAAGTTCTGCTGCAAAATCTGCTCAAGCGAGCTAAGTTCCTCTATCCGGCCCAGAAAGATTATTTTGCGCTGTCATCGCCCAATCTCATTCCATTCTTTGAAAACAGAGTGACCCTGCAGGATTATCTGGCCTTGGATGATGGTGTTATGAATACCTATTTCCAAGTCTGGATGACTAGTCCAGACAAGATTTTATCTGACTTGGCTCAGCGTTTTATCAACCGCAAGGTCTTTAAGTCCATCGTCTTCTCTCAGGAAAACGAAGCGCATTTGGATATCATGCGAGACCTAGTTGGGCAGGTTGGTTTTGACCCTGATTACTATACTGCTATTCATCGTAATTTTGATTTGCCTTATGATTTCTACCGGCCTGACGTTGAAAAACCCCGGACCCAGATTGAGATCCTGCAAAAAGATGGCTGCTTAGCAGAATTGTCCAGCCTGTCTCCTATCGTCCATTCGCTAGCGGGGACCAGACAGGGCGATAATCGCTTCTACTTCCCCAAGGAAATGCTGGCAGAGACCGGACTTTTCAGCGAAAAAAACCAGACCTTTATGCACTATATCAAAAACGACCAATTTACCTACGGAGAATAATATGTCTATCAAATTAGTTGCCGTTGATATTGACGGCACCCTTTTAAATAACCAAAAAGAAATCACTCCTGAAGTCTTCAGCGCTGTTCAGGATGCCAAGGCTGCTGGCGTTAAAATCGTCATTGCAACCGGCCGTCCTATTGCGGGTGTTCAAAATCTTCTCGAGGAGCTAGAGCTTAATCAGCCAGACAACTATGTCGTTACTTTCAACGGCGGACTGGTGCAGGATACTGTTACAGGTCAAGAATTAATCAAAGAAACACTGACCTATGACGACTATCTGGATATCGAACTGCTCGGGCGAAAATTAGGCGTTCACATGCATGCCATCACCAAGGACGGCATTTATACTGCCAATCGCAACATCGGCAAGTACACTGTTTACGAGTCCAATCTGGTCAGCATGCCTATCTTCTACCGTACTCCTGAAGAAATGGCCAATAAAGAAATCGTCAAGTGCATGTATATTGATGAGCCAGAAATTCTGGATGCGGCCATTGCTAAGCTGCCACCAGAATTAGCCGAAAAATATACACTGGTTAAGTCAGCTCCTTTCTATCTGGAAATTGTCAAAAAGACTGTCAATAAAGGGGCTGCTATCCTTCATCTGGCCGAAAAACTGGGCTTGAGTAAGGAGCAGACCATGGCTATCGGTGATGAAGAAAACGACCGCGCCATGCTGGAAGCTGTCGGCTCTCCTGTTGTCATGGAAAATGGTAAGGAAGAACTCAAGAAAATCGCCAAATATATCACCAAATCGAACGACGAATCCGGCGTAGCACACGCTATTAGAGAGTGGGTTTTAAAATAATGTTTAGTTACAAAATTGGAATTTCAACTCAGGAACACGACGATTTTGTCACGGCTCATCCGCAGGCCAATCTTCTGCAGAGCTCAGCCTGGGCTCAGATTAAGGATAACTGGGCCAATGAGCGCTTGGGCTTCTATAAAGACGACCACTTGGTTGCTGCAGCCAGTATCCTGATTAAGTCACTGTCCTTGGGAATGACCATGCTTTATATCCCACGCGGCCCTATCATGGACTATGGTGACAAGGAGCTGCTGACCTTTGTTTTGGCGTCGCTCAAGAAATTTGCCAAGGAGAAAAAAGCGCTCTTTGTCAAGTTTGACCCTAGTCTCTTTCTGGCAGAAAGCAAGATGGGTGGTGAATTGCAAGATAAGGCAGAGACGCTTGAGCTGATTCAACAGTTACAGCAAGCAGGAGCTGTCTGGGTCGGACGGACTGAGTCTCTAGATGAAACCATCCAGCCTCGCTTGCAGGCCAATATTCATAAAGAAGATTTCAGCGAGGATCTGCTTTCTAAGAGCACTCGACAGGCTATTCGCACAGCTCGTAACAAAGGGATTAAAATCCAATTTGGCGGAGCAGAACTGCTGGATGACTTTTCAGCCCTGATGAAGAAAACGGAAAATAGAAAAAACATCCACCTACGCGGTAAAGACTATTATCAAAAACTCTTGGATACTTATCCTGAGCACTCCTACATCACCTTGTCCAGCATTGATCTAAAGGCACGATTGGAAGACTTGCAGGCTCAGCTGACCAAGACACTCAAGGAAACAGAGAAATTTACCGAGAAAACCAAGCCTGGCAAGATTGAGAATAACCAGCAAGAACAGAAACGCCTCCAAGAAGAAATTGACTTTTTAAAGGCCAAAATCAGCCAAGGTGCTGCAGTCGTTCCCCTGTCTGGCACACTGGTCTTGGAATACGGCAAAACCTCTGAAAATATCTATGCCGGAATGGACGAGGAATACCGTCGTTACCAGCCTGCTATCATCACTTGGTACGAAACGGCCAAACACGCTTTTGAGCGCGGAGCAGATTGGCAAAATATGGGCGGAATCGAAAACGACCTCAAGGGCGGTCTCTACAGCTTTAAATCCAAGTTCAATCCAACCATTGAGGAATTTGCTGGTGAGTTCAACCTGCCAACTAATCCCCTCTACCACCTCTCTAATCTGGCCTACACTATTAGAAAGAAACTGCGCAGCAAGCATTAACAGAAAGGAAGCCTATGACCTTTAAACTTCTCAGCCAAGAAGAATTCATCCAGCATACCTCAGCTAGCTCCCAACGCTCTTTTATGCAGACCGTAGAAATGGCAGAGCTGCTGAGCAAGCGGGGCTTCAGTACCCAGTATGTCGGCTACACCGACCCGCAGGGACAGGTAGTGGTGTCTGCTGTCCTCTACAGTATGCCTATGACTGGCGGCCTCCATATGGAAATCAACTGCGGTCCTGTCTCTACTGATGCTCAATACCTGAGCCCCTTCTATCAAGCTTTGCAGGCCTATGCTAAAAAAGAAGGCGCCTTGGAACTCATCATCAAGCCTTACGAGACGTATCAGACCTTTGACAGCAATGGCCAGCCCACATCTGATGAAAAAGGCCAGCTTATCCAGCAGCTGACTGACTTAGGCTTTGACTTTGACGGACTACAGACAGGCTATCCAGGCGGCGAGCCTGATTGGCATTATGTCAAAGACTTAGCTGGTCTGACGGAGAAAGACCTGCTCAAATCCTTCAGTAAAAATGGCAAGGCGACTGTCAAAAAGGCTAATACCTTTGGTATCAAGCTAAAAAGGCTGGAACGTGACCAACTCAGCGTTTTCAAAGACATCACAGCTGCTACTTCTGACCGGCGGGAATATGATGATAAGCCATTAGACTACTATCAAGATTTTTATGATAGCTTTGGTCAACAGGCGGAATTTATGACAGCCAGTCTCAACTTCAAGGACTATCTTCAGAACTTACAAAAAGACCAAGAGAAACTGGGCCAGAAAATTCAGAAACTGCAGGCGGACTTGGAAAACAATCCTCAATCTGAAAAGAAGCAAAATCAGCTACGAGAGCTTTCCAGCCAGTTTGATAGCTTTGAAACCCGCAAAGCAGAGGCCAAAGAGCTGATTGACAAGTACGGCGACCAAGACCAAATCCTGGCTGCCAGCCTCTTTATCTACACCCCTCAGGAAGCAACCTATCTCTTCAGCGGCTCCTATCCTGAGTTTAATAAATTCTACGCTCCAGCCCTGCTGCAGGAATATGTTATGACCGAAAGCATCAAGAGAGGCATTCCATTTTATAATTTCCTCGGTATTATGGGAATTTTCGATGGTTCTGACGGTGTTCTGCGCTTCAAACAGAACTTCAACGGCTTCATCGTCCGAAAAATGGGGACTTTCCGTTATTATCCTAACCCTCTCAAATTTAAGCTGCTTCAGCTCATAAAGAAAATTCTAAGACGTTAAAAGAACCAAGGTCTCCCTTGGTTTTTTGTGTGTTTATCTATAACGAGGTGTCGCAAAACCACGGATATTTCCATGACCGATGCGGTAAGTATTGCGTTTAACTACGTTATTGCTGTTGCCTTCAATCGTGTGAATGATGCCATTTTCGACTTTTTCGACAATACCGATATGATCAGCCCAGCCATCATTTTGCTGGGTATCTTTATCCCAGTTAAAGGTGATGATATCGCCTGCGCTAGGAGTCGAATTGCCATCTTCATTCCAGATACCTAGTCTTTGGAAAATATGAATATGGCGCTCTACACCGCACTCACGGCCAATAAGATCACTCAAGCCCTCTCTTTGGAAAATAACTGTAGTAAAAATGTCGCACCAGTCATCTGTGTTTTTCACAGCATAACCAACTGGCAGCGGTCTGACACTGTTATAATCGTTGACCAAGCGCTGATGCTCAGCACTGCCTCCCCTGACACCTACCATAGCAGCTGCCGCCGCAAGAACACGGTCGCGCTGATTAGTTGCCTGAGGACGGTTCACAGAGATAGAGGTCTTTTCTCCACCAGCTCCTTGCAGCTGATTTTGATTATTTAAGTAATACAAGTGAACATTGTACTCGCCTGCATTATTCTTATGATCACGCGCATATACATGCTTACGATAAGTACCATCAGCCTGACGATCAGCTGTGTACCATTGGACATCATCTTGGCCATTCGCTTCTGACCAAGTCGGCAGGTAAACTGTCTTGAGACCTTCTGGTGCCACAATACCTGATACTACAATATCAAACTCTCCAGTGTCATTATTCTTATTTTGAATACTGATTTTACCCTGCGGCTTACTGATAGAAACGTTGGTCTTGATGCCACCTGCTCCTACCAGCTTACCATCATTTTGGACATAGTAGAGATGTACATTATACTCGCCCTGAACGTTGTTATGTTCACGCGCATATACATGCTTACGATAAGTACCATCAGCCTGGCGATCCGCTGTGTACCATTGGACATCATCTTGCCCATTAGCCTCTGACCAAGTTGGCAGGTAAACTGTCTTAAGACCGCCCGGTGATACGATATCTGAAACTACAATATCAAAATCGCCGGTTTCGCTGTTGCGATTCTGGATGCTGATTTTGCCTTGCGCTTTTGGTTTCTCAATGGAAATAGTCGTTTTAGTGCCGCTCACACCAACCAAGCTGCCATCATTCTGCACATAGTAAAGGTGCACATTATATTCGCCCTCAACATTATTGTGATCACTTAGACGGACACGCTTACGATAGGTGCCATCAGCTTGACGCTCAGCATCGTACCACTTGATGTCATCTTGGCCGTTGGCTGTAGACCAGGTTGGAAGAGAAACACTCTTCAAACCACCTGAGGATGAGATCCCTGAAACTACAATATCAAAATCGCCAGTTTCGCTGTTGCGATTCTGGATGCTGATTTTACCCTGCGGCTTGCTGATAGAAACGTTGGTCTTGATGCCGCCTGCTCCTACTAGTTTGCCATCATTTTGCACATAGTAGAGATGCACATTATATTCGCCTTGGACATTGTTGTGGTCGCTCAGGCGAACTCGTTTACGATAAGTGCCATCAGCCTGACGTTCTGCGTCATACCATTTGATGTCATCTTGGCCATTGGCCTCTGACCAAGTTGGCAATGATACGCTTTTGAGACCGCCTGGAGAGACAATACCTGAAACCACAATATCAAAATCACCGGTTTCGCTGTTGCGATTCTGAATACTGATTTTGCCTTGAACTTTTGGTTTTTCTATAGAAATAGTCGTTTTAGTGCCACTTACACCTACCAAGCTGCCATCATTTTGCACATAGTAGAGATGCACATTATATTCGCCTTGGACATTGTTATGATCGCTCAGTCGAACTCGTTTCCGATAAGTACCGTCAGCCTGACGTTCTGCGTTGTACCACTTGATATCATCTTGACCGTTGGCCTCTGACCAAGTTGGTAGAGAAACAGTCTTGAGGCCGCCCGGAGATGAGATACCTGAAACTACAATATCGAAATCACCAGTTTCTTTGTTTCGATTTTGAATACTGATGGTGCCCTTAGGTTTCCCAAGAGAAACGGTCGTTTTAGTACCGCTTACACCAACCAAGCGGCCGTCATTTTGAACATAGTAGAGATGTACATTGTACTCGCCCTGCACATGATTGTGGTCGCTTATGCGTACCCGCTTACGATAAGTGCCGTCAGCCTGACGTTCTGCATTGTACCACTTGATATCATCTTGACCATTGGCCTCTGACCAAGTTGGTAGAGAAACAGTCTTAAGACCTCCTGGAGATGAAATACCTGAAACAACAATATCGAAATCACCAGTTTCGCTGTTACGATTCTGGATGCTGATTTTTCCCTGTGGCTTGATGACAGATACATTGGTTGTAGTACCGCCAACACCGACTAATTGGCCGTCGTTGCGGACATAGTAGAGATGGACATTGTACTTGCCAACTGAATCCTTATGTCTGCTAGAATCAACAGAAACTTTATAAGTACCATTGGCCTGCTGAGTGGCTGTGTACCAGATAATATCGTCTTGACCATTAGCTTCAGACCACACTGGAACACTAACAACAGACACTCCATAAGGAGCAGAAACGTTTGAAATCACAACATCAAAGCTGCCGTTGACATTATTCTTATTCTGAATACTAATGTTACCCTTTAAAGGCTGCTTAGCAAGAGCAGACTGCTGGGTAAATCTCCCAGTGTAATCAACGCTATGGTCAAATACATGCTTACCAGCTAACAGCTGGGCCTGAGCTGTAAACTGCCATGCTCCCGCACCACTGTTGTATTTGAGAGATTTAGCTCCATCAAGATTTAAATTAGAGGACGGATACTGGGCCACCCAGAAGTTGCTATAGCCAAACTGAGATGTATTAACCGGTCCCTTGCTGCGAAGATTATTTTGATCCAGCCAGCTGGCACTGGTATAGTACATCAGGTTAGAATAACCCAGCCTGCGCATCTCATCCGCCCAAGCCTGGGTATGCTGGTTAATCCCATTTTGCATTTTAGGATCTTCCATATCGTTGACCATGACTGTGTTTTTAGGCAAACCTAGTCTATTAGCAAAGGCAGCATAATAACGAGCTTCTGCTCTCGCTTCTTCATCGTTAGTATAGTGCGAGAAGGCATAGGTCGATACTTGTAAACCAGCTCCCTGCGCATTTCTCACCTGAGACTCAGCAAATGGATTAGTGTAATGGGTTCCTTCTGTCAGTTTGACAACGACCCCGCCAACCCCTTGCTGGGCTAATTTACGGTAGTCGTCTACGCTGATATGGCCATTGTGGCTGCTGACATCTACAAAGGAAGTACCTTTAATCTCCGCTTGGGAATTCCCGCGGGCTGCCTGAGCCTTTGACCCAGCATTATAAAATACAGTTTTTCCAGCATTACTAGCTTTTGGTGCTGATGCTACTGCAGGACTGGTCTTTGGCTCTGAGGCAGTAGCAGAATCTGCAACAGAAGAGCTTGCTTTTGCTGACTGATCAGCTACAGTTTCATTCTGATTAGAAGCACTTGCATCCGACTGACTTTGCCCTTCTGGCTTAGCAGGGGCCACCTGAGTTTCCACAGTGGCTGATTGAGCTGCTCCTCCAGACTCAACAGCTATTCCTACAGCATTCGTTGCTTGCTCCTCTTGCTTAACCGCTTGAACTGACTGTTCTGCAGATGATACTGCTACAGTCGGCTGATTAGACACTTGTGATGAAGCCGCATTGACTGCTTGATTCTGGGAACTAACAGACCTTTCTGTTTTTAAAACTTCTGACTCAGCGATCGTATGTTCCTCAGCTTTTGCAACATTGGCAGTCGCTGCCAGCAAAATAGCCGTACTCGCTAAATAAACTAATTCTTTCGATTTCAACTTTTCTCTCCAACTTTTAAAAAACTTGTCACCTTTGGGAGGACAAGTCTTTTTTCAACATTTTTTTATTTTACAAAATCAAGCAATGCCAAGAAGCTTTCAGCTTCAAGTGATGCACCACCAACAAGAGCACCGTCAACATCTGGACAAGCCATGTAAGACGCAACATTTTCAGGTTTTACAGAACCACCGTACTGAACACGAACCTTGCCCGCTACTTCTTGACCAAAGTCAGCTGCTACAACGTCACGAACTGCTTTACACATCTTTTGAGCGTCGTCTTGAGTTGCTGACTTACCAGTACCGATAGCCCAGATTGGCTCATACGCGATAACCAATGATGCAACTTGCTCAGCTGTCAAGTCTTTCAAAGCAGCTGATACTTGAGCACCAACGAAATCTACTGCTTTACCAGCTTCGTAAGTTTCTAGCGACTCACCACAGCAGATGATTGGCACCAGACCATTGCGGAAGATAGCATGCGCTTTTTTGTTGATGTCTTGGTCTGTTTCATGGAAATAATCGCGGCGTTCTGAGTGACCGATAACGATGTAGTCAACTCCAACTTCTGCAAGAACTTTAGGGCTGTTTTCACCAGTGAAGGCACCTGCATCTTCAAAGTAAGCGTTTTGGGCCGCAACTTTAAGATTGCTTCCTTTAGCTGCTGCCAAAACAGTTGTCAAATCAAGTGCTGGAGCAGCGATACCAGCTTCTACTAAATCTGAAGAAGGCAGCTTAGCAGCAACCGCTTCTACAAAAGCCTTTGCTTCTTCAGGATTTTTGTTCATTTTCCAGTTACCAGCAATAAATGGTTTACGTGACATATTCACACACCTCTTCTATTTTATTTATAGTAACATTGTAACACAGTTGAATGAAATAATAAAGGTTATCCACAGAATTTCATCAAATTGAAACATCTTTATTTTAAGGGGATAAGATCTGTGGAAAATTCTTCTCATTATCATTTTCCCCTCGTATCTTCAAGACAGCTCTTTCTCCACCAGAGCACGCACCTCAAAATCACCTCTTCAGTCCGCTAGAAGAAAAAACAGAACCTAGTCTGAGACTAAGTTCTGTCGCTTTTATCAACTTCAAAGAAAATCACTGTTTCTTCTCTTGTTTGTAAAACTCTTTTAAGGCATCCTGCCAAGTCGGAATGACAAAGCCTGTAGCCTTGGCCTTGGCCAGGCTCATAGTTGAGTTGAAAGGCCGCTTAGCCTTGGCCGGGAACTTGCTGGAATCAACCGGTTGGACTTCCACATCTGTATCTTTGAGAATTTCCACTGCAAAGTCATACCATGTCGTGTCCTCTGCCGCATCATTAGACAGATGGTAATAACCAAATTCCTTTTGATTTTCCGCCAGATGAGTCATAAATTCAGCCAACGTACGAGTCCAAGTCGGACGGCCATGTTGGTCATTGACTACGGTCAGAGTTTTGTGCGTCTTGGCAAGATTTTGCATGGTAAAGACAAAGTTTTTACCGTAGTTACCAAAGACCCAGGCAGTACGGATAATGTAGAAACGGCTGGAATATTTCTCAACCAGCTCCTCACCCATGCGCTTGGTACGGCCATACTCAGTCTGCGGATCCGGCCGATCATCTACTTCCCACTCCTCACCGACAGGCTTTTGTCCGTCAAAGACATAGTCTGTTGAGATGTAGACCAAGGTTGCTCCGTGAGCTTCTGCAGCTTTTGCTACATTTTCTGTACCAGTCACATTGATGGCATAGTCCAGCTCTTTTCCTTCGTCCTCAGCAGCATCAACTGCGGTATAGGCTGCACAGTGATAGACCAAGCTTGGCTTGACCTCCGCAAAGACCTTGTCCACCATTTGGGCATTGGTAATATCCATTTCTGCCACATCAACAGCCACATACTCCTCATTGCGCTCATCCAAAAGATAGCGAAGCTCTGTACCCAGCTGTCCATTCGCACCTGTAATTAAAATCATTTGTCTTTCCTTTCACATCATAAACATTTAATGAGTTTATTATAACAAAAAAAGCAGAAAAAATCTGCTTGGTCGAATCCCTATCGGAAAATATACTTATATAGTATGATTTAGAGAACATTCTCTTGCCGCTTTTGATATTCTGTATACAAGTGATACAACAATCTGCAAGTAATAATGAATAGACTTATCATTAGAGGCAAAAAGGTTCGAGTGCTTGAAGCGTAGAGAGTGGGGGATAATGAAATGACCATGCGGCCAATAAAGCCAATTACAAATAAATAGGTCAGCCATAATTTTTCTTTAAAGTCAGAAACTACAAGCCACAAAGCGTAAAGAATCATTAATAGCAGCAAGCCATAAAAAGCGACTGCGCTCATATACGTGATATTAAAAGAAAATGTCCCTGATTCTCTGGCTGCTTTACTGATACCTGTTAATGTACCAAAAATAGTATTCCAGCCCATTTTTTGTGAAAAAATATTGAATATGACAAAACCGCTCAGAGCTAAGGCTGTTACACTTTTCTTATGAAGAGCATAGACAAAGAGCACAAGCAAGAAGACCATCACAAAGGCAAAGGACGTGGAAAGCAGATTATCGCCTGTCTCCAGAAAGCCAAGCCCAAGCTTTTGCAAGATATTCAAGTTAGGAAAGTTGGGGAACCAACTGACAATATTCTTTTCCAAACGCAGAGCATTCCCCGGAGACAGCTTGGCTGATATGATTCCTAAAGCGCTCAGTGCCAAATAGCATAGATTACCCAGTAAAGGTTTTTTCTCTTTTTTCGCAAGGACAGTTTCAAACAGAAGCCATAAAAAAGCGTAGACAGCTAATTGTTCTTGCATGATAGCAACTAAAAAGCACAAAAGGCTAGCCATATTAATCCAAATATTTTTAGATTCTCTGCAAAAAAGTGCAAAAAGCAACAAGGAAGCAGGGAAAATGTAATTGACATAGGTCGGAATAGAACCCGCGCTTAAAAATTCAGTTGCTGGAAGGAATATAAAAATTAGTAAAGCTGGCAGCCAAGGCAAGGAAGGAGTCAGCTTCCTTAAAGCATAAACCAAAAGCAAAGTTGCCAGAAAGGCTGCTGCTATAAACAGCTTTTCGTGAACAGAAAATAATAAGGTGGCTGACTCAATGAGTAGTCTACTACTCCAAGTAAAATAACGATCAATCCCAAAGAATAAATAATTGTAATGAAATTCCTTAGCATATTCTAAAAATGCTGTTTGGTCTCCTACTGGGGTGATTTTATTATTGATGTAAAACTGTATCGTATAAATAAACGAAGATAAGCATAAGACAATATTAATTTTTTTATTTTTCACAATCTCTCCTCAGCTAAATAAGAGTCACTTAAGCTCAAAAACTCTCTCAAAGACTCACTTACTCTTCTCTTTAATCACATAGATTGGGCGATGCTTGGTTTCCATAAAGATTTTGCCAATGTATTTACCCAGTATGCCGATGGTCAGCAGCTGGAAGCCGCCGATAAGGAGAATGACAGTCATAAGAGACGGCCAACCCGATGTCGGGTCACCAAAAACCAAGGTGCGAATAATAATCACTGCCATCAGGATGAAGGCTAAAATCCAAGACAGGATACCTCCTAAAAAGGCGATGTTGAGCGGCGCATCAGAGAAATTGACAATACCTTCTAAAGAATAGTTAAATAGAGACCAGAAATTCCAAGAGGTCTTGCCAGCCACTCGTTCGACATTTTTGTATTCCAAGTACTCGGTATTGAAGCCAACCCAGGCAAAAATTCCCTTGGAGAAGCGATTGTACTCTGAAACTTCCAGAATTGCTTCTACCATCTGGCGGCGCATCAGTCGAAAGTCACGCGCACCATCTACCATCTCCACCTGACTAATCTTGTTAATCAGCTTATAGAACAAATTGGCAAAAAAACTCCGAATAGGCGGCTCTCCCTCGCGAGTAGTGCGACGGGTACCCACACAATCCAGCTCAGGATTCGAGTCCAGCATGGCCTTCATCTCAATCAGGAGCTCGGGCGGATCCTGCAAGTCCACATCCATGACTGTCACAAATTCCCCGCTCGCCTCTTGCAAACCAGCATAGAGGGCGGCTTCTTTTCCGAAATTACGAGAAAAAGACAGATAGTGCACATCTGAACAGCGACTGCTGAGCTCACGCAAAACAGCCAAGGTCCGATCCGTCGATCCGTCATTGACAAAAATATATTCAAACTGGTCACGGATTTGATATTTGACCGCTTCCATGGCTTCATGAAACAGAGGAATAGACTCTTCTTCATTGAAGCACGGAACAATCACTGAAATTGTCATTTTAATCTCCTACTATTTTATATATTTCATCCTATTATAACAAAAAACTAGGCGAAAACCTAGTTTTATTCTTATTTGCTCAGTCTAGAGGCCTTGAAAATTAGATAGATTCCAAGGCTAGCTTGAGATCTTCTATCAAGTCATCCACATTTTCCAAGCCGATAGAGAGACGAATTTGATTTGGTGTAATGCCTGCTGCCAGCTGGGCCTCTGGTGACATCTGACCGTGAGTCGTTGTAGCTGGATGGACAACCAAGGACTTAGCATCTGCTACATTGGCCAAGTCAGAGAAAATCTCCAGGCTGTCAATAACCTTACGAGCTTCTTTCTCCCCACCTTTGACATTAAAAGTGAAAATTGAGCCCACGCCTTTAGGGAAATATTTTTCTGCCAAAGCATGATAAGGACTGTCAGCAAGCTTGGGATAATTGACCTGCTCGACCTTAGGATGCCCTGCTAGGAAATCTACTATCTTCTCCGCATTAGACACATGGCGCTCTACGCGCAAAGAGAGAGTTTCTAACCCCTGCAAGAAGAGAAAGGCATTGAAGGGAGACATGGCTGCACCCGTATCGCGCAAGAGCTGGGTCCGGACAGCAGTAACAAAGGCTGCTGCTCCGACATCGCGCGTATAACTGATATCGTGGTAGCTAGGATCTGGGTCCACAAACTGCGGAAACTTGCCAGAAGCTTCCCAGTCGAAACGACCGCTGTCCACAATCACGCCACCGATGCTAGTTCCGTGACCACCGATAAACTTGGTCGCAGAATGTACCGCGATGTCCACTCCATGAGAAAAGACATTGATCAGATAAGGTGTAGCAAAGGTATTGTCGGAAATCAACGGAATCTTATGAGCATGAACCAGCTCTGCCAAAGCATCAAAGTCAGGGATATTAATCAGAGGATTGCCCAAGCTTTCAATCAGAACCAGCTTGGTATTGTCCTGAATGGCTGCCTCTACTTCAGCCAGATTTTCAATATCGACAAAAGTCGTGGTAATGCCATAGCGAGGCAGGGTTTCCTTGAGCAGATTAAAGGTACCGCCGTAGATGGTAGAGGCTGCTACTACATGGTCGCCAGCATGCGCCAAAGCTAGAACTGTATAGGTAAGGGCCGCCATACCAGAAGCTGTCGCTAGTGCTCCGACTCCACCCTCCAAAGCCGCAATCCGCTCTTCAAAAGCAGACAAGGTCGGATTGGTAATCCGAGTGTAGATATTGCCCGGCTTGCGTAGGGCAAAGAGATCTTCTCCCTCCTGAGTATCGTCAAACACATAGGAAGTTGTCTGGTAAATAGGCAGAGCCCGCGACTTGGTTGTCGGGTCTACTGTCTGTCCGGCATGAAGCTGCAGGGTTTCAAATTTAAATTCACGTGTCATAAGGTCACCTCACTATAGTTATGTGATAAGTCTACCACTAAACGCCCCGCTTGACTAATAGAATTTCCTTATCAAAAGAAATAAAGAGAAGCTATATCTTATAGCTTCTCAGATATAATCTCAAAAGTCGCCTGATTGCTGGGCCAGTACAACTGCGACGAAACTTTGTCTAAAGCTATCCACTGAGCTCCCACATGCTCATCTGAAAGCTGGATTTCCTTCTGTTCAGTCATAACTAGAAAAAGATTTTTGTGAATGGTTAAATTTTCATCAATCTTTACCATAAAATCTCCAAGACTAGTCAGATTTGAACAAGCTAAGAGCAAGCCGGTCTCTTCTTTTATTTCACGAAGGCAGGCTTCTTCTGGACTCTCACCACTCTCAATCCCACCAGTAATGGGCTGCCAAAAGGAAACTTTCTCATTCTCAACTTTCAAGAGCAGGATTTCCCTATCCTCTGGATGATAGATCCAGGCTTCAATTGACTGCCTCATCATGATTTTTTCTCAATCGGTGCTATGCTGGCCAGTACTTTCTTCAGACCGACTTCTGGGAAATTAATCTTGAGTTCTTGACTGTTGCCACTGCCAGAGACTGCCAGAACTGTCCCATCGCCCCATTTCTTATGGTGGGCAATATCTCCGATAGCCCAAGCAACTTCCGGCTTAGATGGCTGGCTCTGACTGCTCTTGCCAAAAGGCAGACTGCCTGTAGAAATGGAACTTGGTGCCGCCTGACGCTTCCGCTCCTGTAGAGCCTGTGCTAGACTCATGCCCTGACCGAATTTGCTAGTATCGCTATTGGTATAACTGACCTTAAAGGAGCTGTTTGCTGGTCGAGCCAGTCCCTGATAGTCTAGCAAGTCTGAGCTGATTTCTCTCAAAAAGCGGGTCGGCTGATTATAGTTGGTTTTACCATAAAGCATACGGGAATTGGCATTAGTCAGATAGAGAATCTTCTCTGCTCGGGTAATGCCGACATAGGCCAAACGTCGCTCCTCTTCCAGCTCATCCTCATCTTCAGATGCCCGACTTAGAGGGAAGACATTTTCCTCCATACCAACCAGAAAGACGACTGGAAATTCCAATCCCTTAGCCGCGTGAAGGGTCATCAAAGTCACTTCAGAACTCTCCTCATCTCCGTCATCTGTGTCCGCTATCAAGGCTAAGTCATTGAGAAAACGGCTGAGCTTGTCAAGACCAGACTCATCAGCAGGATTGTCTGGACTTTCATCAAAGTTCTTGGTTACAGACAGGAATTCTTCGATATTTTCAATCCGTGCTTGGCTCTCCAAGGTCGCCTGGGCTGCCAAGGAAGCAGCATAACCTGTCTTTTCCAATACAGCTTCTACCAGCTCCGTCACTGTATAATCATCCAAACGCTCCCTCAAATCGAGAAGCATATTGGCAAAATCATAGACTGCCTGAGCCGCCTTGCCCTTGACCGGTGACAGCAGGATATTGGCTGATGCATCCAGTAGAGAGATTTCCTGGCTGGACGCAAAATTTCGAATCTTCTCCACCGTTCCTGGACCGACACCACGTTTGGGCTCATTGACCACGCGCTCATAACTGATATTGTCGCTAGGATTGGCGATGAGATTGAGATAAGAAATGACATCGCGGATTTCCTTGCGGCTGTAGAACTTGGTTCCACCGACCATGGTATAGGGAATATTGGACTTGAGCAGGGCTTCTTCCACCGTCCGTGACTGGGCATTGGTCCGGTAAAGAACTGCAAAATCCTTATGACTATATCCTTCTCGGCTCAGCTGGTCAATGGTTCGAGCGACAAAGAGAGCCTCGTCCTGCTCGTCATTAGACCGATAGTAGACAATTTCCTCACCGTCTTCGTTTTGAGTCCAGAGATTTTTAGGACGACGGTTGCGGTTGTTTCGGATGACCTCATTAGCCGCCTGAAGAATGGTCTTAGTCGAGCGATAGTTTTCCTCTAATAGAACTACCTTAGCTTCAGGATAATCCTTTTCAAAGTCCAGGATATTCTGCATATCGGCTCCCCGCCAGCCATAGATAGACTGGTCGGCGTCTCCGACCACGCAGATATTCTTAAAGCGAGAAGCCAAGAGCTTGACCAGCTGGTACTGGGCATGGTTGGTATCCTGATACTCGTCCACATGGATATATTGATAACGCTGCTGGTAGTAGGTCAGGACATCTGGATTCTGGTCAAAAAGGCGCAGCGTCAGCATAATCAAGTCATCAAAGTCCATAGCTTCGGACTGGCGTAATTCCTTTTGATAGGCTGTGTAACACTTGGCCACAATCTCCGTATACATATCACCAGCTAGATTTGCATAGGCCACCTCGTCAATCAGGTCGTTCTTAGCATTGGAAATAGTACCCAGAATGGCGCGCTCATTCCACTTTTTAGGATCCAGATTGAGATTTTTGAGAATTCGCTTCATCAGAGTCCGCTGTTCACCTGGATCAACGATCGTAAAGTTACGGTTGTAGCCAATATGATCTGCTTCTCGCCGCAGGATGCGCACACACATAGAGTGGAAGGTAGCGATTAAGCAATCTTGAGCTTCCGTTTTAAGTTTTTCAGCCCGTTCTCTCATCTCCCGTGCCGCCTTATTGGTAAAGGTAATGGCAAGTATATTCCAAGGATTAACCATCTTCTCATCAATCAAATAGGCAATGCGGTGGGTCAGGACACGGGTCTTACCCGAACCAGCTCCCGCCATTATGAGCAAAGGCCCTTCTGTTGTTTGAACCGCCTCAGCCTGACGGTCATTCATACCGTTTAATAAAGGATGCATTTTTCTTCCTCTTTCAAAGTCAATGCTACTATTATAACAAAAATCCTGATGAAGCTAAACCAGAAAGAAGAGGAATTTCTGATTTTAGATTAGATTTTTAGTAAGTCATTTAAGCAACCCTACGCCCGACGGAAATTGAAAATCACCCCTATTTTTGCTATAATATGCCCATATGAGACTTAGAACATCTGTCCAGAGATGACATTTCTTCTCAAGTCTCTTTTCCATTCTGCTGCCCCACTTAGAAAGAAAGGCTGTCATGAAAAATCCTAGTAACAATCTGAAGCTAGCGGAGAGAGGAGCCATCCTTTCCATCGCTACCTATCTGATTCTCTCCGCGGTCAAGATTATCGCAGGCTCGACCCTCCAGTCCTCCAGTCTGACGGCCGACGGCTTTAACAACGTCTCTGATATCGTGGCTAATATCGCCGTCTTAATCGGCCTGCGTATGGCCAGAAAACCAGCCGACCGTGACCATCGCTTCGGCCACTGGAAAATAGAAGATCTGGCCAGTCTCATCACATCTTTCATCATGTTTTTCGTTGGATTTGATGTCTTGATAGAGACTATTCAAAAGATCATCTCCAACCAAGAGACCAAGATTGACCCAGTTGGTGCCGCGGTGGGAATCATCTCAGCTATCATCATGTTGAGTGTTTATTTTTACAATAAAACACTGGCTAAAAAAGCTCACTCCAAGGCTCTGGATGCTGCAGCCAAGGACAACTTGTCAGACGCTGTCACTTCTATCGGAACTTCAGTTGCTATCATTGCCAGCGCCTTTAACTTTCCAATCGTTGATAAGCTGGCAGCCATTATCATTACCTTCTTCATTCTCAAGACGGCCTATGATATCTTTATGGAATCTTCCTTCAGCCTGTCCGACGGATTTGATGAAAGCCTGCTCCAAGACTATAAGCAAGCTATCTTGGAAATTCCTAAAATCACTCAAGTCAAGTCACAGCGCGGCCGGACCTATGGCAGTAATATCTATCTAGATATTATCTTGGAAATGAACCCAGATTTATCTGTTTTTGAAAGCCATGAGATTGCGGACCAAGTTGAGGATATGTTGATGGAGCGCTTCGGAGTCTTTGACATTGACATTCATATCGAGCCCGCTCCCATTCCCGAAGATGAGATGTTGGCCAATCTTTATCCAAACCTGCTCATGCGTGAACAGCTCGTTGAGCAAGGCAGCCAACTGGATACACTTCTGTCAGCAGAATTTCTCTATATTTCCCAAGATGGCCGACAGCTGAACAAGGCTGAGTTTCAGACAGAAAGAGCCTCAAAAACACCTATCAAAAACTTTGAACTGCTCTCTGTCAGCCAGAAAACCAAGCTCATCCGCTATGAAATGGACGGTGTTATCCATACCAGCCTCTGGCGCCGCCACGAAGTATGGCAAAATATCTTTCACCAAGAGACACGAAAAAACCAGTCTGATGATTAAATCAGTCTGGCTTTTTCTTTGCAACACATCCTTCATTTCCCCGTATAATAAATAACAGTAATGCTATCTAGACTTTGCAAATTTGTTGGATTCTCTTTAACTTTTAGGCCGTCTTTTTCAGGATTGTCAGACAAATAATAGTTGTCATAGCTATCATCTAGATCGGTATAAATCTTTATCTTATCATTAACAAGTAAAGCAGCATATCTTGCCTGTCCAAAAGGCTTTCTTGAAATCTTTGTAAATTCAATTTTTTCAACATTTTCATAGTGATTCAGTAAAAATAAAGCCAGCCCCTCTTCCTGATTGCGTACCTTTACTTTTTCCTCTGTCGTCAGCCAAGCATTTTCTCCAGAGTAAATAACATCCGTCTCACCCGTATCTTTAAAATTTGTGACCTTCTCTTTCTTTTTCAGACGAAAAGTCAATTCTGTCGAATCAGTGTGAGAACTATCATTTATATTATAGTTTTCATCTTTTGAGTCCAAAGAAACATGTGGGATATAACTGGTGTCATTTACTATGAGACTAACGGAATCCCCTTTCCATAAATTTCCCTTGGAAAATTCATCAAATTCAATTTTTTGAACATCTTCATAATGATTAATGATATAAAGTGCAAGCTTTTGCTCTTTCTTATGAAGCTCAGTCATTTCTGTATCTGACATCCATATTTTTTCACCATCTCTATTTACTATACTGCTACATGCTGTCAAAAAACTTAGAGCCAGTATAGCAAAAAATAATAATTTCTTCTTTCTTGACTTCAAGAGCAGTCTCCTTTAACAGTCTTTTGATATTAGTATACCACATCAAGACAAGTATCTTTATGTTTACTTGTAACTTGAAAGTTGATTTGCAAAGAAAAAAACCAAGGCTTGCCCTGCCTTGGTTGAAAATAGACTTCAATTTACTTATTTTTAATAAAACCAAATTCATTAAGAGGTGAGAGTCGGAACTCCACCACTCCCTTGATTTGACTGGCTTTGATGAGTCCAAATTCTCGGCTGTCCTTGGTATTTTCACGTCGGTCATTAAGAATCAGATAAGAATCTTTAGTAATTTTATCAGACTTTGAGTCTTTTAAATCCATAATAGAGAAATCATGAGTGTAGTAACCCGAACTTCCTGCTGAAGCCAAATATTTCTCGCGCATTTTCTCAATGTATTCTTCCGACATGACCTGGCCGTTCAGGTAAAGAAGATCATCCATATAGGTTACCTGATCTTTTTCCTGGGCAATGATCCGGCCGACATAGTCTTTGCCGTCCACTTCATAGAGGACAAAGTCTCCACGCTTGATGTCTTGCTTTCTCGTCGCCAAGACCAAGTCATTCTTTGCCAAATAAGCATTGCTGTCTTGCTCAGTCACCCGATAAGGCGTATAAATAAAAACTCTCAGCCCTATAATAATAGCTGCCAGTACTGAAAAAATAATGATATTTCTTAATAAATCTCTCTTTAACATTCGTCTCTCCCATCTCTTTTATACCATTATATCATTTTTAGATAAAATAGACAAAGAGACAATCTTATTTCAAAAATCAAAACGCTGACGTGTCCTCCTTCTCAAGCAAGATAATGGTCATCACTTTGACAAGAAAAAACCGATGATTTTTCAATCAACGGTTCTTTTTATTGTCTTAGATTAACGTACTGTACGGATACGCATTGTGTTGGTACGAACTGCTTCACCAAGCGGCACACCAGCAACGATAACGATATCATCACCAGATTCAACCAAGCCTTGCTCAACCGCAATCTTTTCAGCGATGTCAAACATATCATCTGTGTTAGATGGAGTGTTTGTAGTCACTGGAATTACACCCCAGTTCAGCATAAGACCGCGTTGAGTCAATTCGTCAAAAGTGATAGCCAAGATATCAGCATTTGGACGGTATTTAGAAATCAAGCGGGCTGTATGACCTGTCTTAGTAAGGGTAACTACCAACTTAATATCCATTGAGTTTGTAGCATCTTTAACTGCTGAAGCCATAACTTCAGTCTTAGAGTTACGCTCAAAGTTATCAGTTGTCAAACGGCCATATTCGTTAAGAAGGGTTTGAGCATTCTTATCGATAGTAGCCATTGTTGTAACTGACTCAAGTGGGTATTTACCGTTTGCAGACTCTCCTGAAAGCATGGTTGCATCAGTTCCGTCGATAACAGCGTTAAATACGTCTGATACTTCTGAACGAGTTGCACGTGGTTTTTCAGTCATTGTTTCAAGCATGTTTGTTGCAGTGATAACAACTTTACCTGCAGCATTGACTTTATTGATGATCATTTTTTGGTAAACTGGAACCATTTCGAATGGTACTTCGATACCCATGTCACCACGAGCGATCATGATACCATCAGCAGCTTCAATGATTTCATCCAAGTTATCGATACCTTGTTGGTTTTCGATTTTCGCGAACAATTGAACATGGCCATTACCCGTTTCTTCACAGATTGCACGAACTTCGTTGACGTCTTTTGCAGTACGTACAAATGAAATCGCGATGAAGTTGATTCCTTGCTCAAGACCAAAGCGGATATCGTCATTGTCACGCTCAGCAAGTGCTGGGAAAGGAATCTTAGTGTTAGGAATGTTCACACCTTTTTGCTTAGCAATGATGCCGTCATTTTCAACTTCTACTTCAAATTCACGAGTATCATCGTCTTTTTCGACAACACGAAGACCAAGTTTACCATCGTCAACCAATACTTGACGGCCAACTTCAACATCATCGTAGATGTCCAATCCACCAGCAACGTTCAAAGCAATTACTTCACGAGTAGATTTGATACCTTGCTTAGTAGCAACACGGATTTTTTCACCAGTCTTGTATGAATACTCTTTTGCATCGCCTTCGAACAATTCTGTACGAATTTCTGGTCCTTTTGTATCAAGAAGGAAACCAACTTTTTGGCCGGCAATTTCTTCTGCACGCTTAACAGTTGCCATGCGCTCTCCTTGCTCAGCATGGTCACCGTGTGAGAAGTTGAAACGGAATGTGTTTGCGCCAGCTTCAATCAACTTAGCAATGTTTTGAGCTGATGCTTCAACATCCAGCTTTTCTCCCCAATATCCGTCATCACCGAATTTTTTACCACCGCGGATTTCTACCGCAGGACCTAATGTTGCAACGATTTTTACACGTTTATTCATGATTGTATGAAACTCCTTCTTCTATTTGGCCTCTTGGCCTGAATAACAAATAATAATTAAATATTGATGCTGCGGTTCAAATCAGCCAAGTCCAGATCAGCCTTGTGCGGATTGTTAACGACAATTTTGCCTTCAGCAGTCAAGCTAAAGAGTGCTCCTTCTTCAGCAGTTCCCAAAATTGGGCTTTCAACCATCTGCTCATTGCGGATTCCAACAGCAACTCCGCCGATACCTTCTTTAAGCAGTTTAACAGCATGTGCTCCCATACGAGATGCAAGAACACGGTCACGCGCAGTCGGTGAGCCTCCACGCTGGATATGTCCGAGCTCTGTGACACGCAAATCGCTCATATCTCCAGCTTCTTTCAGCTTTTCAGCAAATTCATCCGCTGACATGACACCCTCAGCCAAGACGATGATATTGTGCTTCTTACCCTTGGCATAGCCACTCTTAATGCTTTCAACAACTTCTTCGATCTTGAAACCTTCTTCAGGAACGATGATTTCATCCGCACCAGATGCGATACCTGCCCAGAGAGCAATATCACCAGCATTACGTCCCATTACTTCAATAACGAAAGTACGGCGGTGACTGGATGAGGTATCTCGAATCTTGTCAATCGCATCCATAGCTGTAGTAACAGCTGTATCAAAACCGATAGTGAAGTCTGTTCCGACGATATCATTGTCAATGGTTCCTGGAACACCGACAGCTGGGAAGCCGTGCTCTGTCAAGCGCATAGCACCGTGGTAAGATCCATCTCCACCGATAACAACGACACCTTCAATGCCATGTTTTTTAAGCTGCTCAATCCCTTTCAGTTGCCCTTCAACTTGGGCAAACTCAGGGTAACGTGCAGAGTGAAGGAAAGTCCCACCGCGAGAAATAATGTCACCAACTGATGTCGCATCAAGTGGGTAAATCTCGCCAGCTACCATTCCAGCGTAACCATCATAAATCCCGTAGACTTCCATTCCTTCGGAAATTGCTTTACGAACAACTGCACGGATGGCAGCATTCATTCCAGGGGCATCACCACCACTAGTCAAAACAGCAATACGTTTCATTTCGCTTTTTGCTCCTTTTTCTTTTTAACATTCTTATAGATTATACCACAATCATCATGAAAATTCTCTTATTTTCCATATTTTTTAACGAAAAATCGTTTTCATAGTATAATTCTTCAATTCCTCTTGCAGCTGCTCCGATTTCTCCACTCGAAAATGCGGTGCAGATATGGTTCGCTTCTCATCTTCATAGCGCAGGACAACCGGAATATTGCCGGGGTATTTCTGCAAAATCTGAGATATTTCCTGATCATGTTCATGGCCCGCAAGTTTTATCCAGAAGCGTTCAGTCGTGGCCTCCTCCATGTCTGCCAAGACCAACTGTAAGCGTCCATCCCGTTCCTGCACCTTGCCGGTCAAGTAGTAAATACCCTTCTCCTTAATGCGTTCACCTAGCTGGCGATAGGTATCAGGAAAGAGGGTAACATCCAGTTTTTTCTTGGTATCTGAAACCTGCAAGAAGGCCATATTCTCGCCCTTTTTAGTCCGGATAGTCTTGATAGTCTGGACTTCAGCTAAAATCCTAGCTCTGCTATTTTCTGTCAAATCACTAATCCAGCTAAAGGGCTGGTCCGCTTCTTTGGCCAGTTTAACCAAGGGGTGATCGCTAAGCCCCACACCGATAATGCTCTGTTCCAGCTCAAACTTTTCAGCATCGCTAAAATCCTGAGCCTCTGTCCAAGAATAGGTCGTATCCGCAAAGAGACTGCCCAGCTCATCTGCAAATACAAATAGATTAGGCAGATTGGCTAGAATTTTTTGGCGATTTTTCTCAAAACTGTCAAAGAGCCCCAGCTGGATCAGAGGAGTCAGCAGCGGAATCTTATGGTAATTCTGAGGCAGGCGCAGAATAAAGTCTTCCACCCCAGTAAAGGCAGCATTTTGTCGCTCTTCGATAATCCAGTAAGCCAAATCCCTAGGCAGGCCTTTGATATTTTTCAGGCCCAAAAAAATTTTCTTATCCTGAAACTTATCATGGTAGGGAATATTGTTGATACTGAGGGGGGCTGTTTCAAAGTCAAAACTCAGGGCATCGGTGATATAGTCACTACTTGAATAATTGAGCATGACATCAAAGAAAACATCTGGATAGTGAGCCTTGAAGTAAGCCAACTGAAAGGCCAGAGCTGAGTAGGCATAGGCATGGCTGCGGTTAAAGCCATAGCCAGCAAACTTCTCCATAATAGCAAAGACTTCCTTGGCTTTAGTTTCCGAGTGACCTAGCTTGAGAGCACCTGCAACAAAGTCTTCCTGCATGCGGTGCATTTCAGCAGCACTCTTCTTTCCCATGGCCCGCCGCAAAATGTCAGCTTTCCCCAGACTAAAGCCACCAAAGCGCTGGGCTACCTGCATGACCTGCTCTTGGTAGAGCATGATACCGTAAGTCGGGACTAGAATATCAGCCAAACTATCATCAATCAACTCCACCTGCTCCAGTCCATGCTTTCTCTTGACAAAATTGTCGATGAAATCACTGGCTCCAGGACGATTGAGAGAGGTTGTGGCCACTACTTCCTCAAAGCGAACCGGCTGAACCCGCTTAAGCAGGCTGATTGCACCCGGCTGCTCAAACTGGAAAATCCCCTTGGTCTGGCCAGCCGCAAAGAGTTTCAGAGTGTCTGCATCCTCCAAGTCAATCTCGGCAATCTCAATATCTACCTCATATTTTTTCAGGGTTGCTTCCTTCATCCGCTGGACAAAGGTCAGATTGCGCAAGCCCAGAAAGTCCATCTTGAGCAGACCGTTGCTCTCCACACCGTGGGCATCATATTGGGTGATATACATGTCCTCACCATATTTGAGCGGTATCTGGTCTGTCAGGTCATTGTCACTCATCACAACGCCAGCTGCGTGGATAGAAGTCTGACGGGGATGACCTTCGATCTTTTTAGCAATATCAAAGGCCTTTTGATATTCCAGCTTACTATTGATAATCTGACGAAAGGCCATATTTTTCTCATAAGCAGAGGTCAGACTATCCCCGAAGCGGATTTTCTTGGTGATATTGGTCAGTTCGTACTCTGGCAGACCAAAGCGCTTGAAGACATCGCGAATGGCCTGCTTGGCTCCAAAGGTCGAGTAGGTCACAATCTGAGCCGCGTGCATACTGCCATAGCGGTCGCGGACATAGCGGATAAACTCCGGCCGGTAAACATCAGGAATATCGATATCAATATCGGGCATGGTATAGCGCTCTAGATTTAGAAAGCGCTCAAAGAGCAGGTTATTCTTGACTGGGTCTATCCCAGTAATCTCCAAAGCATAGGCTACCAGACTGCCGACAGCAGATCCTCGGCCCATGCCCATATAATAGCCCTGACTGCGACCAAAGCGCAGCAAATCCCAGACGATGAGAAAGTAATCATCAAAACCCATCTGATGAATGACATCCAGCTCCTGATCCAGTCGTTCCTGATAGAGTTCACCTGTTAAACCGCGTTTTTGCAAGCCAGCTTCGGAGCGCTCCCTTAGCTCTTCCACGGCTGGCCGCTCCCGATTAAAGCGGGGCAGTTTCAGCTCCCTATTGATATCGTAATGAACATCACGGACTAGCTGCTCAAGGTTAGCCAGACTCTCTGGGAAAGTTTCCTTAAAAGCTCCTGCCAGAGCATCTGGTGCCAGCAAAAACTCATGATTGGGCAGGCTGCCAATTTCCCGCAGGCTAGCATTTTCTCGAATCGCCCGGAGCATCTGCAAGGTTTCCAAATCCCCTGTGTCAAAATATCGGACGGTATGCAGGGGCAGAGTCGGCCGACCAAACTCCTGCTGGGGCGTTGCTGGAAAAACTCCAACATAAAAATCCAAACCCAAATTCAGGTCTGCTACTCCGTCAAAAGCAGGAACAATCACAGCCAATCCCTTAAAGAGATGCTGGAAATCCTCCCAATTCTTTTGTCCCATCATCTTGAGAGTTGAGACTTTCATCAGATTGCGATAGCCCTGACTGTCTAAGGCCAGCAGACGGAAATGAAGCTCCTGCTCTGCCTTGATCAGACTCAGCTCCAAGCCTAAAAGCGGTTGCAGTCCCGCAGATTCGGCTTCCTCTAAGAAATGATAAGCCCCATAGAGATTGTCCACATCCATCATGCCCAGATGACTGTATCCTAAGTCCTTGGCTTTTTGCACATATTTCTTTATCGGGATCAAGCTATCCATAAAACTGTAAACAGTCTTGGTATCAAGTTGTATCACCACATTTTTCTCCTTGAACATGCTTTGCTTCTTCTTATAACTATTATACCGCAATTCACTGAATGAGGGAAATAGGAGTTTGACCGAAAATAAAGATTCCATTCACCCTTTCCGGCTTTCTTTGCCATTTTCCTAAGGAAAAGGTATAATAATTGTAAATTGAAGAAAATAAAGGAGACATGTATGAATCAGTATCCTCTGGTCTATCTTGACCATGTCCATAAAAATTATGGCGACGCACCCGCCCTCTATGATGTGAGCTTAAACATTCAGCCTGGCAGAATCATCGGACTTCTAGGTCCTAATGGCAGCGGCAAGACAACTATTATCAAGCTTATCAATGGTCTCTTGCAGCCCACCTCTGGCCATATCTATCTTAAAGGCGTGGAACCTTCACCTGAGACCAAAAGAAGCGTTTCCTATCTGCCAGATACGACTTATCTGAGCGACAGCTCTAAAGTAATCGAAGCTGTAAAATATTTCCAAGATTTTTATGATAATTTTGACAGCGCGAAAGCCATGCAGCTTCTAAAGGATCTTCATATTGATCCTCAAGCGCGCATCGGAAGTCTATCAAAAGGAAACAAGGAAAAAATGCAGCTCATTTTGGTCATGAGCCGCCATGCGGAACTGTATATCCTAGACGAGCCTATCGGTGGTGTTGATCCAGCTGCTCGTGACTATATCCTGCAGACCATTATCCAAAATCGCACGCCTCAGTCTTCTGTCATCATTTCAACCCACTTGATTGCAGATATTGAGCCTATCTTGGATGAAGTCATCCTGATTAACCAAGGTCAGATTCTTTTGCATGAAAATGCTAATCAGTTGCGCCAACAATACAATCAATCCATTGATAATCTCTTCCGCAGCCAGTTTCGCTTTTATTAGGAGGTCTTCATTATATGTTCGGAAAACTCTTTAAATACGACTTTAAGTCTAATTACAAATGGTACTGTATCACCTTTGCCATTCTTCTCACTCTATCTATCTTGATGGGATTTATAACTGGCAGCAGCTTGAGACCTGAGGTCATGGAACGCTATAGTGACTACCCAATGGCTACTAGTGGTGTTATTGTCACTTTATACCTACTCTTCCTCTTGCTGTTTTCTGCATCCTGCGCTGTCTTTCTGTCCAATACCATCATTATTATCCGTCGGTTTTATAAAAATGTTTTTGGGCGAGAAGGCTACCTGACTTGGACCTTGCCGGTTACGCCGCATCAGATTCTTCTGTCTAAGCTTCTTTCCGCATTTGTTTGGACCCTCTTGTGTATGCTGACCATGTTTATTAGCGGCCTTGTCATTTTTGGCATTGCCCTCCCTATTACCGGCTATTCTTTTAATGAGATTTTTAAATATATTGGCGAAATCCCAGATTTATGGCTTTGGATTGTCAAATACGGCTTCCTTAATCTCCTCCAAATCCTTTCTGGTATCCTCTTCTTTTATCTAGCAATCTCAGTCGGACAGCTATTTAAGAAGAATCGGATTATGATGGCTGTGCTTTTAGGATTTTTGATTTGTAGTGTTCTGGCGGTCATGTCAATCTTCTTACCTAGTTTCTTCAATCCATATGGCCTATTTTCTCCATACCAATATAGTTACTCCGATACGGATTTTAAAATGATGCTAGATGTCTTTCTTCTTATCCGAATCGTCGTTGAACTGGTCAAAATTTTCGGTTTCTATTTTACAATCCATACCATTGTAAAAAACAAACTAAATCTTCAATAAGCAAAACAAGGTTGAAACATTTTGTTTCAACCTTGTTTATTTTTACTTCAGAATAATGGCTGCCACGATGGGGCTGACCAGAACGTACATGAGGCCGGTCACGCCAATCGCAAGTCCTGCCATAGCTCCTGCGACCTGACCGTATTTAAAGGCGGTCCCCGTTCCTACCGCATGGCCTGTTCCCCCTAAAGCTAGACCGATAGCTACCGGGTCTGTGATTTTTAAGAGCTTAAGAAGCGTTGGTCCTAAGACACTGGTCAGAATGCCCGTCGCAACCACCACCACTAATGTCACTGTAGCAAGACCTTGCAGCTTGTCTGTGATACCGACAGCCATGGCCGTTGTGACAGACTTCGGAAAAAGAGAAACAGCCAGAAAGAAATCCATGCCGAAAAACTTAGCCAACAGAGCAGTAAAGCTAGTATTGACTACAACCGCCGCAAAGGTCCCAATCAAAATACTGCGCGCATGGTGCTTCATCAAATGAAAAGTCTTGTAAAGCGGAATTCCCAAAGCAACCGTAGATGGCACAATTAGGTTGTTTAAATAGGAGCCGCCGACATAGTAATCCTTGTAGGAAATACCGGTTAATTTTAAAAAAGCAATAACCAAAACTGCTGCAATCAGCAAAGGAGTTGTCAAGGGATGAGGAAATCTCCTAAAAATCAATAGGCCGAACAGATAGGCCAAGATTGACAAGGCAAGGCCAAAGAGAGGGTTGCTCCATAAATCAGACATTGCTGGCGTCTCCTTCCTCATAATCTCCTTCGAAACGAGTCTTAATCAGCTGCACCACAACTGCAATCACGCAGACATTAAGCACAATTGCTCCTAAAACAATCAAAATAATCGGCAGTAGATAAGGCGCGATGACCTGAAATTTATCCATGATACCAACTGCTGGAGGCAGAAAAAGAATGGTCATATTTGCCAAAAGAAAATTGCCAACCATGCTGATATGACGCAGGCGCAGAAGCTTGAACTGCAGCGCCAAAAACAGCAAGACTAAACCAATGATACTGCCCGGAACAGGCAGATGGAAAACACTTGAAATCCCTTCTCCAACGAGGGAAATCATAAAAATAATCATCAACTGAACGTATAATTTCATACCAAACCTCCATCACTTGTATATCCAGTTTACTCCTTTTCAGAAAAATATCAAGGTGCTTTCAGAAATTAAAGCCTTTACATCCAAAATTTGCTTATAAAAATTCCCTCTATTGTCTGCAATAGAGGGTCTTTCTTATTTAGCAGTCGTCTGAACAGCTTCGCTACCTAGACAGATGCTAGAGGGATTGAATCATAAAGAAAATCATGAGCACAATCAGGGCAAGGCTTGCCAAAAGAACTAGGATTTTCTTTGCGAGGTGGGTTTCCCAGTAGCCTGACTTGCCAATCGATGTATTGGTGTCTCTGTAAAATTGCTGGCTCTCTCTGGGAAGAAGACTAACCAGCAAAATCAAGACAAGGGCTGCTACAATGGTAAGTGTAATCAATATTGTTTGCATTTTATTTCCTCAAGACTCCAATCAATGTAAAAATCAAGCCAATCAAGATCATCAAGCCCAAGGCGATGACAAAAGCCTTGTTGAGATTTTCACCCAAGCTGGCCTTTTCTTTCTTGGGCTTGCCATGCTTGAGCTCATCTAACCGCCCCTCAATATCCTTATGAAATAAATCTTTTTTAGCCATGCTGACCTCCTAGTACGCTTTGGAGAGTCTCCTGATAAAGACTGACGGGCACATCGTTAGCATGTTGGCCTTGTGCTTGCAAGGCTGACCGCATCTGCTCAACACCAGATAAGGCTTCTTCCAAAGTTGATGCCAACTGAGCAGGCTGGCTGCTGTCGAAAATATGCTGCTGGGCAATGTAGTGCCTATCATGCAGGGTCTGCTCAAAGCCTAGGATCAAGAGATTGTTCTCAAAAGCCTTGCGCACTGCCTGTAGAACCTGTCCGCCGTGATTAATATCCAGATAGATGTCTGATTCCAAGTAGAGCTGCTCAATTTGCTTGAGACTGGCATTTTGATAAAGAACGACATTCTTGTAGGACAGCATAGACAAGAGTTTGGGCGACATTTCCGTGAGAGCTGCAATGCGAAAGACTAGCTGCGGCAAGGCCTGAATCAAGGTCTCTAAGCCTTCAATCTGATCCGAATGGGTCAGGATTAAAGCATCTTTTCGTAGGTAGTTGTCCCGCTTGAAATCATAATGATAGCCTAGATGCAGGAACTTCTGCTGCTGGTCAGCTGCAGCCAAACTCTTAGCCTTTTCATAGGTCGCCAAATCTGGAATGACAATGGTCTGCGCCCGCAGCTGACTATTTTCCAGAATCAGCTGCATATTGCCCGGAAGCTCGTCATAAAGAGGCTCCTGCCAGAAGAGAATGTCCTGCCCTTTTAGGCCTGTCAAGCTGTGGGAAACCAGGAAAGAATAAGCCAGCGAATTAAAGAGAATGTGATCCAAGTCAAATTCTAGCCGCTCCAAGAAGAAACGGATAAAATCCACTCGGCTTTTAAAAATCCTCAAGGGCTCTTGGTCCAGTGTCAGGATGATGTCACCAGTGGCATGATTTTCCACGATACGTTCCTGACCGTCTGTGCTGTAGTAGGTCGTGTTGAAGGCTTCCTGAGCAGATTTATAAGCTGTTTTTGCAAAGCAGCGGCCTTGCTTATTATAGCGCTCACTCAGTCGCAGCTGGCCTTTTTTATCCAGCCAGTCCACCTGCTTGACCAAGCGACCCTTGGCCTGACTGGCATAGTGAATCCGTGCTCTTTCTTCCCCCATGTCACTGACACGCGCCGCCTGATGGTCGCCTGTAATTTCCCAGAAAGGCGGCACTGGCACTTGATTGAAAAAGAGCGGGTGGTCTACTCCCTCTTCATCCCCTAGAAAATATGTATAGGGAGATATCATGTCGTCCGGCAGAAAGCCATTGGCCTCAATGACAATGGTCGGACAGTCATAGCCAGCTGCAAGGAGGGAATCATGCAGATCCTGGGTTTCCTGATTGTAATAATCAAAGAGCTGAATCATCTCTGACCTCCTTTAAAAGCTGGGACCAAGCCGCTTCAACCCGGCTGGTCAAATAATTCTCGGCCACTTGATAAGAGTGTTGGCTCATCTCTTGCTGGCGTCCTTGGCTAAATAGAGCTACTATTTTCTCCACAAAAGCAGCAATAATCTGGTCCTCCACCTGATTGGAACTGACCGGCAGCAGATAGCCATTTTTACCATCATCGATAAAAGTCTGATTGCCATAGCGGACATCAAAGCCGATGAGAGGCAGACCCGATCCGACCGATTCCATCAGAGTCAAACCAAAGCCTTCACTGGTTGAAGCTGTCAGATAAAGCTCATAGACTGCATAAATCTGACTCAAATCTGCATGCCCTTTAAGCCGAATGTAGTCTTGAGCTCCTGCTTCCTCAATCCTACGGCGCAGCTTCTCCTCTTCGCCCCCCTTACCGTAAATATCCAGAGTCAGCTCAGGCAGCTGGGCATGGGCTTGGACGGTCGCTGCCACTAGCCAATCAATATGCTTTTCTGTAGCAAGACGCGAAGCCGTAATCATAGAAAAAGGCTTGCGAGGCTCTTTGGGATAAGTCAGTTGGTCGAGACTCCCTACCGGTATGGTGACAATCTTGGGCTGCTTGTCTGTGTAATGCTGGAACTGCTGCTCTAGAATCGTTTTCTGAGCCTCTGTTGCCACGATGAAGAAGTCCACCTTGTCAGCATTGGTAAACTGGTAGTCATAAAAATTGTTCCAGAGAATGTAGTCGTCGCTGCTGGCATTTTCACTAAAATGCTCCGCATGGACCACTACTCCCAGCTTAGCCTTCTGACTCTCCTCAAAGACAACCTGACCAATCCCTGTCTCCCTATCCAAGATGACAACATCATCAGACTGTAGCTTTAGACACTGAAGGAAATAACGAACCAGCTCAGCCTTGGAATAGAAAATCCGATCTGGAAAGCGATAGAGCTCTTCCTGACCATCCTCTATCAGCATGTCATAAGCCACACTGCCGTCTTCATGGTAAAAACGGCGCTGGTAGAGAGTTGCGGCTTCATTGTGGGGTGCGAAGTACTCACTGGCATAGCGGACATAGGAGAAATAATCCTTGCGAATCAATCTCCCCCGCGAGACATACTCCACATGCTCCACAAAGTCCTGGTCTTCCTGCCGCAGATAGCAAGTGATAAACTGATCATCCTGCGGATAGAAATAGCGGACAATCTTGCCCTCTCTCTCCGAGCGCTCCGGCTGACCTGCGACTTGAGCCAGCACCTGATCCAGCGTCACCGTCGTCGGTGCAATCTTGATATCAGTAAAGTAATTATAAAGCCAGATAACTTCCTCATCCAGAAAACCGATATTTTCCGTTAGATGCTGGATATTATCTGCTAAAATCATATCCATAAAGATAAACTTAGCCGGCTGCTGAATCCTGCGCAGAAGCTGGGCCCGATAAGCTTGGGCATATTCTACACCGCTGCTGGCCCAGCCGATGCCTAAGTTGATGTTATATACTGTCATATTCTCCTCGTCTTACGGGAAGTACATGATGACTTCTCCTTTAGGGTTGAGTGCCAATTCACTCATCAAAAGATTCTTGACAATCTGCTGCTTCATGCGCTCCTTCATATATTCAAAGCCATCGTAAGCCTCTTGGTAGTATTCTACCAGAGGATTTTTCATAGAGAAATGCTGACCGCTCAAGGCTGTCTTGAGTTGCTGCAGATAGTCCACCTGCTCGACCCAGTTCTCATCAATAGCCTTGAGAACGGACACCCGCTGAAAATGGGTAAAGAGCTTGTCAGACTTGAGATAGTCTTTCTTTGCCTGTAATTCCTGCTCAGCAATATCCTGCAAGAGCTCTGCAATTTTCTCCGGCGAATAAATATCGAAATCATAAGGAATACGCTCAGCATGATAGCTGAAATGGTCTAAGATAAAGCGATAGAGGTCAGCCCGCGTCTCATAGGACTGCTCATAGGCCGCCTGATGAATGACCTGACGGAGGACACGGCTGATTTCTTCATCAATCCGCTCTTCAGCTTGAATCAGGCGATTGCGCTCAGCATAGGTAATCTCCCGTTGAATCTTCATACACTGGGCATATTCCAGCGTCATTCGACGGGACATCTTGGCACTGCTTTCGCTAGCCCTCTGAGCCTTAGCCACTAAGCGTCTAAAGCGGCGCTGTCCCAACTGGACTGGATGCTGCTGAACTTCTTCAGTAGAGTAGTCCTTGTAGAACTTCTTGAGCCAGTCTGGCCCCCACTTCCTGAGCAGATCATCCTCTAGCGAGATGAAGAACTTACTAATTCCCGGATCACCTTGGCGACCTGAACGCCCACGAATCTGTAGGTCAATCCGCTGGTTCTCCATCCGTTCAGTACCAATCACCACGAGACCACCCAAATCTGCGACACCCGATCCCAACTTTATATCTGTACCGCGGCCGGCCATGGATGTAGCCACCGTCACCGCACCTTTCTGCCCAGACTCAGCGATGATTTGTGCCTCACGCGCCGCATTGTTGGCATTGAGCAAATTGTGGGCGATGCCTTCTCTCAGCAGTAGGGAAGAGTAAATCTCTGACATCTCTACTGAACCGGTAAAAATCAAGAGGGGATTGCCTTGAGCATGGTAGTGCTTGACCTCATCCAATGAAGCAAAGACTTTTTCTGGCAGGGTCTGGTAAAGCTGGTCTGGTAAATCCTGCCGAATCACTGGCTGGTTGGTCGGGATCTTGATGACAGACATGGAGTAAGTTTCCATAAACTCGCTCTCCACCACCTTGCCGGTCCCGGTCATACCAGAGATTTTCCGGAAGAGCCGGAAGAGATTCTGATAGGTAATGGAAGCCATGGCTCGCGTTTCCTCCGTCAGCTTGACATGCTCCTTGGCCTCAATGGCCTGGTGCTGACCTCCCTGAAGCCGGGTCATTTCCAGCAGACGGCCGGTTGAACGATCCAGAAGCACAACTTCTGCCTCTTTGTCACCCTGGCGGACAACATAGTCCTTGTCCTTCTTGTAGAGCTTGTGGGCTCGCAAGGCTAGATTGAGGTGGCGGACCAACTCTTGATTTTCCTTGGAGAAAAGATGCTCCAAGTCAAGAAAAGACTCCGCCGCCAGAATACCTTTGGATGTCAGCCAGACTTCATTCTTCTCGTCATCGTAGTGATAATCCTCTTCTTCTTTCAAAGTCGTAATGAAGGTATCCATGATACTATAGAAGTTTGACTGAACTCGAGGCGCTCCAGAGATAACCAAAGGTACCTGAGCGCTATCCAAGAGAATGGAGTCAATCTCGTCTATGATGACATAGTTGAAAGGACTAAGATATTGGCTATCCTTATTCTCTGCGAGATTCTCAATCAAATAGTCAAAGCCCAAGGCACTATTGGTCGTATAGACAATATCCGCCTGGTAAATCAGCCGCTTCTGCTTAGGCGTCAAATTTTCAGTCTCATCAGCTAGCACCGCTGCCTCAATAGTCAACCCCAGAAAACGATAGACCTGCCCCATTTCCTGAGCGTCCCGCAGAGCCAGATAGGTATTGGTGGTCACCAGCATAGCTCCTTGACCAGACAGGGCATTAAGATAGAGCGGCATGGTAGCCGTCAGAGTCTTGCCCTCTCCCGTAGCCATCTCAGCGACATTGCCCTCATGGAGAACAATCGCCCCCATGACCTGCACATCGTAGGGAAACATGCCCAGCACCCGCTTGTCCGCTTCCCGCACCACAGCATAAGCCTCCGGCAGCAAGTCGTCTAAAGTCTCACCTGCGGTCAGTCTCTCCTTAAATTCCTGAGTTTTCTTCCGCAAATCAGCGTCTGGCAAGCCAGCCATTTCTGACTCAAAGCTCTTGACTTTGGCTAAGATTTTCTTTAAGCGCTGAATTTGAAAATGATTTTTAATCATCAGACTCCTCTATGATTTGGTCAATATTTAGGCAATGAAACTCTAAGGACTCAACTCCTGCACTCAGCAGCTGAACCTTATAGCTATAGGCTTCGTTTGGATAGGTAAAAATCATACTCTCCGAACGCTCCACTTGATTGCTGATTTCTTTCTCATAGCGGTCAAAGAAGATGATTTTCAGAAAGACGCTGGATTCAGGATAGGTGGTCATATCTCTAGACAGGCAATAGCGAGCTCCCTTTTTGAGCAAGGGGAGAGCAGGCACCTGCCGGTCTCGCTGATAATTCCATTTGGAAGACCATTCATGGATGGTCTGGCCGGAGGCCATTAGTTTATTTTCAAAAAATATATGTGAAGGGGAATGAATAATAAGGGTAGTGCCATAGAGATAGGTAAAGTCAGTCATTTTACCAGCTGCCGAAACCCCTCTCAGCTCTCCCCAGTAAATGCCCTTTCTTTTTTGAATGTTCATTTCTTTCTCCCAAATTCCTTTTCCAATATCATTCGATAGTAATTCATGAACCAAGACACAGACACAGCTAAGTCGTCATTATGGCGTCCAGGGACACCTCTGCTAATCAGCTTGGCCTCAGTCAGATGAAGAGCTGCCACCAGGTCCTCATAGGCCGTCGGATCATAGTCCTCTTCTTTCATATAGGCGATACCAAAGGTCGTCCGGCTGAAATCAGCCTTCTCAAACTTACGCCAGTAGCGTTGATTCAGCTCCTCTACATGCTCCTTATCTTTGCCACCCGTGTGACGGTGAAGGACATCTAGAGCCGTCGGAAAGACCTCGGGCAGGCGTAAACGGCCACGTTGGGCAATAGTTCCTAGATTTCCCAAGGGCTTGGACAAAACGATAGCCCGCGGACGAAACTCCGAACCGTAATAAACCGCACCATAGGTCCCCATCGACATGCCCGACAGGATTAGATCCCGCTCGGTAAAGCCCAGAAAGTCCAAATGCTCTTGGATAATCTTATGAATACCGCTCTCTAGCTCCTGACTGCCTAGATAAAACATACCGCCATCCACGCGCGGATCTGAAAACAAGAGAAAAGGACAGCCCAGACTCCGCATCATTCCGAAGCCCTCGAAGCCTTCCGCCCGACGGTAACCAGAAAAATAAACAGCCAAAGGCGGCTTCAAATCTCCCGGATAAAAGAAGTAATTAATCTCCTGACGGTGGCTATCGCGAAAAATCTTCCCACCCAGAACATACTTGCCAAACTCAAAGCGGGTCAGGCGCTGATGCAGAGCACCTACCTGAATCCGTCCCTCGCCTCTAGCCTCCAGACTGACGCCCAGATAGGAAGTAAAGTCATTGTCCAGAACCATGGATTCACGCATGTCCTCTTCTGCGAAAATAGTCTCGCGAGCAATGTCCGCAGTCGATCCTTCTTGGATATTATAGAGGCGCAGCCGCAGCTCACAGCTGCCTGACTTTTCATATTCAAGCCAGAGTTCAACTGGATTGAACTTGTTGGCAATAATATTGTATTTCCATGACAGGATTGGCTGAAAGTCCTGACCAAAGTCACCTTCCAGCTCTAGATTTTCATAGCCATTGTAGCAAATCTTCCCGCGAAATCCGGGGCTAACCACCATATCAAGCGGTGTCATCTTATCCCCATATTGTCCGGAAAAGAGAGCCATGGACAGCTTGCGAACCAGTTCAGCTCGATCGCTCATATCCGTTGGCTGAGCGCAGTGACGCTTGAGGAAGTACTCAATATCCGCTTCCTGGGTTTCCTGTTCCTGATCATAGAAAACCGTATAAGGGATAATCTTGGCCTCAATCATAAACAAATCTGGGATCCGACGCAAATCGTCCACCAGAATCGCATCAAACTTGCTAATCTTATCCATCTCCATGACCTTTTTGATAGCTAGATTGGAGTTAGGAAAGAAATAATACCAGTTCATATTGTCTGGAATGGCAAGCTCCTTGCTCCAGTCGCTTGAGCCAATCTGTAAGATTTTCAGCTTATTTTGCATTCTCAGCCTCCTTGAGCCACTGCTCCCACCGGCCAATCAGCTCCAGACCAGTATTATGATGGATTTTTTCAATGGAATAAATCAGGGCCTGATTCCAATTTTTCAAACCTTCCAAGTAATAGTCTGCAGCAGTCGGAACATCAGAGATAGAGTCCAAGATATAGCCATTTTGCAGATGGGTCACATAGTCCGAATCCACCAGATTAATCTGCGGAATCCCAGCAGAAATCCCAGCAATCTGCGTATAGAGATTTGGCTGCTCACTCAGGTCAATGATTAACCGCGTATCGTCCAGCTCCTGAATCAAGCTTAGCTCGTCCGTGATATTCTTAATGGCGAAACGGAGGTCCTGCTCCTGATTTTCCAGCAGGGCATTCTCAGCCTGCTCACTGCGGCGGTAGTTCTTTACAAATTCATAGCGATTCAGATACTCATCAATAACCTCCTGCACCTTGGTCTCCACCTTTTGGATTCCTTCCTGCCAAGCATTGTAAACACCGATAGTCAGCTCTGTATCCGGATGCTTGGCCACATAGTGGAGAACCTTGAAGATGGCATAGTCATTAATCCCTTCTTCCAGATTAATTTGATAAAAAATCTTGGATTCACGACGACGCTGGCTCTTGCCCAGCTGCAGACGAGTATCAAAAGGCGACAGGTAGTGCACCTTCTGAGCCTGTCCAGGCAGGTAGCGCTGAATAGCCTTCTTGAAATCCATGCGATCAGTCAAGACTAAATCTGCCTGCTGCAAATCTGCTTCTAAAGCTGGCCAATCCACTGTATGATTGCGCTCATGGAAAAAGCTGAGAATGATTTGAACATTCTTGGGCAATAAGCGCAAAATGGCTTGAGTGTATAAGGGATGCGTTGCTAGCACGAATCGGCTGTCTGCTCCTGCATTGCGCTCGATATAGTGGCCCAATTTCTCCAAGATTAAGTCTGGCATCCGTTCATACTCCAGCTTATCAAAGTCCAGTAAGTAAGCAGGATTGACCTCTATCCGACTGTCGTCAGGCTTCAGATGCTCACGAATCCGCCAGTCACCATCTGGCTGCAGGTAGTCCTGATACAGAGCCTGACCCTCTTCATAGTAGGTGATACTGGAGACAAAGCCCCGATCATCAAAGATATAAAACTTGTCCAGCTGGTCATATTTGAAAAACTTGATGAAGCTGATAAAGCCTTCTACTCCAAACTCGACATGGGCATAGAGCTGTCCCTGCCTGCGAACCATGATTAGAAAGGGCGTATAGACAAATTCGCAGTCAGGCTCCCAGTCCAGATCCTTGATTTGCAGTACCTGCATTTCTTTAGACTGGATTCCCTGAATCTCGTCAAAGACTGAGTAATAATCCGTCTCAAAAATATCCTGCCGATGCAAGAGATAGCGGGCATGCGGCATATAGGCTGGCAAAAGCAGCTGGACGGGCAGATTTTCACTTTGAAAAATCCGAATCTGATGAATCGAGTCATCAAACTCCAGTCGCTGCATAGAGCGGTACCAAGGGACAATATCCCGGTGCCAAACTCGCTCCTCGCTGCCACTCCATGAAGGAATAAAGTAATACATAGTTTCTCCTACAACAATGAACGATAACGGTCATTAAGCGTCAAGGCATCCACCTCGTCCTTAATAGAAAAGACCATCCCGATAAAAATCATAAAAATCCCCGGAATCATACTGAGCCGCAGATAGCGAATGTCCAGAAGCACCACCATCATAGGCAGACCAGAAATCAGGATAAGATAGAAAGCCCCCACTAGTGCAAAATAGGTCACCAAACCATTGATATACCGGCGGGTTGCTCCTCCCGGATAAACATTTTCAATATACTCTCCACTCTTTTGCATCCGTTCAGCAATCTGGTCGCCGCTGATATTGATAAAGGCGAAGGCCAGTGCCAGGATGAAAATAGTCAACAGATAAAGGATAAACCAAGCTGGACTTCCCATAGACAGCGCCTCTATCCACTGCTCAATCAGCTGGTTTTCCGGCTGGAGAAAGTGGATAATCAAAAGGAAGTACTGGGGAATGCTGACCAAGGTCATAGCGTACATAATCGGCATCCCACCAGCAGGATTAAGACGAATATCCAGATAAGAGTATTTCTTGAAACGGTTATGGATATTAATCTTATTGACCGGAATCCGGTACTTGGAGCGCTCGACGGTCACAGCCAGATAGAGAAAGACTAGGCTGAAAACCAGCATCAAGGCCAGCCACAGAGAAGAAATCTTCAACTCCTGAATGGAATGCCAGATATCCTGCGGAATGTAGGCAATCATACTGGCCATGACGATCATGATAGAGCCACCTAATCCCATGGCAGCATTCAAATCCGTCAGCCAGATGAGAAAATAGGTCCCAGCCATCAAGACAATCGTGTCCAGGATGATGATGGTCGTCATATCCACCCCACCTGCTTCTTGCAGTGGCAGGTTTAGGACCAGTGCCACGGACTGAATCAAGGCAATGACCAAAGTCAGCAGCATCCGCCGCCTTTCCTGTACTTCCATAGGCAGCTTGCTCAGATTCAGGCGCTTAGACACGGCAAACATCTGCCAAATCAGCATAGAGGACATCCAAGGAGACAGGCCGACAGAAAAGAGCGACATACTGCGTAGATTTCCCCCCATCAGGGCTGTCGCATAGTTCAAGGTCGTAGAGGTTCCGTCCATGGCAGCTGCCTTACTCATATCGATAAAGGGCAGGGTCAGCTTGGTTCCCAAGACATAGATAAATAAGAAAAACAGGGTCCACAAAAATTTCTTGATAATGACCGGTTTAAAAAATGACTTCACACTGACTCCTCATGACGATGCTTAGAAAGCCTCTATGATAGAACTTCCATGACCGCATCTACTAAGACTTTCTTGCTAAAATAACCTTCCTTGAGCAGGAAAGAGAACTTTCTAACCCGCTCGACCAGAGCCTGATATTCCTCTGCAGTCAGATTTTCAACGATCCGACTGGCCTCTTCCAGACTGTCTACCACAAAGCCCAGACCGCGCTCGCGAATCAGCTCTGCATTGGACAGGTAGGAAGGGACGATGACCGGAATCCCAGCTGCCAGATAAGTGGCAGACTTATGAGAGATATTGAGACCATAGTATTCCGGCTCGTCTGCTGGATTTTCCTCAACACCCCAGACCAGACCCAGACCACCCTTGGACAGCTCCAAGAGCAACTCTGGCCGACTGACCCAGCCGCGATAGCTGACATTGGCCTCTGGATTTGACTCTTCTTCAGGCGAAAAAATCTCCAGCGGCGTTGTATAAGACCAATTGATCAGATGTGGAAAACGCTCCACACTTCCTGCGAAATACAGCTTAGGTGCAAACTGAGGCTGGTGCAGGGGTAAATCATAGGGATGATCCCACATGCGCTGGACCAAAATCTTTTCCACAGTCAGCCCCTCTGCCAGAAGCTTGTCTCGCATCTGCTCAGAAGGCACGATGACCGCATCTGACTGATTGTACATGTCGATATACTCCGGCATCAGATAGTAGTTTGACGGGAACATCAGTGGCGGTACATCATGGATAAAGGTAATCAGCTTGACCTGCAAAATCTTCAGCTTGCTGATAAAGGCCTGGTCAAACTCCCGACCGTTCCAAGTCGGCGACTGATAGATAACCACATCGCCATAGCCCACACTAGCCATGATACCGTCCAGACGCCGACTGAGCTCCGACTGACTGTCGCTGTAAATATCGTAAAAATAAAAACTCAGTTCATTAAAACCCAGCTGCTTGGCTAGCTTGGTCACATCATTCTGGGCGATCAAGGCCGTACTCTGGCCAGACATACCGTATAGATTGGTAATATTAACTTTCATATTCTTTTTCTAATCTTCATTCCTGAGCCAGATTGGCAACAATCTGACTGTCATAAGCTTGGTCATCTCTAAACTCAATATCCTGATCAAAGTTGTGCTCAGCCGTATGCTTGTGCGACAGCTTGACCTTGTGCGTAGCCCCCATCTGGAACCACTCATACTCTGAGTCAATATGCCCAATATCCAGCGCCCGATAACCTTCCTGAACCAGATCATAGACCAAGACCTTGGCCGTCGGACCTAGCATAGTCAAAATCAGACGATTGTCCGCATGTTCTCGAACAGCCTGCTTGATAGCCTCTAGCTTACTGTAGGCGTTGCGCGAAGGACAGATAATCCGCTTGATAGACCTAGCCCCGTCAAAGAGGTCATTGCCCACACCAGAGCGAGAAGTCTCTCCTTCCACGATCAAGAGGTCCTTGTCCTGCCATAGCTGCTTGAGCTTTGCAAAATAGCCCGCAGATGGCGTCTTATCTTCCAAGTCGATATAAGGTCGGGAAATAAAGGTTGAGCCATACCAAGGCGCTCGACAAATCTCTTGATAGTCTACCAAATGTTGATGCAAATGATCTTTCCAAAAGTTCTGTGCATCAATGGAATAGCGTTCCAGCCCTGTAAAGACATCAGACAGACAGACCATCAAACGCTCATCGCTCTCCATAGACATGATCTCTCTCAAGCGCGCTGACAGTTCGGGGTCGTACTCTTGATAAGGGATACTGCGGCCAGCAATCAAATCCATCTCCCCATCTCCAAAGCGAATCACTGAAGCCCCTTTTTCCAAGAGATAATCCAGTGATTGGTCGATAGAGAGGACAGAAATCTGACGCTCGTCAAGATCGCCAATACACAACTTTTCAATAGCCTCTACCATGACTTGAGGATTACTAGCAGGAAAGACTTCCTGCCCTTGCTGACCATGAGCTGTACTGTCAAAGGCAAAGACTGACTTGCCAGCAGACTTAAAGCGAGAGATGATATCTCCGACCTCATCACCGGCATTGATATCCAGCAGCAGCTGAGACTTGGCTTCCAGCGACTCCAAAAGTGCCGGAATTCCAGCAATATCTGAGCTGACGCTGACATTAGGATACTGGAGCAGACGCGTGATTGGCTCTGCTACCACGACCGGTGCCGCGATGTAGAAATGACAAGCAGGCAGGGCTTGAATCAGATAGTCGATATGCAGCAGGTCACAAGAGTAGGTGTAGACTAGGCAGGACAGACTTGAACCATCTTCCTCTTCCACCATTTTTTGAGTCAGGGCTCCGACTGGCTCCTCCATATCCGACCAATCCAGTCCCTGATAAAACCACCATACCTCACGATAGATGGACTGAGTATACTCTTTCCAAGGCTTGCGCTCGGTCAGATAGTGGATGACAGGCGGATAGAGACCTTTTTCTGGCGCATAGTCCGAAAAGGTCGTGTGCAGCGTAATGCAGTTATAAGCAAAGGGTAGCTCCAGCCAGCGATTCTCAAAGAGCATATTGAGAATGCTTTGATCACCAGACGGTACCTTGTCATGCCATTCATTGGTCAGTTCAATCAAACGTTGGCGAATATTTTCCTGCTTCCAAAGGGCATTATTGATTAATAAGAACCCAGCATTAAAGATGTGCTGATGAAAATACACTTGCCCACCCAGATCCTTGACCGCAGCAAGGGGTGCATCTCCAAGTTCTGTTTCAAATAAGGAGCTTAAATCCCGCGTGACAACGATATCGCAATCCAAATACAAAGCCTTGTCTTCCTCAATAAAATCCGCTACAAAATAGCGCAGGAAAACAGTATAACTAATATCCGTTTTAAAATTTGATACCAGCGAAGCAGACACCCGAGCATTGACAATCTGGCAGTCCAGCTTGGCCAGTCTCTTTTGCATGCTGACAAACCACTCTGTCGGAAAGTCACTGTTGATGACATAAAACTTGATAAAGCGATTGTGGCAGACGATGGACTTAATGGTGGTTAAGACCTGCTCACTATAGGCAGCATTAGCCGCCAGCACCACAGCGCGAAAGGCTTGCGGCTTCTCTTTTTTCATCAGACTGCGCAGCTTTTCCACCATCTCCTGTGGATTTTCATGCGGATAGACCAGCTCTTCGTTTTCATTTTTCTTAGTATTGTCAAAAGCCAAAACTGGCTTGTCCAGCGTCTTGAAACGACTGCTCAACTGATAGTGCTCGCTTCCATGGTGAATATCCAAATAGATCTGGCACTTATCAATGAGCTCATCCAGAACTGCATGAATAACCTGCGGATAAAGATGGATATTTTCATAGCGATCCAAAGAACGCAGATAATCTCCCATATCTGTGTAACAGGCTATATAAAAATGAACGCTAGGCAGGGACTGGGCTAAAAACTCAATCTGCTCTAGCTCTTGCACATCTGTCAGGAGCATACAGTTGAGAGCGGACTGCTCCCAATGATCCGGCAGCTCAAACTCCTCCTGATGATGGGCTAAAACATCCTCCAGACTCAAAGCCTGAAAGTCCCACCAAAGCTGGCGGTACCGATAGCTAACTTCCGAGTTCCATGGCTTGCGGAAGGTCGTATAGTGGATAATCAGAGGTTCCTGGTCCAGCTCAAAATGGCCATTCCAGCCGCTGTAAAAGGCCACCAAATCATGGCCGACCTGCAGATTGTAAATCTTATCCAAGGCAAGCCAATCCTGAGCTAACACATGATTTAAAACCGTCTGATCGCCGTTGAAATCCTCCATCTGGCCAGACTGGACCAAGCCCATGATGCGGTCCGTTTCCTTGATAAAGGTCTCCTGCAGCTGCTTTTCTTTCCAGGATTGATTATCAATTAGCAGAACGCCAGCATTAAAGCCGTAACCTCCAGCATCTCCAACCGCAGCCACAAGCTTGCCCTCTAGAGAAATATCAAATAAAGGCTGCAAATCTCTATTAACTACTAGATCACTATCCAGATAAAGGACACGTTCCTCGACAACAAACTGCGGAATGAAATAGCGAGCATAGGTAGCTGAGCTGATATGGTCCTGCGTCAGCCACTCTGGACTGATAGTCACTTGGTCCAAGCTGATATTGACCAATTCACTATCCAGCTGCTCAGCCAGCTCATTAAAATCACGGAACCACTCGTCACTCAATCCCTGATTGAAAACATAGATTTTTACATTTTTGTTATAATATAAAATCGACTTAATCGTTGTAGAGACTTGCTCCTGATAGGCCTGATCCCCAACCAAAACTATCGTTTTCATTTTCACCCTTACTCTTTCATTTCATAAACTCTTAAACATCATTTCTATACTTGATATTATATAAAATATTGTCCAAAAAATCTATATTCTCAAGGATTTTCCTGCACAATAAAGGATACTTTTTTCTACTAAATTGTCAAAAAAACAGGAAGTTGTCAAAACTTCCTGTTTCTATTGCCTCTCGGTTTCTTTTTACTAGTTCCTGGTCTAGTATTTTAGTAAGCAAGCACCAGAAATTATCAAGTTATTTCCTTAAGGCTTACTCTGCCCATCACTTCCTCAACTCACTAACTGAGTGAACTTTCGACGGACTAAAAGATAAACTGATCGGCACTATTTACTGCTACTCCTCAGAGTCACTTTTCTTTTTACGTCTCTTGAAGGCCAAGCCCAAGGCTCCTATACCCAGAGCTAGGATGGAAGCCTTGCTCTCCGTCTCCCCTGTCTGAGGCAGACGACCTCTAGAAATCAGATCCAGCTCAGACTGTCTTGCTGAAGCGGACAGACTTTCAGATGTGCTCTGACTAGCTGACAGGCTCGTAGACAGGCTTTCTGATACAGACTGACTGACACGGGCAAGCTCGCTGAGACTGACTGCTGCTGACAGTGACTCACTTGTAGAAAGGCTTAATGAGTAGAATTCCTTCTCATGAACCAGATCCAGCTGACTATGCAAGACTGAGGTGCTGGTGCTCAGTGAGGTAGACTCGCTGATTGACTGAGAATCGCTAATCGAAGCACTTTCTGAACCAGATAGACTAGCCGATGTACTTGCAGATTCTGAAGCACTTACTGAGGCAGATATACTTGCCATCGCCAAGGCAGATGCACTTACTGAAGTGGATTCGCTGATTGAGGCGGATTCACTTGCTGACACAGACGCACTCGTCGAAGCGGACTCACTTGCAGAGACAGATGCGCTGGTTGAGGCAGACGTACTTGCGGATACAGATGCACTCGTTGACGCTGATTCACTTGCGGAGACAGACGCACTCGTCGAAGCGGACTCACTTGCACTTACGGATGCACTGGTTGATGCAGACGTGCTTGCACTTACTGATGCGCTCGTTGAAGCTGACGTGCTGGCATTTACCGATGCACTTGTGGACGCTGACGTACTTGCTGAGACGGATGCGCTCGTCGAAGCGGACGTACTGGCGCTTACAGACGCACTCGTTGAAGCTGAGATACTTGCTGAGACAGATGCACTGGTTGAAGCGGACTCACTTGCGCTTACTGAAGCACTGGTTGATGCAGATTCGCTCGCACTTACGGACGCACTTGTAGACGCAGAGGTACTTGCGGATACTGACGCGCTAGTTGACGCGGACGTACTTGCACTTACTGAGGCGCTTGTCGACGCAGATTCACTTGCGGATACAGATGCGCTTGTCGACGCTGACGTACTTGCACTTACGGACGCGCTTGTCGACGCTGACGTACTTGCTGATACTGAGGCACTCATAGACGCAGATATGCTTGCTGACACTGACGCGCTCGTTGAAGCGGACGTGCTGGCTGAAACTGATGCACTCGTCGATGCGGACGTACTTGCGGATACAGACGCACTGGTAGACGCTGAGGTACTTGCTGATACGGATGCACTCGTTGAAGCGGACGTGCTGGCTGAAACTGATGCACTCGTCGATGCTGATTCACTTGCACTCACTGACGCACTTGTGGACGCGGACGTACTTGCGCTTACGGACGCGCTCGTTGACGCTGACGTACTTGCACTTGTTGACGCACTCGTCGACGCTGATTCGCTCGCAGATACAGATGCACTAGTCGACGCTGATTCGCTTGCGCTTACGGACGCGCTCGTTGACGCTGAGGTGCTTGCGGATACTGACGCACTAGTCGACGCGGACGTGCTTGCGCTTACGGACGCGCTCGTTGACGCAGACATGCTTGCAGATACAGACGCACTTGTTGATGCCGACGTGCTGGCAGATACAGACGCGCTCGTGGAGGCGGATGTACTTGCGGATACAGAAGCGCTGGTTGACGCGGACGTACTTGCACTTACGGACGCACTTGTTGATGCTGACGTACTTGCACTCACTGACGCACTCGTCGATGCGGATGTACTTGCGGACACAGATGCACTCGTTGAGGCAGACGTGCTTGCACTGGTTGACGCGGACGTGCTTGCGGATACTGATGCGCTGGTTGATGCTGAGGTGCTTGCACTTACGGACGCACTGGTTGACGCTGAGGTACTTGCAGATACAGACGCACTTGTTGATGCCGACGTGCTGGCAGATACAGACGCGCTGGTTGAGGCGGACGTACTTGCACTTACTGATGCGCTCGTTGAAGCGGATGTACTTACTGAAACTGACGCGCTCGTTGAAGTGGACGTACTTGCTGATACTGAAGCACTCGTCGATGCGGACGTACTTGCACTTACTGATGCACTCGTTGAGGCAGATGTACTTGCGCTTACAGATGCACTCGTTGATGCGGACGTACTTGCAGATACTGACGCACTGGTTGACGCAGATTCACTTGCAGATACTGACGCGCTAGTCGACGCAGACGTGCTTGCACTTGTAGACGCGCTCGTTGAGGCAGATGTACTTGCAGATACAGATGCGCTGGTAGACGCTGACGTGCTTGCAGATACAGATGCACTCGTCGACGCGGACGTGCTGGCACTTACTGAGGCACTGGTTGATGCTGACGTACTTGCTGATACAGAGGCGCTGGTTGACGCAGACGTGCTAGCGCTGACTGACGCACTTGTGGATGCTGACGTACTTGCGCTCACTGACGCGCTAGTTGACGCGGAGGTGCTTGCGCTCACGGATGCACTAGTGGAAGCGGACGTGCTTGCTGACACAGATGCGCTCGTTGACGCTGAGGTACTTGCAGATACTGACGCACTCGTCGACGCTGAAGTACTTGCACTCACTGATGCACTCGTCGACGCGGACGTGCTGGCACTTACTGAGGCACTCGTCGATGCCGAGGTACTTGCGCTTACGGATGCACTCGTCGACGCGGACGTACTTGCTGAAACTGACGCACTTGTGGACGCAGATGTGCTTGCACTTACTGACGCACTCGTTGAAGCCGACGTACTTGCTGAAACTGATGCACTTGTGGACGCGGACGTACTTGCACTTACTGACGCACTTGTCGATGCTGAGGTACTTGCGCTCACTGACGCGCTCGTCGATGCGGACGTGCTTGCGGACACTGAGGCACTCGTCGACGCTGAGGTACTTGCACTTACTGACGCGCTCGTTGAAGCCGAGGTACTTGCACTTACGGACGCGCTGGTCGATGCGGAGGTACTTGCGCTCACTGACGCACTCGTGGACGCTGAGGTACTTGCTGATACAGAGGCGCTGGTTGACGCAGACGTGCTAGCGCTGACTGACGCACTTGTGGATGCTGACGTACTTGCGCTCACTGACGCGCTAGTTGACGCGGAGGTGCTTGCGCTCACGGATGCACTAGTGGAAGCGGACGTGCTTGCTGAAACGGACGCACTTGTCGACGCTGAAGTACTTGCACTCACTGACGCGCTCGTGGACGCCGAGGTACTGGCTGATACTGACGCACTTGTCGACGCTGAGGCACTTGCGCTCACTGACGCGCTCGTTGATGCGGACGTGCTTGCACTTACGGATGCACTAGTAGACGCAGACGTGCTTGCACTTACGGATGCGCTCGTTGAAGCGGACGTACTTGCACTTACTGACGCGCTGGTCGATGCTGACGTACTTGCAGAAACAGAGGCACTTGTTGAAGCCGATGTGCTTGCGCTTACTGACGCACTCGTTGAAGCAGACGTGCTTGCACTTACCGACGCGCTCGTTGAGGCTGACGTACTTGCTGAAACGGACGCACTCGTTGATGCGGACGTACTTGCACTTACTGACGCACTGGTTGAAGCAGACGTACTTGCACTTACTGACGCACTGGTTGAAGCAGACGTACTTGCACTTACCGACGCACTTGTAGATGCTGAGGTACTTGCTGAAACGGACGCACTTGTCGACGCTGAAGTACTTGCACTCACTGACGCGCTCGTGGACGCCGAGGTACTGGCTGATACTGACGCACTTGTCGACGCTGAGGCACTTGCGCTCACTGACGCGCTCGTTGATGCGGACGTGCTTGCACTTACGGATGCACTAGTAGACGCAGACGTGCTTGCACTTACGGATGCGCTCGTTGAAGCTGAGGTGCTTGCACTTACTGATGCACTCGCCGATGCTGAGGTGCTTGCAGATACAGATGCACTTGTTGAGGCTGAGGTGCTTGCGCTGACTGACGCACTCGTCGATGCAGACATACTTGCAGATACTGACGCACTCGTTGAGGCGGACGTACTTGCACTTACTGACGCACTTGTTGAGGCGGACGTACTTGCGCTTACTGACGCACTCGTTGAAGCGGACGTACTTGCAGATGTTGATGCACTCGTCGACGCGGACGTGCTGGCACTTACTGATGCACTTGTTGAGGCTGAGGTGCTTGCACTCACTGAAGCACTCGTTGAGGCGGACGTACTTGCAGATACGGACGCACTCGTTGAGGCGGACGTGCTGGCAGATACGGACGCACTCGTTGAGGCGGACGTACTTGCACTTACCGACGCGCTCGTTGATGCCGATGTGCTTGCAGAAACAGATGCACTTGTCGATGCGGACGTACTTGCAGATACTGACGCGCTAGTCGACGCAGACGTGCTTGCACTTACGGAAGCGCTCGTTGAAGCTGACGTACTTGCTGAAACGGATGCACTCGTTGAAGCTGACGTGCTTGCACTTACGGAAGCGCTCGTTGAGGCAGATGTACTTGCTGATACGGATGCACTCGTCGATGCTGACGTACTTGCACTTACTGACGCGCTCGTTGAAGCTGATTCGCTCGCACTTACCGATGCACTCGTTGAAGCGGACGTACTTGCAGATACGGACGCGCTCATTGAAGCGGACTCACTTGCACTTACAGATGCGCTAGTGGACGCGGACGTACTTGCAGATACTGACGCACTCGTCGATGCTGATGTGCTTGCGGATACAGAGGCGCTAGTGGACGCGGACGTACTTGCTGATACGGATGCACTCGTCGATGCTGATGTGCTTGCACTTACAGATGCGCTCGTTGAAGCGGACGTGCTGGCACTTACGGACGCGCTCATTGAAGCGGACTCACTTGCACTTACTGATGCACTCGTTGAAGCGGACGTACTTGCAGATGTTGATGCACTCGTCGACGCGGACGTGCTGGCACTTACTGATGCACTTGTTGAGGCTGAGGTGCTTGCACTCACTGAAGCACTCGTTGAGGCGGACGTACTTGCAGATACGGACGCACTCGTTGAGGCGGACGTGCTGGCAGATACGGACGCACTCGTTGAGGCGGACGTACTTGCACTTACCGACGCGCTCGTTGATGCCGATGTGCTTGCAGAAACAGATGCACTTGTCGATGCGGACGTACTTGCAGATACTGACGCGCTAGTCGACGCAGACGTGCTTGCACTTACGGAAGCGCTCGTTGAAGCTGACGTACTTGCTGAAACGGATGCACTCGTTGAAGCTGACGTGCTTGCACTTACGGAAGCGCTCGTTGAGGCAGATGTACTTGCTGATACGGATGCACTCGTCGATGCTGACGTACTTGCACTTACTGACGCGCTCGTTGAAGCTGATTCGCTCGCACTTACCGATGCACTCGTTGAAGCGGACGTACTTGCAGATACGGACGCGCTCATTGAAGCGGACTCACTTGCACTTACAGATGCGCTAGTGGACGCGGACGTACTTGCAGATACTGACGCACTCGTCGATGCTGATGTGCTTGCGGATACAGAGGCGCTAGTGGACGCGGACGTACTTGCTGATACGGATGCACTCGTCGATGCTGATGTGCTTGCACTTACAGATGCGCTCGTTGAAGCGGACGTGCTGGCACTTACGGACGCGCTCATTGAAGCGGACTCACTTGCACTTACTGATGCACTCGTTGAAGCGGACGTACTTGCACTTACGGACGCACTCGTCGATGCGGATTCACTTGCAGATACGGACGCGCTGGTAGATGCGGACGTGCTCGCAGATACGGATGCGCTCGTTGAAGCGGACTCACTTGCACTTACAGATGCGCTAGTGGACGCGGACGTGCTTGCTGAAACTGACGCACTTGTCGATGCGGACGTACTTGCTGATACTGATGCACTAGTGGACGCAGACATACTTGCGCTCACTGACGCACTCGTTGACGCTGATGTGCTGGCAGACACTGACGCGCTTGTCGACGCTGACGTACTTGCTGATACGGACGCGCTTGTCGACGCGGACGTGCTGGCAGACACTGACGCACTCGTTGACGCTGACGTACTTGCTGATACTGATGCGCTTGTCGACGCTGACGTGCTTGCTGATACTGAAGCGCTTGTCGACGCAGACGTGCTGGCAGACACTGACGCGCTTGTGGACGCCGATGTGCTGGCAGATACTGATGCGCTCGTGGAGGCGGACGTGCTTGCTGACACAGACGCACTCGTTGACGCTGATTCACTTGCACTTACTGACGCGCTCGTTGAAGCGGACGTACTTGCACTTACAGACGCGCTAGTGGAGGCAGACATACTTGCACTTGTAGACGCACTTGTGGATGCGGACGTACTTGCACTTACAGACGCGCTGGTTGAAGCTGAGGTACTTGCACTTACCGATGCGCTTGTCGATGCGGACGTACTTGCACTTACTGACGCACTCGTTGAAGCGGACGTACTTGCACTTACAGACGCGCTAGTGGAGGCGGACGTACTTGCGCTTACAGACGCACTAGTCGATGCGGAGGTGCTTGCTGAAACGGACGCACTGGTCGACGCTGAGGTACTTGCACTTACTGACGCACTCGTCGATGCTGAAGTACTTGCACTTACTGACGCACTCGTTGAAGCGGACGTACTTGCACTTACTGATGCACTCGTTGAAGCGGACGTACTTGCAGAAACGGACGCGCTAGTGGAAGCTGAGGTACTTGCTGATACGGATGCACTAGTGGACGCAGACATACTTGCGCTCACTGACGCGCTCGTGGAAGCCGAGGTACTTGCACTCACTGACGCACTTGTTGACGCGGACGTGCTAGCTGAAACTGAAGCACTTGTTGAGGCTGAGGTACTTGCACTTACTGATGCACTTGTTGAAGCGGACGTGCTAGCTGAAACTGAAGCACTTGTCGATGCAGACGTACTTGCTGAAACTGATGCACTTGTCGACGCGGACGTACTTGCACTTACGGACGCACTAGTCGATGCGGACGTGCTTGCACTTACAGAGGCACTCGTTGAAGCTGACGTGCTTGCTGAGACAGAGGCACTTGTGGAAGCTGACGTACTTGCACTTACGGACGCACTCGTTGAAGCTGACGTACTTGCACTTACCGACGCGCTCGTTGAAGCTGACGTGCTTGCAGATACAGAGGCACTTGTGGAAGCTGACGTACTTGCTGAGACTGACGCACTTGTCGATGCAGACGTACTTGCACTTACCGACGCACTCGTCGATGCAGATGTACTTGCACTCACTGACGCACTTGTTGACGCGGACGTGCTAGCTGAAACTGAAGCACTTGTTGAGGCTGAGGTACTTGCACTTACTGATGCACTTGTTGAAGCGGACGTGCTAGCTGAAACTGAAGCACTTGTCGATGCAGACGTACTTGCTGAAACTGATGCACTTGTCGACGCGGACGTACTTGCACTTACCGATGCGCTAGTGGACGCAGAGGTCTTAATTGACACAGAAGTACTTATAGATGCGGAACTACTTGCTGAAGTTGAGGCACTAGCAGAGGCTGACTTACTTTCTGCAATAGATGCGATTGTTGAGGTAGAGGCGCTGACGGATGCGGAGGTGCTTGCAGATTTAGAAGTACTTCCTTCTCTTGTATCTACTAACTTGCCACCATCAACTGTGGCCGTTCTGCCATCTCTGAATGTGATAGTAGTATTACCATTATTAGAAACCGAAATAGCTGTATTTAAGTTTTTATTTTCTACATCTATCGCTCTTAAGTTTGGATTACTCTGCTTAATCGCTTCTCTGACCTGATTTTTTTCAGTTTCAGATAATTGATTAGGATTGTTGACTAATACAGTATTCTCAGGAAGATTTGGTCTGTATCGAATAATTAACATAAACTGACCATTAACTTCTCTTTTTCTAACCGCAGCGTTCATTTCTTGTTGCGTCACATTCACGTTACCTGCAGCATCGGTAGCAACAATATAACGCGTATAGTCACCAATAGCTGTATCAACAGGAACATTTCCATAAATTCGTATCCTTAGCTGATTACCCTCTTGTTGAACTGAATGTTGCACCCAATTAGTAGCTCTATCATCGCCATTATTATATAGCCAACGATATCGTGTTCTGGATATATCAAAAGCATTCGAATTATCTGTAACAGTCGCATAATATTCGAATGACTCTCCTCTATAAACTGTAATTTCACTTGGAACATTAACAACAGGTCTCTCTGTATCAACAGCATTTGCTACGTCACGACGCGTTCTTCTACGCCCAGTCTGACTAGAGGATTCTGTAGACTGCTGGCTGCTTGTAGAGTTGCCGGTTTCTGATGCAGACGATGCAGAGGTCTGACTGGCAGAAACTGACTGAGAAGAACTGGTTGGCTGACTAGTACTAGCTCTGACTGAATCAGATGTACTTGAAGACACTGAAAGAGACTCAGATACACTTAAAGAATCTGAGACTGATTGAGATGTGCTGGCACTGATAGAAGCAGAGCTAGACTGTGACATTGACTCTGAAGCTGAAATGCTGGCAGAGATAGACGCACTGACAGAAGCACTGGCACTGGCTGAGGATGTATCTGATACAGACTCTGACTCAGTATGTGAGCTTGCTGTTGCGGTCGCTGCTTCAGCAGCACTGCTTTCTTCTCCTAAAACTGTTTCACCACGTGTCGCTAAAACGTCTGTCGTGTCAATGACTTTTTCCAGAGCCTGCTCTTCTTCCGCATGGACGATTGTGTTTGTCACAACAGCTCCGCCCAGCACGGCTCCCGTGGCGACAATGCCCCTCAAAAAGTCTATGCCGCTCTTCTTATCGGTAACTTGTTCTTCCGTTACCTTGAGCTCGATCGATGAAAGGCCTCCCCCTCTCATTGATCTAAAAAGGCCGAACTGTGATGTCGCAGCACGCAGCCAATGCTTGCCCGATTTAATCAGCTTAAAACGAGTCACACGCTCTACTTCGTGGTACTTACCTTTTTGACGTTTAAAAAACATAATTCTCCCTTTAATTTATATCCTTTTTAAAAATCCATTAATCCCATTTTACCACACTATTATATAAAATGAACAATAAAATACTTATTTTTTTTGCTGAAATTGTTTTCAAGCATTTCCAAAAATATTCATATTCAAAATAATTAGGTAGCTTTCATCTTTTTTAACAAATAAAAAAACGCTAAACAGCGTTTCTTGCATCTTATGACGGAAGACATGGGATTCGAACCCACGCACGCTTTTACACGCCTACTGCGTTTCCAACACAGCCTCTTAAGCCTCTTGAGTAATCTTCCACAAAAGAGAAAGTCCAGCTTTCTCAAAACTTTAACCATTATACCACATTACAGCCCCAACCGCCATAGTTTCCATTAAATTTTTTCACAAATTCAACCAAAGTCCAAACATTCTGGTTCAAATCAAAGATTTCCGTCGTATCCATACGAATCACTTGCAGCTGATATGGTTTGTCCGCATCTTCTATCTTTTCAGCAGATACGAGGCTATAGCCCAACTCTTCAACTTCCTTTAGGAAACCATCTCGGTCTTCCTCCGAAGCAAAATATGCCCAATGGTCAATCTCGCGCTCCTGACTATGGTCATCGCCGTCCTGCTCCAGCTGGTACCAGACCCGCTGGTTGAGAATGGTCTGATACTCGTATTCATTAGGATAGAGAAAGTCAAAGTACTGATCCCATTCCTCATCTTCCAAGGTAGCCGAGTCATAGCGGCGGTCTGGAAAGTCGCGCATCACGTTTGCAATCGGCTCCAGATGGCTTTTCTTATCTTGCAGATAGTAGTAAAACTCAATATTTCCATCTGTTGTAATCACACCAACATGAATGCCACCGACCTGCCCCAAAGCCTCAGAAAGCCGATCCTCAATCACATTCAGCTCCTTAAACTCTTCACTTGATGGAAAACCCGTCTCTCCATCGTACTGGAGGAGCGAAATCTTAAGCCTCATAGCATGGGTATAGAGAGGATAGGGTGCCTCATCAGCAAGAGCTAGATTCAGACGGATACTAGCCAACTTGTCGTCAATATAGGTCGAGAAAGATCCCCATTCACTCGGAAAAGGATCCTCAGAAGGCACATCGAGCACTGTTGATTCTTCCACCTTTTCTAATTTCTCTTCCTCTTGTTCTTGCTTCTTACCAAACAGATTCTTAAAAAAAATCATATCAAACTTCCCTTAATACTTATGAAATTGACCAACTAGAAATACCAATATTTCCTTTGTCATCACTAACATCATTGTATTACTTTTTCAAACAGAAATCAAGATTCCCTGAACATAGCAAAAGCAAAAAACGCTGATTTCTCAACGTTTTAGAAAAGCTTTAAAATAATGGAGCCGGTGGGAGTTGAACCCACGTCCAAACACCTGCTAACACATTTGTCTACAACCATAGGCTATGTATTGGTTTAACTTCACTTTGACACATAGCTCAAGCCCAAGTCAAGCGAGTCTATCAATCTCTTGCAAAATCCCTAGACTAGACTTTGCCGTAGCTTGCTCATAATAAGACCTGTCATCAGACACAAGCAATCCGAATCGGGTCACGCTGGCTGGTTTTTAGGCAGCTAAAGCGTAAGAATTGTTATTTTTTGCAGTTATATTTAACTGGCGTTTTACATCCGCTAGATGGGTTGCAAAATGTGCCTCATAATGCCTGTCGAATCCGTAACGACCCCAAGACAATAGGAACATTATAACAGAATCTGCTAAAAAAAGCAAAAGCCTGCACGCAGCAGGCTAGTACTTACTATCAGTTCTTAGCGAATCCCCAAAGCAATTCGAGCATAACGGCTCATCTTTTCCACCGTCCAAGCTGGGTACCAAACCAACTTAACATCCGTCTTGGTAACCTCTGGAACATCTGACATAGCATCATAGATTTGGTCAGTCAGAAGATCCGCCAGAGGGCATCCCATGGTTGTTAGTGTCATATCGATTTCCGTTTCCCCATTAGTCTCGTCAAAACGGATTTCATAGATTAGACCCAGATTGACAATATCAATCCCCAGCTCTGGGTCAATGACTTGCTCCAAGCTCTCTAAAATACGTGTTTTAATCTTTTCAACTTCTTCAGGGCTGTATTTTTTTTCTGACATGCAATATCCTCCTTATAGATATAGCAGAAATTTCAAGTTAGCTCGAGGGGCTTTTGCTTTCAGTTAGGATTGCCGGCTTGACGCTTTCCTGCTCTGCCCCTCCTTGCTCTTCATTCCTTAATCTTCGATAAAGTCTCTGAGTGGTTTGCTGCGGCTTGGATGGCGGAGTTTACGCAGGGCCTTGGCTTCAATCTGGCGGATCCGCTCGCGGGTGACATTGAAGACCTTGCCGACATCTTCCAGTGTCCGCATTTTTCCATCGTCTAGACCAAAGCGCAGACGCAAGACGTTTTCCTCGCGGTCTGTCAGCGTATCCAAGACCTCATCCAGCTGCTCACGAAGAACGACACGTGTTGTGTAGTCGACTGGATTTTCAATCACTTCATCTTCGATAAAGTCTCCCAGATGACTGTCATCTTCCTCACCGATAGGTGTCTCCAAGGAAACTGGCTCTTGAGCAATCTTGAGAATCTCACGAACTTTGTCAGGCGTCATATCCATGCGCTCAGCGATTTGCTCTGGTGTTGGGTCTTGACCCAATTCCTGCAAGAGATTGCGTTGCTCGCGGACCAGCTTGTTAATGGTTTCCACCATGTGGACTGGAATCCGAATAGTCCGAGCTTGGTCAGCAATCGCACGGGTAATGGCCTGACGAATCCACCAAGTCGCATAAGTTGAAAACTTAAATCCTTTGGTGTAGTCAAACTTATCAACAGCCTTCATCAGCCCCATATTTCCTTCTTGAATCAAATCAAGGAACTGCATACCACGGCCGACATAGCGCTTAGCAATGGAAACAACCAGACGAAGATTGGCCTCAGCCAGACGCTGCTTGGCTTCCAAGTCTCCCTGTTCTACCAAGATAGCCAGCTCCTGCTCTTCTTCATTGCTGAGAAGGGGCACAACCCCGATTTCTTTCAGATACATGCGGACTGGGTCATTAACCTTGGCTGAATTGCTGCCTAGGAGCTCTTCATCCGTCAGCTCCGCTTCTTCCTCTTCGTTATTTAAGACACGCGCGCTGGGATTTCCTTCTTTATCCGTAATTGAGATGCCCGCATCCTGGATGCGCTGCAGCAAATCCTCAATCCCATCGGCATCCAAAGTGAAAGGAATGACCAGCTGGTCATTGATTTCATCATCTGTCGCAACCCCTGTCTGCTTGTGTTTGCGGATAAATTCTGCAATTTGAACGTCTAATGTTGTTACTTCTTTTTGTTTTGTAGCCATTCCTACTCCATTCTTCTTTTTTGCTCAATCAAGCGCTCCAGCTCGGACAGGGCTGTATCCGTATCTCCGCTGTGAGAGGCTTCTCGAATCTTCTTACTAATATACTGATTATGCTTGCGCAAAATCTCCCGCTCTCTGGTTTCTTCCACTTCTTTCAACTCATCTTCCAAAACCTCATCAGGCAAGTCTTCTTCCAAGACGCGGTACCAAGCCTGCTGGACATGATCCGGCAGCTGGGACAAATCCTGTGGTGTCACCTCGCCATTCGCCAGCAAAATCTCATATAAGGTCTGCAATTCCTCCGAGTCAAAGACAAAGTCTTCTCTTAGCCGGTATTGGTTCAAAATCAAAGGATGATGCATCATGCGGTGGAAGATATGATTTTCCGCCCTCATGAGCCGACTCAGCCGATTTGAGGGCGAAAACTGCATGACGACTGGTTGAGACTGCTGAGTGGGCGCCTCCTGACTGCGACTAGAGCGCTCAGCCAGCCGTCTATTATTTACCGTCTGCTCCACCTGCTGATAGTCAAAGTCCGGCAGCAACTCAGCCAGCATGTATATATAGGAGTTCTGCGCTGTGATGGACTTGGTCTTCGCAATAATCGGTGCCATCTTCTCTACAAACTCAATCTGAGCCTGCAGATTTTCAATATTATCTGGTTTCAGATGATGCAGCAGAAACTCCACATTACTTATTCGCGTTTTGCTCAGCAAATGCTGCAAGTCTTCCTCAGAATTTTTAGCTAGAAATTCATCGGGATCTAAATTATCCGGAATCCGAACAATTTCCACCATCATATCTCTCAGCTCATCTAAAGCCTTAGCAGTCGCTGCCTGACCTGCCCTATCTCCATCGTAAGACAGGATAATTTTCTTGCAATACTTACTTAGATGCTGGACATGCTCAGGTGTCAGAGCTGTTCCCATAGAGGCAACCGCATTTTCAATCCCAGCCCGATAAGCCGCAATCACATCCATGAAGCCTTCCATTAGATAAACCTCATGGCTCTTCTTGATAACCGGCTTAGCCTTATCCAGATGATAGAGCTCGTAGCTTTTGTTGAAAATAGCGGTGCTGCGACTGTTTTTATACTTGGCCTGATGCCCGTCTGAAGCCGCTGCTTGCCAAATCCGTCCGGAAAAAGCCACAACCTGCCCACTGTCATTGGTCAGGGGAAACATAATCCGATTCTGAAAGGCATCATAGACCAGATTATTCTCCGCCAGATTGAAGAGGCCCGAGTTCATGATGGTATTCTCATCAAACTTGCCAGCCATACTCTTATGAAGATAATTCCCCTCATTAGGAGCCAGCCCGATTTGAAAATGCTTAAGAACTTCATCTGTCAGCCCCCGCTGGTAGAGATAAGCCCGCGCTTCCTCTCCCATCTTGGTCGTCATCAGGACCGCATGATAAAATTTTGCTGCCTCAGTATGGATATCGTAGAGCGCCTGATGCGGATGGCTTTGTCTCGGTCGGTCATTGCCCGCTGTCTCCACAGCCAAGGGAATCCCTGCCCGCTCTGCTACAATCTGCACAGCATCCATAAAGGAAACGCCTCGATAATCTTCAATGAATTTGAAGACATCGCCCGACTTGCCGCAGCCAAAACAGTGATAAAACTGCTTGTCCTCTACAACGTTAAAAGAGGGCGTCTTTTCGCCATGAAAGGGACAGAGTCCCAGAAAATTCCGCCCAGCCTTAGTCAAGGCCACTGTTTCTCCTATGACATCGACGATATTGACGCTGTTTTTAATTTCAGAAATGATTTCTTTATCAACCAAGAGACAATACCTCCAATTTATCATAGAATATCATTCTATATTTTATACTAAAATGAAGCAAATGTAAAATATTTGACAAGCAAATATCTTGTAGATGTCATATAAATAAGCTATAATATAATCTCATTAATAAATTCTTGAAAGGAATGAAAGAATGTTAAAGGATCTTAAAGAATTCTTGCTGCGTGGGAACGTGATTGATTTGGCAGTCGGTGTGATCATCGCTAACGCCTTTGGAGCAATCGTCACTTCATTGATTACTGACGTAATCACTCCCCTCTTCCTCAACCCAATTTTGAAAGCTGCAAAATTGGAGCAAATTGCTGATCTGAAATGGAACGGGATCGCTTATGGTAACTTCTTGAGCGCTGTAATTAACTTCTTGGTAATCGGTACTGTTCTCTTCTTCATCGTTAAGTCTGCTGAAAAAGCACAAAGCCTTGCTAAGAAGAAGGAAGAAGCTGAAGAAGCGCCAGCTGGACCAACTGAGTTGGAAGTCCTGCAAGAAATCAAAGCTTTGCTGGCTGAGAAAAAATAAAGAGAATTCACTGATGAAAATCAGTGTTTTTTTCTTGCCTTATTGCTCATAATCACCCTCTTCTCTCCAAAGATCCAAAACAAAAAACAGACCGGAGCCTGCTTCTTTGTTCAATTAGAATTTTTTACGTTTACGAGCTGCTTCTGATTTGCGTTTGCGCTTTACAGAAGGTTTTTCATAGAATTCACGTTTGCGTGTTTCTTGAAGAGTACCAGCTTTAGTAACCGCACGTTTGAAACGACGAAGTGCATCATCAAGTGATTCATTCTTGCGTACTACTGTTTTTGACATTTTTTTCACTCCCTTCAAGTCCAAAATCTATATAATCATACCACATATAGAAAAGAGTGTCAAGTATTTTCTGTAAGTGTGATGTATCCCCTTTTTATTATACAAATAAGAAAACCAACTGCTATGCTGCAGCTGGTCTTCTTTTGCTTAGAGAGTTTTACGCTTCTTAGCGGCTTTGGAAAGGGAAATGTCCTGAACCTTATCGTAGAACAGGAACTGCTGAATGAGCTCTCTGTCGCTTATATCAGGATTCAAGTCAACAACATAGTCCAGCTTGATAGACTTTTTTTCAGCCGACTTGAGAGAGGTCAGTTCTGCTGATTTACAAGTCGTTGCAAAGATAGCATCAAAGAGTACTTCGTAGTCAAAATCAGCTGGAACCTGAACCTGGACATAACGTCTGGTCGGACTGACTGAAGTAAAGCTCATCTTTTCAAAGAGCATCCAGATGCCTGAAATAGCTAGAGTAAAGACAATTCCCAGGGCTACAAATCCCATCCCTGTTGTAATCCCGATAGCCGTCGCCATAAAGATAGCTAAGAGCTCCTTGGAGCCACCTGCGGCCGACCGGAAGCGAATCAAACTGAAAGTTCCTGCTACGGCGACACTGGTACCCAAATTTCCATTAACCAAGAAGATGATAATGGAAATAATGGCTGGCAAAAGGGAGAGTGTGACGACAAATTCCTTGGTATAAATGGTTTGTCGCTTATAGACCTTGGCCAAGATAATTCCTAAAACCACACTAGTAACTAGTGAAAAAATCAATGCCAAAGGATTAATCTTGACCTCTGTGGAGGAATAGATACTGTTAAATAACTGATCGAGCATAGACTACCTCCTTAGGCCTTGACTGTTTGAGTCAGCCTTTCTTTAGTTTGCAGGTAGGCTTTGCCGTATTTTGAGAAGGACTGGTCTTCTAGTCCATATTTATTGAGAATATCAGCCAGCCACTGAGGATACTGACCAGGAACCTTGATTTCCATAATCACCTTGTCGTCTTCCAGCAAGGGCAGTCCATAGCGACCTGAAGCCAAATCTACATCATAATCTCGGTATCGGATGTTGGAATCAACTGTCACACGTACCTTTATATCTTCCAAGCCTCTCATAGAGTAGCGGTCATAGCTAATCACCATTTTTGGCTTCAAGTCTAGATAGCGCTCCTGTAACTGTTCTACTTCTGCCTTGACCCGGTCATCAGAAATAGTATAGTCTGCCACACCATTCACAATATAGTTGGTCACAGAGAGAGGATTGGAAACCAAACGGTATTTGAAGCCTACTTCATCGCGTTTCTTCTTGATTTCCAAGAAAACTTGACTATCATCATTCGGTTGCTCAGCATAAGTGCGCATCCGCATCTTTTCGCGACCACCTTTTCTGGCAATGGAATCCTGAATCATCTGGAACTCATCATTATCAAAATACACATTGGAAATGGTTGAAGTCGCATAATCATCTGCGATAAGGTAAGGTCTCATGTCAGCCTCAAGACGAGCTAGCATTGCTCGGTCAAGAATATACTTAGTTTCGATCCGTTGGAAGTTTGTTTGGATTTGCTTTTGTTTCATTTGGACTCTCCTTTAATTCTACAAATGTAGTTTGTGCTTTTAAAAGAAATAGAGCTTCCGCTCTGCACCTACAAGCGTCTGGATAAGCTTTCTTTCTTCTCCTTTCCAAGCAGTATTTTTTAAAAACATTCTACAAATGTAGTTTATAAGTTTATTCTACATTTGTCGTTTGTAAATGTCAAGAAAAAAGATAAATAATCTTTCAGTTTTTTAGCATTAGGAAACGAAATGCAAACTGTAAGCAAAATCGACCTAAAATAAAAGATAAACTGATGACTAACTGCTCTTGGAGGATTGCCAAATCCCCCTTCGAGAAGATAATAAAATTCTACCAATCTAAGCTTTTAAGAAACTTAAACTGGCAGAATCCTCTATTTAATCGTCATCATGGTCATCATCATCGTCCGAATCATCAGTGTCTGTCGTATGAGAGGAACTGTTCTGAGACGGAGTTTGAACTGTTGATGTGCCAGCGCCAGTAGTGGCTCCTGTCGAGCCCGCTGCTCCCGTATTCCCTGCGCCTGCAGTAGCGCTGTCAGCTGGAGTTGATGCAGCTGACGAGGATGGGCTGACTTCTTTTTCGACTGTTACCATCTTTTCGACAATGGTATGCTGCTTAGATTTGACCAGTTTTCCATCCTTAGCATTGACAATGGTTTCATGGGCCGTTTGCCCGTGAGAGAAGCGAATCTTATAAGTGTCTTTCTCACGCGAAATTTGTAAATCTTTAATATCTTTTTCGGAAAGAGACAGCTCTTTTAAGACGGATGCTAGTGCCTGACGGTGACTGAGCTCTTGGGGCTGTTTTTGACCCGCTACAGGTTGGCTTTGTTGAGCAGTTGGGCTTTCTAAGGCAAAGACCGAGCTAGTCAAGAGCAAAAGGAGAGGAACTGCTACTACAAAGGCAGCAGACAGAAACCTCTTAGGCAGGCGGTTATCCATAATACCTACAATCCGCCGCTTGAGATTAAACTTGTCAGAGTAAAAGCAGGTCGTCAGGGCAATTGGGGTCTTCTTACTGCGGTCTATCATGGTCAAAATCGTTTCACCGTAGAAAGTCCGATACTCTGTATCTCTACAGCTCAGAACATCGTAGTCACAGTACATTTCTCCTGCTTCTTGGGTTTCACGGCAGGCAAAGCGGACAACCGGATTAAACCAGTGCAGACTCTTGGCAAAAATCCCTAAGAGATTGATTAAAACATCGCGGTGCTTATAGTGGGTCAGCTCATGCTTAAAAATCAGCTGCAGCTCTTCTTCTGTGTAGTCCAACTCTGGAAGCACGATTAAAATATCTCTGAAGCCTAGCAGCATAGGACTTTGGGACATAGGATAGTGGAGCAGACGAATCCGGCCCTTAACTCCCATCTCCTGCTGAACAGCCCGCAGCTGAGCCATCACTTCTTCGTCCTGAAACTCCGTGCCCCAGCGCTTTAGCATCTTTCTGAAGCGAATATAGGAATAAGCATATCTTCCTATACTAAAGACAAAGCCAATCAGCCAGATGGCAAAGAGAATTTCAAACCAAGGTAGGCCCAGAAAAGCCTCCCACAGATTTGGCTGGGCAGCTTTTTCAACTGCTGGAGAAGCGCCCTGAGCTCCACCTGTCTGGGTGGCAGTCACTGCTGTCTGAACTACCGATCCTGTATTCAGCCGAATCAGGCCTGAGCCAAATTGGGGACGGAACGGGAACAGAAAACTCAGCAATATCAAAAACCAAATAAAATACTTCACTCTGACCGAAATCTTAGTCTTAAAGGCCGTAAAAAGCAGACTAAGCAAAAGCACCAAAATGGATGTCGACAAACTGGTCAGAAGAAAAGAAAGAAGGAACTGTTTCATGCTTATCCCTCCATCCTACTTTCCTTGGTTGAGCAGACTGCGCAGCTCATCCAATTCATTTTCCGAAAAGGAGTTAGAAGAAAAGAGTGTTTTGACAAAACCGCCCATTGAACGGCCGCTGTGACGCTTCAAGAAATCTGAAGCCTCAACTTCCAGATACTCATCTTCTGAGATCAAGGCTGTATACTGCCTTTCACGCCCCTTGCGGACACTTTCTAAAAAGCCCTTTTCAGTCAAGCGAGCCAAGACTGTCAGCAAAGTCTGAGGCTTCCAGTGATTGTCTGGTCCCAGCTTTTCCATGATACGAGCAGAGGTCGTCGGGGTAGGCAGCTGCCAAATTACTTTTAAAATAGTAAATTCCCCATCTGGCAAACGTTTAATAGATCTTTTCATCATTCCCACGCGCTTTCTAAATAATGCTATTTCTATCTTTATTCTACACTTGTCTAATAAAAAAGTCAATCATTATATAAAAAAGAGTGGGAAATCAATTTTCCTCACTCTATTTTAGAAAAATAAACTAAGCAGGGTCAGCATCGCCAGCCCTCCCTGCTTGAACAGGATTTTGGGATCACTGGTCACTGCACCGTATGCTGCTACCAAGATGATATAAACCATAAAAATTCCCAGCCAAACTGAACTAGACTGCACAAAGGCCGCAATCAAGATCAAAACAGCTATCAATCCGTTATAAACTCCTTGGTTTTTGAAAAGTGTATTGACCGACTGCTGCTCCAACTCCTCTTGCGACATACCGAAAACCCGAGCTGTCGCTGCAGAAGTCGTCGCGAAGGTCTCCAAGTACAGGATGTAGAAAAATTCCAAGGCAACCAAGCCTGCCAGAATTAGTGTAATAATAGACATTTTAACCCCCTAAAATATATAACAAAACTCAGTATAACACAGACTGACTGGAACTGCGAAAATCTTGCTCAAAAATGGACATTCTGTATAAAAATAAATACTAAAAATACTGAAGAAAAAAAGCGTAGCAGAAATCAGCAATTTCTGACTAGATGTGATACAATCTTTTTTGAAAAATGGAGGTAAATTATGTTAACCTATGATTTAATTGTCATCGGCTTTGGGAAGGCCGGTAAAACATTGGCAGCCAAAATGGCGGCCCAAGGAAAAAAAGTTGCTTTGATTGAGCGAAGCAAGGCTATGTACGGGGGAACCTGTATTAATATCGCCTGCATCCCAACCAAGACCTTGCTTGTCGCAGCTGAAAAAGGCCTGGCTTTCGATCAAGTCATGGCTGAGAAGAACGCTGTAACCAGCCGTCTCAATGGAAAGAACTACGCAGCAATCAGTGGTGCTGGTGTTGACATCATCGATGCGGAAGCTCATTTCCTTTCAAATAAAGTCATCGAAATCACAGCTGGCGATGAGAAAGAGGAACTGACTGCTGAGACTATTGTCATCAATACTGGTGCTGTTTCCAATGTCCTGCCAATTCCTGGACTGACTGAAACCGAGCATGTCTATGACTCAACTGGCATCCAAAATCTGAAAGAACTTCCTAAACGCTTGGGAGTTCTAGGTGGCGGTAACATTGGCCTAGAATTTGCTGGACTTTACAATAAAATGGGCAGTCAGGTGACTGTGCTGGATGCTGCTCCTGTCTTTCTCCCTCGAGTTGAGCCTTCTATCGCTGCTCTAGCTAAGCAGTACATGGAAGAAGACGGAATCCAACTCTTACAAAATGTACGTACCACACAGGTTAAAAATGATGGTGACGAAGTTGTAGTTGTGACAGAATCTGGAGAATTCCGCTTTGATGCCCTGCTCTATGCTACCGGCCGTAAGCCAAATATTGAACCACTACAGTTGGAAAATACAGATATCGAGCTGACAGAGCGAGGAGCGATTAAGGTCGATAAACACTTGGAAACATCTGTATCCGGCGTTTTTGCAGCGGGCGATGTCAATGGCGGTCTGCAGTTCACTTATATCTCACTGGATGACTTCCGCATCCTTTATAGCTATCTAGCTGGTGACGGCAGCTACACACTGGAAGACCGTAAGAACGTACCTACCAGCATGTTCATCACACCACCTTTGGCTCAAATCGGATTGACTGAAAAGGAAGCCCAAGAGCAAGGCCTGCCGATTGCAGTTAAGGAGATTCCAGTCGCAGCAATGCCTCGCGGACATGTCAATGCTGACTTGCGCGGTGCTTTCAAGGCTGTTGTCAACACTGAAACCAAGGAAATCATCGGAGCAACTATCTTCTCAGCTGGAGCTCAGGAAATTATCAATATACTGACTGTAGCCATGGATAATAAGATTCCTTACACCTACTTGAGCAAGCAAATCTTCACCCACCCAACGCTGGCTGAAAACCTCAATGATTTATTTGCTATCTAATTTTAAGCCCCAGCTGGGGCTTTTAAGATGTCTTTAAAACATTTGCTTACATTTCAACCCCTTTTTGTGGTACAATAATGCTAGTTTATTTTAAAAAGATTGAGGAAAATTATGTCTGAACTGTATGATATTACGATTGTCGGCGGTGGACCAGTTGGCCTATTTGCTGCATTTTACGCTCATCTACGCCAAGCCAAGGTTAAAATCATTGATTCCTTGCCTCAGCTGGGCGGCCAGCCGGCCATTCTCTATCCAGAGAAGAAGATTCTGGATGTACCGGGCTTTACCAATTTAAGCGGCGAAGAGCTGACTCAGCGTCTGATTGAGCAGCTGGAAACTTTCCAGACTGAAATCTGCCTCAATGAAACGGTGCTGGATATCGTTAAATCTGATGATGGCTTCTCTATCACGACTTCTCAAGCCCAGCATCAGACCAAAACCATCATCATCGCCATGGGAGGCGGTGCCTTCAAACCAAGAGCTTTGGAGCTAGATGATGCTGAAAGCTACAGCAACCTCCACTATCACGTTTCAAACATCAGCCAGTACGCTGGCAAAAAGGTTGTTGTTCTGGGCGGCGGCGACTCGGCTGTTGACTGGGCGTTAGCTTTTGAAAAAATCGCAGAAACCAGCCTGGTTCACCGTCGGGACAACTTCCGAGCTTTAGAGCATAGTGTGGAAGAACTCAAGGCTTCTAGTGTTGAGATTAAGACACCATTTGTACCCAGTCGATTGGTTGGTGAAAATGGCAAGATAACCCACTTGGAAATCAGCCAAGTCAAGGGGGAGGAAAGTCAGCTTCTGCCTCTGGATCACCTCTTTGTCAACTACGGTTTTAAATCCTCTGTCGGCAATCTCAAAGATTGGGGCTTGGAGCTCAACCGTCACAAAATTTTGGTCAATAGCAAGCAAGAAACTTCCGTGCCAGGTATCTATGCAGCTGGTGACTGCTGCAGCTACGAGGGGAAGATTGACCTGATTGCGACTGGGTTAGGTGAGGCACCTACTGCTGTCAACAATGCCATTAACCATATCTATCCTGAGCAAAAAGTCCAACCCAAACATTCTACAAGCCTATAAAAAAACAGCTGCCGAGCTCAAGCTCAGCAGCTTTTATAATTCATCTGCGATTTTATTGATTTTTCTCAAGCGATGATTGACGCCGCTCTTAGTCAGTGGCCGGCTCAGACTATCAGCCAACTGCTGGATGGAGTAGTCTGGATGCTGGATGCGAAGCTGGGCTACCTCCTGCAGGTCTACAGGTAGACTCTCAATGCCAATATTATCACTGATTTTAGCAATATTGTTGATGATTTTCATACTGGCTGTGACTGTGCGGGCAATGTTCGCTGTCTCCGCATTATTAGCGCGGTTGAGGTCATTGCGCGCTTCCCGCATGAGCTTAAGAGACTCAAACTCAGCCATGGCTTCCATAGCCCCGATGACAATGAGAAAATCCATGATGTCCTCAGCCCGCTGCAGATAAGTAACAGCCCCCTTCTTGCGCTCAATGGTCTTGGCATCCAGCAGAAAACGGCGCATCAAGGCAGCCAAATCCTCAGCATGATCCAGATAAACGGACAGAATTTCCAGCTGGTACTTGCCTGAGTCTGGCTCCCGCATGCTGCCATTTGAGAGAAAGGCTCCCCGAAGGTAAGCTCGGCTAGCTTCGTCATCTGACAAAATGGCCTGGTCAATTCCGGCCTCGATACCAAAAAAGGAGTCAGCCAAGTGCAGGTCAGAAAGGATTTCTTCTACTTTCTGATCTAGAAATACTGTATAAACTCGATTCTTGCGCAAGTTGGTCTTCTGATGGTGACGGATTTCTGACTTGACCTGATAAAGGTCCGACAGCAACTCATAGAGATGGCGCGCAATCTTGGCATTTTCTGTTGTGACAGACAGGGTCAAACCACTGCTGGCCAAGCCCAGACTGCCAGACATCTTGATCATGGCTGACAGCTCATTTTTATCTCTGCTTACCAGACTCAGCAGTTCTTCTTTTACTTTTACTGTAAAGCTCATTTGCGTACCTGTATAATCTGCATCAATTCGTCAACAACCAGCTCGCCATCGTGGAAAGCTCCGCCATTTTCTAAACGAAGAAAATTCGAAGAAATAACGCGCGGAACCTGCTCTTGTAACCCCTGAAAATCATGCTCCACCTGTATCAGATATTCGTCAAACTGATTACTGTCCATGTACTCGTGAGGAACAGGTTCGATATTAACCAAGACTGTATCTACAAACTTCCTGCCTAGATGGCGATGCAGTACTTGGACGTGGTCGCTGTCTGAAAAATGCTCTGTTTCACCTCGCTGGGTCATGATATTGCAAACATAGGCCACTTCTGCTTTGGTATCCAAAAGAGCCTGGCCGATTTCCTCGATAACGAGATTAGGCAAGATTGAGGTAAATAGCGAACCTGGTCCCAGAACCACCATATCGCTTTCCAGGATACTTTCAACCACCTTTTTGCTAGCAGCAGGCTTCTTGTCATCATAGGTATTGGTCACATAGACCCGCTCAATCATTCCGCTCTTACTGGTCAGATTGCTTTCACCGACAACTTCCGTCCCATCTGCAAACACAGCATGCAGAGTTAGGGGAGTGTCGCTAGAAGGGTAAATTTTTCCTGTCGTATGGAAAAACTTGGTCAAAAGCTGCATGGCATTATAGGTTGAGCCCTGCATTTCGGAAATACCGGCAATAATCAGATTGCCCAAAGGATGCCCCGCTAGAACGCCATCTCCTTCCGCAAAGCGATACTGGAAGACCTTCTCATAGAATTTTGGCATGTCAGACATGGCTACCAGAACATTTCGCAAGTCACCTGGCGGAGTCAGCTGCTGGATGTTTTTCCGCAGCTCACCAGAACTGCCTCCATCATCTGCTACTGTGACAATGGCTGTAATCTCTACATCCTTTTTACGCAGGCTGTCTAAAATAACTGAAATTCCTGTTCCACCGCCGATGACTGTAATTCTTGGCTTTCTCATGAGCGGTTCACCGTTTCTTTCCGACGGTTTTTGTCGCGGTGACTGGCATTGACCGGCCAATTTTTAGCCAAATCATCTGCTAAGCGCTGAGCAAAGGCTACACTGCGGTGCTGACCACCCGTACAGCCCACAGCAATAGTCAGGATAGACTTACCTTCCTTCTGATAGCCTGGCAAGATCGGCTCTATCAAGCCCAGCAGATGCTGATAAAATTCTTCTGACTCGGCATGGTTCATGACATAGTCAAAGACATCCTTGTCCAAGCCTGTCTGATTGCGTAGCTCAGGCTTATAGTAGGGATTGGGCAGAAAGCGCACATCAAAGACCAAGTCTGCATCCAAAGGCAGACCGTATTTGAAACCAAAACTCATGACCTCAATGCGGAAACTATGCATGTCAGCCTGATTTGAAAATTGTTCAGAGATGGTCTTTCTGAGCTCCCTTGGCGTCAAATCTGTTGTGTCCACAACATTCTGGCTGAGATTCTTCAGTGGGGCTAAGAGTTCGCGCTCCAGCTTAATCCCATCTAAAATTCGCCCATCAGCTGCCAGCGGATGGCTGCGACGCGTTTCCTTGTAACGAGCCACTAACTCCTTATCAGCCGCATCTAGGAAAAGAATCTTGAAATCAATGTTCTCATTCTGCTCTAATTCATCCAAAACATTCTGAATTTGCAAAAAGAAGGAACGGCTGCGCATATCGACAACCAGAGCCAATTTATCATTGTCAGTAGTCCCTTCGACCAGCTGCAAGAACTTCGGCACCAGAGTTGGCGGCATGTTATCAATGGTAAAATAACCTAAGTCTTCAAAGGACTGGATGGCTACGGTTTTCCCCGCCCCGCTCATTCCAGTCACAATGACAAGCTGAATTTTCTTCTCAGACATAATAATCCTTTCATCAGATAGAATCCGTCAAAAAGCTGTTTTCTCCAGCCCTTTTTTAGAGAATCTCGGCAATAACCTCGATTTCAATCTTCACATCCTTAGGCAGGCGAGCCACTTCGACTGCTGAACGAGCCGGAAATGCTTCTGTAAAGGCTGTTTTGTAAACTTCATTAAAGGCCACAAAATCATTGATATCGCTCAAGAAGCAAGTAGCCTTGACCACATGGTCAAAGTCTGTTCCAGCGGCTTCCAAAATGGCTGAAACATTTTTCAGTACCTGCTGGGTCTGCTCTTCAATAGTTGTCCCAATGATTTCTCCAGTTTCAGGAGAGAGGGGAATTTGCCCGCTCGCGAACAAAAGATTGCCGACAATTTTTCCTTGAACATAAGGTCCAATCGCTGCTGGTGCTTTATCTGTATGAATCGTTTTTGCCATAATTATCACTTCTCCTACTTATTTTTTTCATTATACCATAAAATAGCAGGCAATGGCTACGACAGATTGATAAGCCTTGCCTTTTTCCATTTTTTCATTGATGGGGTCCTTAGAAGCTAAAAGGAAATCGACTTACCTATCAGAACCCACTTTTTAAGATTTAAAAAGGCTGAGAAATCTTTCCCAGCGTTTATATTTTCAAAATCGAACGTTTTATTCCTCTTCTGCTTTCGCTAATGCTTCTCTTTCCAGACGCAGCTTGCGTTTGGGGTTGAGTTTGTTAAAGAGCTCTTCTAGCTTTTCTGCATTCCAGACGTCGGCTGCAGAGACAAAATTTCCATTTTCATCTCGAAAGGATATTGGTTTATCACCCATTGCAAGCCTCCTTAGTCAACGAATTCAAACTCAAACTTGCCGATGCGGACCAGGTCACCATCCTTGGCTCCACGAGCGCGAAGGGCTTCATCAACTCCCATACCACGAAGCTGACGGGCAAATTTCATAACTGCCTCATCACGGTCAAAGTTGGTCATATTAAAGAGCTTCTCAAGCTTTTCACCTGACAGCACCCAAGTCGCATCATCATCACGAGAAATTTCAAAGGCTGGTGCTTCTTCGTCAAAGCCATAGTAAGCTTCTTCTTCCATTTCAGACTCATCGTAAAGCAAGAACTCTGGCGTCTTATCCAGTAATTCTGCGGTCGCATCCAAGAGGGTCGCAAGTCCCTGCTTAGTAAGACTGGAAATGGGGAAGATTTGCGGTAGTTCCGCAAATTCGTCATAATTAGCCGCTAATTTCTCTTTGAATACCTTGAGATTTTCAGCACTTTCCGGCATGTCCATCTTGTTTGCAACAATGATCTGCGGACGCTCCATGAGACGAAGATTGTAGGATTCCAACTCTTTATTAATAGCTAGATAGTCCTCATAAGGATCACGTCCCTCACTAGCTGATATATCGATGACATGCAGGATGACCCGTGTCCGCTCAATATGACGGAGAAACTGGGTTCCCAGTCCAACCCCTTGGCTGGCCCCCTCAATCAAACCTGGTAGATCTGCTACTGCAAAGGACTCTCCAGAGTGAGTACGAACCATGCCTAGATTGGGCACGATGGTCGTAAAATGATAGGCACCAATCTTAGGCTTAGCTGCTGTGATAACACTGAGCAAAGTGGATTTTCCGACAGAAGGAAAGCCGACCAGACCAACGTCTGCTAGAACCTTGAGCTCCAGCAGAAGCTCTCGCTCTTGGCCTGGTTCTCCGTTTTCAGAAATCTCCGGAGCAGGATTTTTAGGCGTTGCAAAGCGGATATTTCCGCGACCGCCTCGGCCACCACGCGCTACGATAAATTCTTGGCCATTTTCTACCAAGTCTGTCAGCACCTTGCCAGTCTCAGCATCACGAACCGTCGTCCCCTGCGGCACACGAACAATCAAGTCCTCAGCCCCTCGGCCATGCATTCCCTTGGTCATGCCCTTTTCACCAGACTGAGCCTTGAAGTGGCGATTGTAACGGAAATCCATCAGGGTACGCAAGCCTTCATCTACGACAAAGACAACATTACCGCCACGACCGCCATCGCCGCCCCAAGGACCGCCATTCGGAACATATTTTTCACGGCGAAAGGCCACCATGCCATCGCCACCATTACCAGCCTTGACTTGAATCTTGGCCGTATCTAAAAACATACTCATTTTTTCTATTCTCTTTTTCTAGTCTAAAAAAACGCCCTGAAGCGTTTGGATTAAAAGATTGCGCTGAGAGCGGAAGCAAAGATAGCTCCAACTGTCACGATGAGCATGATAATCACGACCAGCATCGTCAATTTTTCAAATCCTGTTTTTTTGCGTTGTCCGTTGTCACCAAAAGCCACGATAATACCCCTATCTTATAAAAATTACTAGGTCTATTCTAACATGATTGCTCGGTTTTTTCAAATGGAAAAGCATGTAAAAAGGCTTTAAGAGAAAACTCTTAAAACCTTTGAATCTTATCTAGTCTTGCTTTTGACGAAAGACATAGCTTACAAAGCCAACTAAGATTGCCAAACCTGCAACTGACAGCCAAAGCGTCGTTTCTTGACCAGTCTTAGGCAGAACTTTTTTGTTGCCTCCTGCAGCACCTGGATCATTGGTACCATTGTTTGAATTGTTATTTCCATTACCTGGATTGTCTGTTCCGCCCTTTGGATTGTCGGAACTGTTACCAGGGGTATTGTTACCATTGTCTGGGGTATTATTTGGGTTGTTGTTTGGATTATTATTTGGGTTATTGTTAGGGTTGTTATTTGGATTGTTTGGATTGTTATTATTTCCAGGGTTAGGTGGCTGAACTGCCTTGCCTGGATCATTACCTCTATAGGTATTTGTAAAGACAGGATCCAAATCATATTTAACAGAGCCCAAAAACTCACCATTCACATCTTTAACAGTAACTGTCAGCTGAGCTTCCTTGTCATCATAGATGTAGTTAGCATCATTGCTCGGAATTTCCTTAATGCTGTAGCGGTAGTCACCAGCTGCATTATAGTTCAAGGCTTTGAAATTGATAGAACCATCAGCTTCATTGGTAGCTGTTTGAAGTAAAACACCGTTTTCGTCAAAGAGACCAAAGGTAAATTGACCCTTCTCTAACACTTTATTAACAAGCTTTTTCTGTGCCTGAATCTTCACATCTTTTGCTAGCACAGCGCTTCCTTTACCGGAGCCCTCTTCCAAGCGGACTGACTTAGTAATAGTACGCTCTGGGAATCCTTTAGCTGTCCAAGATAACTTGTTATTAACCACATCGCCCACTTTTGTACCTTCTGGTACACGAGTAGAGTACTCGATGTACATTGGCCAGTTGTAGTTATCTCCAAAGTTGATGGTAAAACCGTTAGCATCGCCATTAGCGTTTTGGGTTAGGACTGCTTTGTTAGTAAAGTTATCAACTACAGGCAGAGTCAGGATATGAGCTTCATTGCGGATACCACCTTCTACAGGAGCATAGCGGACAGCCCGCAGCGTACCAGGAACCAGTGTCAGACCATCACCAAAGGTGTCTGAAATTACCATGTTACGAAGCATGTCCTGTCTTGCATTCAGGATAATACGCCACTTGACAATGCTTGGATCGCTACTATCTTGGTAGCCATATTTCATTTCATACTCACCAGCAGTTCCTTCTTCTTTCTGGTATTGGAAAGAAAAGTCTGTCTGGCCAAATTTGAAGGAAACAGGACCTGTTTCTTTGACTTTTTCGTTATTGATGCGAACATTAAAGCCCAAAGATAGCTCTTTCTTTTGGGTATAATTTGTAAAGTAGTTACTGAAAGTCACTGTAACTGACTGAGTCGCCGGGTCAGTTTGAGCTGTACCGACTAACTCTCCCGTATGATTAACAACATCATAGACATCGAAGTTTAAGGCAGTAATCAGGCTTAACTCTTCCGGAAGTTTAAAAGTCAGGGTATCCCCTTCAGCTATATTTTGAGCCGCTGGAAATGTGAAGTTGGTTGTTACAGACAAGGTTTCATTAGTCTTAACAGTTGAGTCACTTGTTAATGGCTCACCATCCTTAGTAATGCTGGTTTGCTGACTGTATTCAGTTACTTCAGAAGCCTGAGTTCGAGTAGCAAAACCTAAACCTGTAACAATAGCTGTTAATAAGATAAGAATTTTAAAAATAATTGTATTTTTATTTTTCATCTTTTTCTCCTTTCGTAGCTTATTATACCAAGAGTATTGCAATTTATCAACATTTTTATTCGTAGTGTTTAAAAATTCATAACAATGTAAAAAAACCAAGACGTTGTGTCTCAGTTTCTTTACGTTTTATTACTCAATTCCAATTTCATCTCGAACAACATTAGCAATGGTATCTACATAATAATTTACTTCTTCGTCAGTTGGTGCTTCAGCCATGACCCTCAGCAGAGGCTCTGTTCCGCTCGGACGAACCAAAATCCGGCCATTGCCAGCCATTTCAGCTTCCATTCTTTCAATCACCGTCTTGATAGCAGGGACTTCCATCGCCTTATCCTTCATGCTGTTTTCCACACGTATATTGACTAGTTTCTGCGGATAGATAGTTACTTCAGCAGCCAATTCAGATAGCTTCTTACCTGTTTCCTGCATAACCTTGGTCAATTGCACAGCTGAAAGCTGACCGTCACCTGTCGTATTGTAGTCCATGATGATAACATGTCCAGACTGCTCACCACCAAGATTATAACCATTCTTCCGCATTTCCTCTACTACATAGCGGTCACCAACTGCTGTCACAGCCTTTTGGATGCCTTCCCGATCCAAAGCCTTATGGAAGCCTAGGTTGGACATGACAGTCGTGACAATGGTATTCTGCGCCAGCTCGCCTTTCTCAGACAGGTACTTACCGATGATGTACATAATCTTGTCACCATCTACTAGCTCACCATTTTCATCCACGGCAATGAGGCGATCGCTATCTCCATCAAAGGCCAGACCAATCGCCGCACCAGACTCACGTACAACATCCTGCAAAGCTTCTGGATGCGTAGACCCGACATTCAGATTGATATTGAGGCCGTCTGGATTTTCTCCGATAATCGTCAGCTGTGCGCCGAGGTCAGCAAAAATCTGACGGGCGCTGGTAGAAGCCGCACCGTTGGCCGTATCTAAGGCCACATGCATTCCTTCTAGTTCCAAACCAGTTGAAACCAAGTATTGTTGGTACTTGCGCAGTCCTTCCGGATAGTCCACCAAGTCACCCAATCCTTCTGCGCTTGGACGTGGCAGGGTATCTTCTGCTGCGTCCAACAAAGCTTCGATTTCCAACTCACGCTCATCATCCAGTTTATAGCCATCACCACCAAAGAATTTGATACCATTATCCAAAGCTGGATTGTGGCTGGCAGAAATCATGACTCCGGCGCTGGCCTTCTCTGACTTGACCAGATAAGCTACACCAGGCGTTGCAATGACACCCAATTTATAGACATGAATTCCAACGGACAAAAGTCCTGCAACCAAGGCGCTTTCCAGCATTTCTCCTGAAATTCGAGTATCCCGGCCAACAAAGACCCTAGGAACTTCACTTTCGTGCTGGCTCAGAACATAACCACCAAAGCGGCCAAGTTTAAAGGCCAATTCCGGCGTTAATTCCACATTTGCTTCTCCGCGAACACCATCGGTTCCAAAGTATTTACCCATTATAAATAGTTTCCTTTCATAAGACTTGGATTTAAAGCACTTAGGCTGCGAATCAGGCAGGCTAACTTCGTCCAAGTTTATTTTCAAAATTTTAGTTAGTTTTTATTTGATGAGCTCGTATTTGAGCTACTGTTAGAGGAGGACGAGCCTGAGTTGTCTGCTGTTTTAGTGTTGACACGCATAGTCGTTTCAAATGGTGTCACCACGCTTGGCATGACATTCCCCTGTCCATCAACAGCCTGCAGCGGCGCTGTCCCGCTATAGTTGCCGGTGATAATGACATTGGTCGGGAGAATAGCTACGACATATTCAATCTTAGATAGGGTCTCCTCGTCACTGGTTACTGTGGCTTCCTTATTTTCCAAGGTTACACCACTGATAGACACATTTTCAGCCACCTGGCTGTCTGTGATGAGGTAGCGGACCTCAACCTTCTTGCTAGCCTTTTTTCCAATCTTAACAGAAATCTTCTGCGGAGTCACTGCAGCAGTCAGACCGCTTGGCAGATTTTCAACCTTTAGCGGGATTTCTACTGTTCCTTCTGTAGCCTTGGAAAGATCAGCTACGACTCGAAACTTCCGAGTACTTTCCTGCATTTCACTGGCTAGATTGACACGGTTGGAGCCTGTCAGGGCGACGGAAACTTCAGAAGTAAAGCCGCTGATAAAGTAATTCTCGCTGTCATATTTGATGTCAATCGGCACATTGGAAACCGTATTGGTATAAGTTTCAGATGTGACCTGTCGAACTCCAGTATTGTTTTGATAACTGCTAGAGGTTGCATAGACAAAAAGCACTAGGGCAAAGAAAAACGAAGAGATGATATAAAGAATTTTTTTACGTTTTTTCATTTCTTCCATCCTCCCATGAAGCGTTTTTTCAAACCTGCTGGCTTGTCCTGCTCTGATAAGAAGACCTTTCTCAGATCTGTCTCAAACTCATCCAAAGTCAGATCGTGCTTGAAAATTCCATTGTGCGTGGTGGAAATACCGCCGGTTTCTTCTGAAACGACAAAAGTAAAAGCATCTGATACTTCAGACAGGCCAATAGCTGCGCGGTGCCGGGTTCCAAACTCCTTAGAGATACCGCTGCTTTCTGTCAGAGGCAGGTAGGCACAGGAAGCCGCAATCTTATTGTTTTTTATAATAACAGCTCCATCGTGCAATGGCGTATTGGGGATAAAAATGTTGATTAGCAGCTCTCCGGACACATCTGCATCCAAAGGAATCCCTGTTGCAATGTACTCCTGCAAGGTACGGGTTCCCTGAATGGCCACCAAAGCCCCGATTTTCCGCGGACTCATATAGGCAACAGACTTGACAAAGGCCTGAACCATTTTTTCTTCGTCACTGATGGGCGTTGCAGAAAAAATATCCGTTGCACGGCCAAGCTTTTCTAATCCTGCCCGAATCTCAGGCGAGAAAATCACCACGGCCGCAATAACCCCGTAAGTGATGACCTGATTAATCAGCCAAGAAATGGTGGTCAAGCCGATGATATTGGCAAAAAACTGTGCCAAGATAAAGAAGAGCACACCGCGGACCAAAATCATAATCTTCGTACCAGCAATGGCCTTGATTAGATAATATAGAATCCATGCGACGATAGCGACGTCAATAATATTAATTACAATCCTCCAAGGGTCAGAAAACAAACTGGCCCAATATTGGAGATTGGTTAGTTGTTGAAAATTCATACTTAGACTTCCTACTCCTCTACAAGCAAAATCAAACCTCTATAGCAACAAATCGAACTTATTAAATCTAGTCACAGCCTGATTTTATCTTGTAATTAGAGTTCACTCAATTAACTTCTCTCTTTTTATTTTACAGTGGGTCTTAATGCTTAAAGACTTACCAACCCATTATATCACGTTTGTCAATATTTTTCTGTAACCTTCTTTACTTTTTTATGATAAAATATTTCTTATGAAGATAAATACAGCCTTGGGCCTCTTGGCAGGCAAGTCCTCCCACTTTGTTCTTAGCAAAATGGGGCGTGGATCGACCCTGCCGGGGAAAGTAGCCCTGACATTTGATAAAAATATTTTACAAAACCTAGCAAAGAACTATGAGGTCGTGGTTATTACCGGAACCAATGGTAAAACTCTGACTACAGCTCTAACAGTAGGCATTCTCAAGGAAGCTTTCGGAGAAGTAGTGACCAATCCCAGCGGTGCCAATATGATTACCGGGATTACCACAACCTTCCTAACCGCTAAAAAAGGCAAATCTGGCAAGAATATCGCTGTGCTGGAGATAGACGAAGCCAGCCTATCTCGGATTTGTGATTATATCAAGCCTAGCCTCTTCGTCTTTACCAATATTTTCCGCGACCAGATGGATCGCTATGGTGAGATCTACACGACCTACCAGATGATTCTGGATGCTGCAGCTAAAGTGCCTGAAGCAATTGTACTGATGAATGGTGACAGCCCCCTCTTTAACTCAGTAAGCCTGAAGAATCCTGTTCGCTACTATGGATTTAATACCGAGAAAGGCCAGGCTCAGCTGGCTCACTATAATACAGAAGGCATCCTCTGTCCTAAGTGTGAGCATATCCTCAAGTATGAGCTCAACACCTATGCAAATCTGGGGGCTTATATCTGTGAGGACTGCGGCTTCAAGCGTCCTACGCTTGACTACAGCCTGACCGCTCTCAAAACACTTGAGCATAACCGCTCTGCCTTCACCATTGATGGTCAAGACTATCAGATCAATATTGGTGGTCTTTATAATATCTACAATGCCTTGGCCGCTGTATCAGTAGCTCAGTTCTTTGGTGTCGAGCCGGCTACTATCAAGGCTGGCTTTGACAAGAGCCGAGCTGTCTTTGGCCGTCAGGAAACTTTCAAAATCGGCGATAAGGAATGTACCTTAGTCTTGATAAAAAATCCTGTTGGGGCGACCCAAGCTTTGGATATGATTGGGCTCGCGCCTTTTGACTTTAGCTTGTCCGTCCTGCTCAATGCCAACTATGCAGACGGCATTGATACCAGCTGGATTTGGGATGCAGATTTTGAGAAGATTCTAGAGATGGAGATTCCTCATGTCATTGCAGGCGGTGTGCGCCACTCTGAGATTGCTCGTCGACTGCGGGTAACGGGCTATCCAGCAGACCAGATTACTGAAGTCAAAGATTTAGAAGCAGTATTTAAGGCCATTGAGCAGCAAGAAACCAAGCATGCCTATATCTTAGCAACTTATACTGCTATGCTGGAATTCCGCGAGTTACTGGCAGAACGACAAGTGGTCAGAAAGGAGATGAACTAATGGTATATAAATCCCTCACTTCTCCTGAAAACCAGGATTACCGTTACGATGTAAAGATTGCCCACCTCTATGGCAATCTCATGAATACCTACGGCGACAACGGCAATGTCCTCATGCTCAAGTATGTGGCTGAAAAACTAGGCGCTAGGGTTGAAGTCGATATCGTCTCTCTAGAAGATGACTTTGACAAGGACAACTACGACATCGTCTTCTTTGGCGGAGGTCAAGACTATGAGCAAACGATCGTGGCTCGTGACCTGCCAGCTAAAAAAGAAGCTTTGGAAAGCTTTATCAATGAAAACGGCGTAGTGCTAGCTATCTGCGGTGGCTTCCAACTCTTAGGCCAATACTATATCGAAGCTTCTGGCCGACGAATCGAAGGCCTGGGTATTATGGGCCACTATACCCTCAACCAGACCAAAAACCGCTATATTGGTGACATTAAGATTCATAATGATGAATTCGATGAAACCTACTACGGCTTTGAAAATCACCAAGGACGTACTTTCCTCTCTGATGACGAAAAACCTCTGGGCAAAGTCGTCTATGGAAATGGCAACAACCAAGAAGACGGAAATGAAGGCGTCCACTATAAGAATGTCTTTGGCTCCTACTTTCACGGCCCTATCTTGTCCCGCAATGCGAACTTGGCCTACCGTCTGGTGACCACAGCTCTGAAAAATAAGTATGGCTCAGATATTGAACTGGCCGCTTATGAAGATATCCTAGCCCAAGAAATCCCAGAAGAATACGGAGATATCAAAAGCAAGGCTGAGTTTGAATAGATAAATAGGAGAATCACTATGAAAGAAAAATTGCATTATATCCTGCTTTTAATTACCGTTCTATTGGTGGCTGGTATTTCCTTGGCCAATATGCAGAGTGTCAATGTTAGCTTTATCCTATTTAGCTTCAAACTTCCCTTAATCATATTGATTTTGGTCTCAGTGCTCCTAGGCTCTGTCACGACCTTTCTCATCAGCATGCTAAAAAACTTCTCGCTGAAAAAAGAGCTAAAGAAAACTAAAGAAGCACTTAAAAATTCCCATACAGAAAACTAGGTTGGAAATCACTCCAGCCTAGTTTTTTATGCTTTTTTAACAACGGAAATCGCTGCATCCCTTTCTAACCAAGAAGTCTTCAGGCCATTCTTGTTTTTTTACCTTATCCTTTACTCCGTCTGGCTTGTCGAATCATCTTTATCACAGGCGAAATAGCCTACAATCTTGAAAAAATAGTCTGTAATGACTTCTGGCCTCTCCGGCTCTTCCTCTTGCAGCCAGTTCCAAATAGCATTACTGTAGCCTCCGATGAGAAAGTGTATCCTAAAAAGCTGCATATCCATCTGCTCCTTAAAAAAAGGCTTAAGCACTGTTGGAGAATGGGCATTCCATGCAGAAATAAAGGAGGAAAAAAGCTGACTCTTAACTAGTCCTCTCAGCTCCTGACGCTTGCTGTACCAAAAACGAAAAAGATAAAGATAGGCTTCATACTGGTTTGGCTTGTTCTGCATATCCTCTTCCACACGAAAATACTCCTTCATCAGCTCCTGAAGGTAATAATCCAATAAAGCCCTTTTATTGCGAAAATGGCGATAAAAGGTCCGGCGGGAAGTTTGCGAAACCTCTATAATGTCTGTGACTGAGATTTCTGAGAAATCTTGGCTTTGCAGCAAGGTTAATAATCCTTGTTTCAGCATTTCTTTCGTTTCCTGCACCTGCAATTGCTTGCCGTCCATCTTGTCCTCCTTGAATGGTATACAGAAACAGCCAAAAAGTATCTCTTGTAGGCTAAAGGCCTTTTTCCCTTGAACTTGGCTGCTGGCTTGGTTATAATCTTAGTGTCAATTTGCTCCTAGTATAGCGTATTTTGACTTCGTTTTCAACGAAGACATAGCTGAGAAGATTTTAATACTCAATAAAAACTAAAGAGCAAGCACAGACAGTACCAGAGTACAGCAAGACGGCGTTGATGCGATTTTAAGTTTTTTTTCGAAGAGAATACAGTAGATCCAACAAACCGGGTCAGTTCTCCACAAAATTTTCCTTGCTTGAAGGGACTTTCTTCTGTAGAAGCCGCTGGGCGATCGTACCTAGTCTGCTGCTTCTGTTATTAAAGATTGATAGAAAAGGAGTATCTCGTAATGAAAAAATTGACCCTATGCTTTATACTAATTTTCTTAACTCTCAGCCTTCTCTACCCAGCTAAAGCGCTAGCCGAGGAGGGAACAAAGCTGCCATCTGGTATCAGTCGCGACCAAATTAGCCAGAAAATCCAAGACTTTGTCAAGGAGCACGAAAAGACCACTGCTGGTATGGCAACAGCCGTCTTTGATACCAATGGAACTATCTACCAAGGCAATTTCGGCTATATGGACAAGGAAAAGGGCATCAAAGTGGATGACAAAAGCGTCTTTGAATGGGGTTCTGTGACCAAACTGACCATTTGGGTCTCTGTTATGCAGCTCTGGGAGGAGGGCAAGATTGACCTCGAAGAAGATATCCGCACCTATCTGCCAGAAGGTTTTCTACGCAATCTTCGCTATGATAAGCCTATCACCATGCTAGATCTCATGAACCATCAGGCTGGCTTTGATACGATTCCCAATTACTTACATGGCGACAAGAGTCTAGAAGAAATTTTGACTATCTACCAGCCAATCCAATCTTTCGAGCCAGGTACCGTCACAGCTAACTCAAATTACGGAACAGGCTTGGCCTCTTATATCGTAGAGCGGATTTCTGGTCAGAGTTTCTCCGATTACGTTCACGAGCATATTTTTGAACCTCTAAAGATGAACAAGACGGCCATTTTACCAGATTTATCCGACAATGCTTTTGTACAGGCTAAGCGCAAGGAAGCAAAGGGATACGATAGCGAAGGCAAGCCCTTGGGAAGCGCTAATTCCGAACTCGGCCTCTACTCCTCCGGCAGAGCTACAGGAACGCTAGAGGATTTACAAAAGTTTGCTCAAGCACTTCTCAAAAAGGAGACCCTTTTCCATCGTCCAGAGACTTGGACGACCCTTTATACTGCTACTTCAACATATCCAGGTACAGATATAGTACGCAATGCTCATGGCTTCTGGGTAAGCAAGTATAATGTTTCTGTTTTAGGCCAAGGAGGACATACGTTCGGATTTTCTAGCAGTCTTTTGTTGGACCTTGAGTCAGGAGTTGGCATGATTGTTATGACCAATCAATCCATTGAAGAACGCTATAATCTCTAATGCCGGAATTAGTATTTGGACAGCGAAAAACAGCTAGCGAAGCTACTAAGGAACGATTCAGTCCTGGATATTATCTTTCCTTCAGAATTTTTAATAGTGGTCCCTTGTCTATAGCTAAAATTGTACCTCCATTTATTGATCGACTGAATAGTCCGAATGAAGACTTGGTAAAAGATGAATTTTGGACTATTAACGATAGCAATGGGCAAACTACGCTGTCCTTTACTTCCTCTGACTTTAAGAAGATTTCTGATTCCGAGCTCTTTACAGACTATGCCGTTACAGGCTTAGGACTCCTTGCTAGCTTTTTTGCTCTGGGAAATATCTTGTGTAGTATTTTTAGAGACATTAGTCATCTAATTTGGCACAAGCAGAAAAAAACTCTGCCTCGCTCTTGGAAGGTTTGGAACTACCTGACTTCTCTAGGCATCATGGCAGTTCCGCTTCAACTCCTATTGGTTTTCCAAGCAGTTTTAAAAAATGATTTTAGCGGCGTTAGCTCTTGGCGCTATATGGTCTTTGCTATCTTAGGATTCCTACTGACCCTTGCTGTTCTGCTGCCCATTTTCAAAAAATCATCAGAGAAACTCAGTCGAGGTCATGTCTGTCTGACAGTTCTGACTAGCCTATCTGCCCTAGCTATGATAGCCAATATTCTCTATTGGTCTCTCTATCAGTGATGGGTTTTCCAATAGTTTACACTAAATTCTAACTAGAACAACACCAAATTTTCGTACTTCAGTACTGCCTACAACTAGCTTCCCTCTTTACTATTTGAATTTCATTGAGTATTAGAAAATGACCAATTATTATCTCTACATAGAACAGAAAGGAATTTTTATGAGAAAATCAAAACTCCTAATCATTTTAATCATCCTAGTCCTCGGCCTTTTAATCTATTGCTGCAATAGCTAAATCTGAAACATGTCAAAAAGGAGTATGAATATGATAACAAAACGAATGTTTTTATGGCTTCTGGCTATTCTCAGCCTAGGAATTTTCCAACCAATCACTGCATTAGCTGATGAATCACAAAAGCTGCCATCAGGTATAGAGCGCAGCCAAATTGGGAAGAAAATCCAAGACTTTGTCAAGGAGCATGAAAAGACAACAGCCGGTATGACAACGGCAGTCTTTGACAAGGACGGTACGATTTACCATGCCAACTTTGGATATACGGACAAAGAAAAAGGCATCAAAGTGGATGACAAAAGCGTCTTTGAATGGGGTTCTGTGACCAAGTTGACTGTTTGGATCTCAGTCATGCAACTCTGGGAAGAAGGCAAGATAGACCTAGAAACTGACATAAAAACCTATCTGCCAAAGGACTTTCTCAAGACTCTTCGCTACGACAAGCCTATTACCATGCTGGATCTGATGAATCATCAAGCTGGTTTTGAAGAGTCTGGTGCGGCCATGAACTACCATGACATCAGTATGGAAGAATTCCTAGCAACTAAGCAGCCTGCCCAAATCTTTGAACCCGGCACAAAGACTGCCTATTCGAACTACAGCGCGGCTTTGACCGCTTATATCGTGGAGCAGGTTTCCGGTCAGAGCTTCTCAGACTATGTCTATAAGCATATTTTCCAGCCATTGGACATGGATAAGACAGCTATCCTACCAGGCTTTACAGATAATGATTATGTGCGCGAAAAGCGGAAGGAAGACAAAGGCTACAGTACAGAAGGACAGTCTCTTGGAGCATCCAACTTCTACATGGACATCTATCCGGCAGGTCAGGCCGCCGGTACTATGGCAGATTTCCAAAAATTTGCCCAAGCCCTCCTGAGTCAGGACAAACTATTTAAGCGGAAGGAAACCTGGACAACTCTTTACACAGCTAGCTCCACCTATCCTGGCACGGATATACCGCTTAACATGCATGGCTTCTGGACCCAAGAGTACGGCACGACTCTTGTAGGCCATGGAGGGAATACCGACGCCTTCTCCTCCAATATCCTGCTTGACTTGAAAAACGGCATTGGTTATGCCGTCATGACCAATCAATCCCAAGAGCAAATCTATAATAGCGAGATGCCCCAGCTGATTTTCGGAGACAAGAAAAAGACTGATAAAACAGCCTTTAAAAATTTTCAGCCTGGCTTTTACCGCAAAGCCCGATACTTCGAGACTGGGCCGATATCCATTACCAGAGGATTTTTATACACCAGCTACGCCCCTAAAAGCGCAGACAATCCTCTCCTCACTCAAGGATATGCAGTTCTTAGCCATGCGAATAACCAAGAGACTATCACAAATGCCTACGGAGATAGCTACAAGATTGCGGACATTGAGATCTACAAAGACTATGCCATGTACGCCTTATTCTTTGTCGGGCTGGTCTATGCTCTTATCAGTCTTGTCATCAGCGGAGTGGCAGACCTGATTCGTTTGATCAGAAAGACACCTGCCAAGGCTCCAGTAGATTTAAAAATCTGGAATTATCTGACCTCGCTTACTATTCTCGCCGTTGGATTCAATTCTTATCTCATCTTTACTGTTATGACTGTCAGCAAGACTGGTATCATGCAACCTTGGCGCTATATGGTCTTCGCTGGACTGGGAATTTTACTGCTAGCAGAACTCCTCTATCCTTGGATAGTTAAGGCCAAAAGCCGATTAAGCAAGGGACGCCTCTTCCTGACAATCCTAACCAGCCTAGCTGCCCTCACCATCATAGCCAACATTCTCTATTGGTCGCTTTATCAGTGGTGGGTGCTATAAAAAAGATATTCGTTGCTTTCGAGTGAGATGCTATATCACTCGCTACTTCTCTACAAGAAAGGAAAACAAACATAACTCTAGCACATTTTCAAGAAAACCTACGCAAATACGCTAAAATTCTAGTTACTTATGGTACCAATGTCCAGCCGGGACAAACGGTTGCTCTCAGTATTGATGTTGAGCAGGCAGAACTGGCCTGTAGCTTGCTGCTTTTTCCTAAAATACTATACAAACAAACTAGGTTGGAAATCCAGCCTAGTCTTTTTGTATTCTCTTTTGATAAAGGTAGGAAATCAAAGCTAATCCCATCACTCCAAAACCAATCAGAAGAAAGGAAAGGGTGTGGACACTCGGCAGAAGAGTCATCAGAAAAGTCGCAGGAGGCATGAAAAGAATTGCCAGCGTGTAGATCGTTGAGAAAACGCGGCCTAGATACTGCTTGTCCACCTTGGTCTGAACCTGGCTGAAGAAATGAATGTTGAACACAGTCATAAAGAGCTCACAGATAAGATTACCAGAATAAGAAAAATATGGATGAACCGGTAGCAAGGCAGAGACGCCCATGACTGCTACTCCGACACCAGTCAATAGCAGGGCTACAAGTAAGTTGCCCATACTGGCCTTAACCTTGCTGGCTAGAATGGCTCCGATGATTGAGCCTATAGCACCCAAACTCAGAATAGTTGCATAAGAGCCTGCCTTTTCATAGAGCTGATTAGTAAAAGGCAATAGATAATTAAAGGCCGCAAAGAAAAAGTTGACTGCAGAAGCTACCAAGAGCAGAAAGAAAATTTCTTTTTGCTGACGGATATAGACTAGCCCTTCCTTTATATCTCTCAGGATATTGCCAAGATTGATGGGAGACTTCTGCTTGCTTGGCTCATGATTAGGCAGAAAGTAAACCAAGGCAAAAGCCAAAAAGAAGCTAAGAGCATCCAGCTGAAGGGTCACGCGCAAATTTGCATACTGCATCACGATAAAAGATAAAACTGGGGCTGAGACACTGATAACCTGCAAGGCCAATTCCAGATGAGAATTGTAGGTTACAATGTCTTCCTTGTCCACAATTTCCGTAATATAAGACTTATTAGCTGGTCGAGAAAAAGCAAAGGCTATAGCCTGAACCACATTAGCAAAAATCAGCGCTCCAATCATGAGCTGGTCATTTGAAATAAAAGAAATCAGCAGACAAAGACCAGCACAAATCAAGTCCGCTACCATCAGCACCTTACGTCTGGAAAAGCGGTCCGTAATAGCTCCCCCCAAAGGATTGAATAAGATGGAAGTAACTAGCTCTGATATCTGATAAATGCCCAAGACCGTCTGTCCCAGAGCTCCCAAAGAAGCAAGCCAGATACTATTCCCATAATCATAAAGCATATTCCCAATTTTATTAATCGCAGCTCGTGTAATCAGCTGTGCTGCCTGTCGATTCATAAAAATACCTCCTTCCATTTCTGAAACTATTGTATCAGGAATGGAGGGAGGTTCTTTATTTTTCCCATATTTGGGAAATTATGCTTTTACAAACTTATCGAAATGCTCTTGATAATAGGCGACTTGCTCAGGTAAATTCAGCACTTCAAAGATGTGCATGGCTTCCTGCATTTGCTTGATTCCCTGCTTCTTCTGTCCCTTCTGATAAGCCGCAAAACCCTTGAGATAGAGGAATACATTGCGTTCATAGAGTTTGATGCCTTTGCCAATGATTTTCTCTACATAAACCTCAAAATAACTAGCCTTATCAAAAGAACGACTTTCCAAACAGTGCTGGTAACAATTGAGAGCTAAAATCAAGACCAATTTCTTATGGCGACCGATTTCTTTGTAGTAGTCCTCTCTCTCCATGACTTCCCTGCCCAGACGGTAGACGTAGCCCACATCATAAAAGCTATAGAGGTTTCCAAAGAGGATCAGCTCGTACATGGTCCAATCTTCCACTTGGAAGAGATAATCAGCCACCTTATCTAAATCTTCTTGCCTCATGTGAAACTGACTGTCTCGCTGACAAATCAAGCCCTGAAGCAAAATCCAATTCAGCTCATAGTAAAGAGGCGCACTGCTGGCCTTGGCCTTTTCCAACTGCTCCGCTTGCAAGTCTTGAAATCCCTTGATGTCATTTGAGTAGTAAAGAGGGATAATTTTACCCATCATGGCCACATGCTCATGCTGCTGGAAATTCCGTGCCTTGTCTATAAAATTTTCAAGGGTCACATGAATATTATCTAAGAGATCTAAAAATTTCGAGAGGGTCATGTCCGACTCACCCAGCTCAAAACGAGACAGCTGAGAGGTCGAGCAAACCTGACCGGCTGCTTCCTTCAAAGAATAATGTCCATTTAAACGAAAATCACGAAAAACTTTGCCTAAATCTTCCATTTGTTTACCACTTCAATTCTTTTAATTGCTGTTCTGCTTCCCTAGTCGCTTCTTTCAAAACTACCTTCACCGTCCCTTGTTCGGATTTTATTTTCGGATGAGACTTTTTTCGTCAAAATCTTATCGGCTGAAAATCGGAAAAGGCAGATTCTGCTAAGAATCCTGTCTACTTTTCTCTATTACCCATACCAATCGTTCTTTTTATCTGTTTTTTAATAAATCCTTGTGTTTTTTTTAAATATTTTTTTCCATACCACTCTTCTACAGTTTTCCCTTCCCACTCACGGTATTCTTCGGGATATTTCCATTTGTAGAAAGCTTGTAAATAACTAGGAAATTCGATGTAGATTAACATAGCAATCACAGCAATATTTATGATAATCCATGTTATCAAAAGACCTAAGCCTTCCAACGAAGTTGAAAATTTTATGGAAAAACTCTTTATAATAAAGTTTATAATTACTACAATTCCCAAAAAACTCATTCCATAAATCGCTATCTTATTGACAGTTTTATTGCGAGGAGAAGAGCTACTTCCATTACCATACATCAGTTTTTTAAGACTTTCAATTTCAAGGCTAAACATAAAATAGGCTAATATAAAAATAAAGACAAAAATTGCAGCGATCATCCAAACAGATAAAGTTGGTAATGACATATCAATAGCTAGCAGGTTAAATTCAAAACTAAGCCAAATTAAAAATGTGATTACATGAAAATGATAACGATAGGGTAATAAATAATTTCTTGTAATAAACTTTCCAACTAAGACAATGAGTAACCATATAAACAGGAATATAACATATACTTCAGCTGACAATAAGGGAGTTTTAGATATAGAAACAACTAAATCTTTTGGGTTGGAATCATGTAGATAAATAGAAATTACTAAAAGCATAAAATTTAAGCTTATCGGAAATATCAACGCCAGAATAACACTCTGAATTTTTAATCCTATAGAAGGATGGCCTTTTCTATAATACTTTTCTAATTTGCTATAGACATCTTTTTTCTGATACTGTACAAACCCATCATCTTCCAGATTCAAACTCTCTTCAAAACTAGCATTAAAAATAGATTTTTTAGTCATAACTTGGATTACCAATCTTCTTTTGTATTAGTTCAGGGTGTTTTTTCAAGTACCTCTTCCCATACCATTCCTCTACTGACTTACCTTCCCATTCTCGATATTCTTCGGGATATTTCCATTTGTAATAGGCTTGGAGAAAATATGGTAAACCTATAAAAACAATTATTGCAATCACCACAATATTAGCAAAGACCCATAGAAGTAAAAAACCAAATGCTTTCATGGAATTTGAAATATCTACAGTAAAGCTTCCGAAAATATATTTTATAATAATACCAATCCCTAAAATCCCCATGCCGTAAATAGAAATCATTTTAGCAATCTTATTACGAAAAGTCACTTGTCTATCCTCATCATACATAAGCTTTCTTAATCCTGTTAACTCCATACTAAACATCATGTAAGTGAAGATCATTATTACTCCATATATAGCAATAATTTCCCAAAATGCTAAATTTGCTAATAGAATGTCAAAAACGATTAAATCAATTTCCAATAAAAACCAAAGCATAAATGTAAAAACATGAAGCTGATAGCGATATGGTAAAAGATAAGTTCGTTTAGTAAATTTTCCAAGAATGACTAAGAACAGCCAAATAAGAAGTAAAATCAAAAAAACATTTACAGTTAATGACTCGTGCTTAGATATCGGAAGAGTCAGGGTCTTACTCTCATGAAATTCCATAGATACAACAAGCAACATAAAGTTAAATCCAACAGGAAAAATTAAACCTAAAATAAAACTTCTAATTCGAAACCAAAGAGATGCTCTCCCTTTTTTAAAATAGTTAGACGTTTTATCATGCTGCTCTTGCTGCAACTTTCGAAACCCATCATCTTCCAGATTTAAACTCTCTTCAAAACTAGCATTAAAAATAGATTTTTTAGTCATAACTTTGATTTCCAATCTTCTTTTGTAATAGTTCAGGGTGCTTTTTCAAGTACCTCTTTCCATACCATTCCTCTACAGACTTACCTTCCCATTCTCGGTATTCTTCGGGATATTTCCATTTGTAATATCCTTGAAGCATAAATGGAAATATCAGAAAACTTTCTAGCAGGACAAATAACAAGTCACCTACAAACCAAATAAACAAAACACCTAGGGTATCCAACATAAGGCCTACCGCATGGGGAAAAATCAACCTAAAAATGAGTAAAACTACAATAATTCCAAAACCATATTTGAAGATAAATGTAGCCACTTTATGAAACAGTCTCCCCAGCCAGTCTTGTTCGTCTTCTTGTTTGCCATATAGCATTGACAGTAACGAAGTTCGCCTGCTTCGGACGATAATGCAGCACATAAGCCCAAACAAAACAAAAAAAGAATTGCTCCGGTCGCTTTTATCGTACTATACAAAAATGTCAGTAAAAATAGATTCATTTCGATAATCAACCAAATTAGGAATGTGACAAACATATGAAATTGTCCCCTATATATAAGGATAAATTGCTGAGAAAAGCGTTTCCCAAAAAGAATCAGTAAAAGCCACAAGAGTAAGAAAATAATAAATAGCCAGTTGGGCAAGAAATTATGAACCGATGGCAATAGAGGAGAATCCTCAGAATGATGATAAAGGTAATTGGTTAAGGCTGTTATAAGCCAATTGGGACCGATAATGAAGACAACTGTTAAAACAGTCAACCATACATACGATTTTGTTGTACCTCTGTATTTCTCTTTTTCTTGAGCAGATGCTAAATTTTTATTGGAAAATTCTCCTGAAATGGGATCGTCCTGTAAATTCAAACTTTCTTCAAAACTAGCATTAAAAATAGATCTTTTCTTCATTTTTTACCTAAAATACCAATATATTTCCTATTCCATACGATGTCCAGAAATTGCTGCCATAATGACCACACCTTCATAAGGGTTCAAATAATCTTTCACTTTGGAATTTATAACAGCAAAACTTTTCAAAACTCATATTTTCTATTATGAAATTTTATTGTATCTATTCTTTCTATATCTTTCAACAGCCATAAACCATCTAACCATATTGTTTTGCCATAATAACAGAACTGCTGCAGCTGGTAAAATACCCATAAAGCTTAAAGTGATAATCTCACTGCCGATAGGTGTCCCTATCATATTAAAAACTAGAATAGATATGACTAAAATTGGACCAATCAGTCCCATTAAAGCCATAAATACTGTGAAAATCCAAGCGAATATCTTCTTGCCAAGAGTAACCTTCTTATCGCCAAAATTACCCCAAATAAGATTAGTATCAACTGCCCGTCTAAAATTTTCTTTACTGGTTGGCTGTGCCAACTTAACATTCTTATAAAGGGCTCGCTCTACTATGACCAGCAAAAGAGTACCTTCCAGAAACCAAACAATTAGAAAATAAACCAAAGTACCATAGCCATAGACACCACCAAACAATCGTGTCTCAGGAAAAAGCTGCATCACACCACTAAAAGCAATCAGAAATGATGTAATTAAAATGATTTGTTTCCGATTGCCACGCGATGCCTCTGTATTCAATAGTTTACTTTTAGGAGCTGCTAAGGGGTCTCTTGGCTTTTCTACATTTACATAAATAGCCTGACCATCACTTTCCCCTATATAAATAACTTTCCTAAAAAACATCCTTCATCCTTTCCTCTCTATATACTAACAATTAAAACAAGTCAGGTTGATATAGTTCTCAGCACTTTCTTTTCTTCCTCTTTTTAAACTGATAATAAATAAAACTCCCCGTAGCATCCAAGACAATCGTATAGCCAAAAATTCTTATAAACCATATTAGCCAAATCGGACTATTTTCAGCATCTATATGCAATAATTGCAAACAAGCAATAATACCAAGAAATAGAATAACCTCTGCAATCAAACGAGGCTTAGTCTTTTTGAAATCTAAAGTTTTAAAAATGCTCTGATTATATAATTCTTCTGGTACTTCTTCCCAATAAGCCTTATCTTTCGCTCTCAACTTAAGTAAATATCCGACTTCAACAATGAGTCTCGAGAAAGCTGATATAAACACTAGATTACCAAAAATACCTAATATTTGCTTATAATAGCCGGTCATCCAACCAACCATCATTCCCCCAAGCAAGGTAGCTCCTAGAATTATCCAGATAGAGGGTTTACTATAGACACTCGAAGCAGCAACATAGTTGGCATTAGTCCGTTGCTCGGAAAAGCCTGTTTCTAATTGTTTCTTTAGCCATCTTACATTATAAAGGATTAAACCCAAAAAGAGAAGCAGAGAACTAAGCCCAAAAATAATGGTATATATAAAAGAATTTCTCAATAAATTATTAGTGAGTACAACAATAACATAATCCGTTAAAACTAATGACAGAAGTAATCCATTAATCATTGCAAAAAGCATGGCTGTACCAAAAAATTGATGCCTATAAATCAATTTTTGATTGAAAGAAATAACTTGACATATCAGCATAAAAAGAAGGCATACAAAAAGAAATAGGAATATAAGATTAGAAAAGGGATTCAATTTGAGTTGATCTTTTATAAAATAATACACATGCGACAAGGCAATACTTAAGGCAAATATCCCAGACCAAGCCAAGCCAAGCATCCCAACGGAAGCGCGTGTCGCGCCTAATCCTTGAAAATAGTCCTTGTTTAATTCTTTTGGTCCTAAATCTCTATTTTTTTCACTCATTTTCTACCTCAAAAAATTTAGTCTCTGTATCTTTGAAAGTAATTGTTAATTCTGCTCCACATACAGACATTACATGGACTGTTTTCAAACGGTTTATGATAATCGAACAAATTGGTAACATTGGGCTATTATTCCCAATTTTCATTTTCTAACTCATCATTTAATTCATTTATAATTTTATTATTTATAACAGTTTTAACTATGCCATTCCATATAATATTTGGAACCAAAGAAAGTAATATAACAAGTATAGTTAATTTTATCATGAACTCTATGATTGTACTTGGCATAAAATAAAACCAATAAACAAAAGGAATAACTGCAAAGACAATAAACAAAAATACTAAGATGTTTGCAAGATAAGGTGTTTTTATCTGTTTCAAAACATCATTATGTTTTAAAGTTATATCGTGTATAACTTCAAAATATTCTTTCTGGACAGTACTACTAGGAGCTTCAATCAAAGGATAGGTATTTCTAATTGAAACCATCCATAATTCAAAAGATATAAACAACCAAATTCCTAAGATCATAGGTAATAGAAAACTAAAAAGACCGAACTCTTTTTGAGGAACAATGTAATTATCAGAATAACCAGCGATAAAAGCCATAATCGGGACAATCAAAAATGGCGAAGACATCCAAGTTAATCTGCTAATTTTCTTAGCTATGTTTTGGTAATTCCCTATGCTTTCCTTATCGAGCCTTCTCCAAACAATATCTCCTGATAAAAGATAGTACTCTGCAGCTAAACCTGTTCCTTTTAAATTAGTCCCCATGCCATTATCAACAGCAAATAATAATCTTATCTTTTTCACAATGGACAGCTCCATATTAGCTTTTTAGACTTAATATTTCGATCTAGTTCTTTATTTCCATTACTTCCTAAAGGTAATAATTTTTTACTCATTTTCTTCTCCATTCTCTTGTGTTGTTTCTTCTTCTAGCTTGCCGCTTTTGACCAGCTTTTTATAATATCGTTTGCTATACCACTCTCTATCTGAAATCTTTAAGTAAGATTTATACTCTTCCGGGAACTTGTGGATATAGTAGGCTTGAAAAATGTGTACATTCATAAGAAAAGCCGCATAATAACCGCCAATGACAAACCAAACCACCAAAAATAATCCCAAAATATAAAAATACCAATGGACCGGTAGTTGATTCATTAGATGATAGACCAGTGATACCGGAAAGAGAACTACCATCGTTCCGACTGTAATCGTCATAACTTTCTTAAGAATTGACTTTTCTTCTTCATCGTTCAGTCTCCTTTTCAGATTCTGGATACTATTCATAATAATCCAGAAAAAGAGAACGATTCCTAAGACGAACTGAAACCAGAATCCCACCAATGTATAAGCATCGTAAGCTACCGCACTGGCAAAGTAAAGTATCGATATAAAAGCACAAGTTAACCCAGCTGTATAGAAAGGAAAGTAAGTCCAAAGCTGACTGCTCAAGCGTTTCTTGGGCCAAAAAACAGGAATCACCCCCACAAGAAATAGTAAATAAATACTAAGATTGAAGGGCTTTAAAAAAGAACTTATGCTATGAATTAACATTCCTGCCTCAACCGAAATATAATGAATATCACTATCTGCACCTATCAACTCAGGCATCCCCATTAAAACACCATAAGTTAGAATCCCAAAAAAGAAAAATCCAGCAATAATAACTGTAAAGAGGCGATTGATGATCCCCATATGAATAGGATTTGGCATACCGGCTGTTAAGGCAAACTTTCCGTTCGTTACGATTTTCTTACTTCGTTCAAAGTCTGCACCGAAAATACTGATTTTTTTCATTTTTAATCTCCTAATTTCATCTTATCTAAAGTCTAACTTCGTTTAAGGTCTTCCATTTGAGGATAGGAAACAAATTATGTTACCAAACAGCAACTGTCGCAACAACTACTCCTCGCTCCGTTAAAGATATAGCACTTGCTTTCTGCAATTCGACTGTTTTACCTAACACCTAGTTACAAGTTTCGTTCTCTGTTTCTTTCTTAAAACGAACTTTCCCTTTACTGTATAGCTTCATAATCTTTACAAAACGAACTGGATTGTTTTGATTATAAAACAAAAAGGGCGTATAGAACATAAATCCGGCTATCCAAAAATCGTAATTGGTCTAAATAGGCTGACCAAACTTTTGAGTATAGCCGTAAAAAACAAATACTAAATATATATCAGCAGCAATTATTATGTAGCGAGCAATTCGATAGATTGTTGAAGATGATTTAGCTGGGTCAAAATTCTCGTCACCCACCATCAAATTATGGGAAGCTGCATAATAAAACACCTTCTCTGTTGTCGGCTGAGCCTTGCGAACATTTTTATAAAGCCCTCGTTCAAGAATAGCGACCATTAACAGAAACTCAGCCAACCAAAATAGTAGGATATAGGTCAAACTGGTCCAGTTATAGACACCAATGGACAAAGCTGAAAAGAATCCGAAGACCGCAGGTCCACCTGCTATCAATAGAATCACCAATTCAGGAATATAGGCATTGGTCTTACGTGCTCCTTCAGTATTGAGTAGGAAACTTTTGGGAGCTGCTAAAGCCTCTCTAGTCTGCTGGTCATAATAGACTGCCTGACCATCACACTCGCCAATAAATACTCGACGACGTCTAAGAAAAAACATTCTAACCTCTTTCTAATTACTTATTGAAGTTCTATTACTAAACTTTATAATCTCTACTGCTTCACTGACCTTTATTCAATTTCAAATCAGCTAAGACCGAGCTTTATAATTATGTAGCTCTTTTGTCACGATAGCTCCATCCGGTCCGACGCTCACTTCTAGATAGACAGCTGGATCGTCATCGTCTCTACATACTACTCTTAATTTTCCAGACTCAAATTTTTCTGTTATGTCCAAAATACCAGAAATATTATTCTGATTATATATAACAAAAGCAATTCCTAACAAAAGCCCTGCAAATATAATCTTAAAAATCTCACCTCCAATTGGTTGCCCCCAAAAACTGTTGAAGTGGAAAATAAAATCATAGATATAGTAGAAACCCACTGCAGGAATAGTGAACAACAAAGCGTTAAATAAATAAGTATTATTGCGCTTCTCTTTTTCGCTCAAGTTCTTTTCTTTTAAATCCTCTGAATCACAAATAGTAAAAAGGCTGACCGTTTGAGTAGTCACTTGCGCTCTATTGATATTTCTATACAAGGCACGTTCTACAAGGATAGTAACAAAAGCAAACTCTCCTAGCCAAATAAGAATAACACTCCAAAAAGTAGTCATGCTATAAGTTCCTTGTAAAAATAGACTAAAGAAGGAAGAAATGCCACTTCCGCTAGCTATAAAGAGAACAACTAACAGAGGAATATGCCGATTCATCTTATTTGATTTCTCTGTATCTAATAGTTTACTCTTTGGCGCTTCTAAAACTTCATGGGTCTTACGATCAAAATAAATAGCTTTGTCATAATATTGATTCAAATACATACGCCGTCTTCTAAAAAACATTCTAACCTCTTTCTAATTACTTATTGAAGTTCTGTCACCAAACTTTATAATCTTTACTGCTTCACTAACTTTTATTTAATTTCAAATCAGCTAAGACTGAGCTTTATAATCATGTAGCTCTTTTGTCAAAATAGCTCCATCTGGTCCAACACTCACTTCTAGATAGACATCTGGATCGTCATCAGCTCTACATATCACACTAATTTTCCCCTCCTCAAACCGTTGTGACAATTTCAAGATTCTAACGAAATTATTTTGATTGAACACAACAAAAGCAACTCCCAACAAAAGACCTGCAAATATAATCTTAAAAATCTCTCCTCCAATCGGTTGCCCCAACAAGTCTTTAAAGCGGGAAATAAAATCATAGACATAGTAGAAACCTACTGCTGGGATGGTAAATAAGAGTGCATTAAAATATAAAAAAGCACCTTTACTAAAACCTTTTTCCGTCTTTTCCTCTTCGTCTTGATTTTCGTCATCCGGATAAATCATAGTAGTCAGACAAACTGTTTGAGTTGTCACTTGAGCTATATTGACATTTCTATACAAGGCTCGTTCTACAAGGAGAGTGACAAAAGCAAACTCTGCTATCCAGATAAGAATAACACTCCAAAAAGCAGTCATACTATAAGTTCCTTGTAAAAATAGACTAAAGAAGGAAGTAAGTCCGCCGCCGCTAAACATAAAGAAAACAACTAATAAAGGAATATGCCTGTTCATTTTACTTGATTTCTCTGTGTCTAATAATTTGCTTTTTGGCGCCTCTAAAACTTCGTGGGTCTTACGATCATAATAAATGGCTTTGTCATAATATTGATTCAGATAAAAACGACGTCTTCTAAAAAACATTCTAACCTCTTTCTAATTACTTATTGAAGTTCTGTTACCAAACTTTATAATCTCTACTGCTTCACTCACTTTTATTTAATTTCAAATCAGCTAAGCCCCAACTTTATAATCATGTAGCTCTTTTGTCACGATAGCTCCATCCGGTCCGACACTCATTTCTAAATATACATCAGGATTATCGTCAGCTTTACATACTACACTCAGTTTTCCACCATAGAATAAATCCAATATATCAAAACTCTTGGTAAGATTATTTTGATTATATAATACAAAAGAAACACCTAGCAAAAGTCCAGTTGCAACAATTTTAAATATCTCTCCTCCAATAGGATTACCTAACAAGTCTTTATAATTAAAAATAAAATCATAGGCATAGAAGAATCCAACCAAGGGGACTAGAAAAATCAATCCTTTTATCAAGCGCGTACCATTTCTATTCTCTTTCTTGCTCAAATCCTTCTCCACCTTTTGTTCTTCGTCCAATGTCTCCATAATAACCAAACTAATTGTTTGAGAGGTAACTTCTGCTCTATTGACATTTCGATACAAGGCACGTTCTACAAGGATAGTAATGAAAGCAAACTCTGCTATCCATATAAGAATAACACTCCAAAAAGTTGTTATGGTATATGTTCCATGCAAGAATAATCTAAAGAAAGAAATTATTCCTCCTCCACTAGACAAAAACAGGACAACTAAAAGAGGTATATGCCGATTCATCCTGCTTGATTTCTCTGTATCTAATAGTTTACTCTTCGGTGCCTCTAAAAGTTCGTGGGTCTTACAATCAAAATAAATAGCTTTATCGCCATATTGATTAAAAAACATACGACGTCTTATAAAAAACATATCTCTCCTCATTTCTAATTCTTATTCTAGTTCTGTCAGCAAACCTCTGTTCCAAAAACTGAATTAGCCAACTTTTCCATTCAACATCTGTACTGTAGAAAAATTCTTATTTTATATTCCCAAACTTATTTTGTACTTGCAATATAAGCTAATTTCTCAATTCTCTCATGAATCGTTTCTACATTCAAATTTTCGCGAAGATATTCACAGAGCATTCCATTTTCATAAAAGATTTGCTCTGAAAGCTGACCTTTTGGTGTATCAGCACACTGAATCATAACAATACTGAACACTCCACCAGGACCGGTCTTCTCAATTGCATTCCCCTCAAAATGATAGGTGAAAGCCCGAAAATAAGAACCTTTGTAATCACCTGAAATTACATAGGCAACTTTTACTAGATTTCCACGACCAAATGGATAATGACTAAAATTAGCGTATTTTGCTACATAAGGATTCTGAAAAAGTTTCAGTGTGAGGTCATTACTTGTTTTTTGCTTGGAATAATCTCTGTAATAGTCATTACCTTGTGCTTTGTCAAATTGATAGCCGTGCTCGGAAGCGAAGGCTTGGTATACTTTATTCTTTTTAGCGGAATGACTAATCGCCCAATAAACTATCCAACCTACGAAAGCAAAAATTACTAGCATTAAGACAATAAAAATTATTACAAAATCCATCATTTTCTCCTATTTTTCTTAAATAAAACGATTCAGTCATCAAAATCTTTAGTAATACGATAACTGAACCACATTGAATATCAATTTAATTTTTCCTGTAAGCTCTAAGAAGCTCATTTCCAACGGAAACTAGGCATTTTTGCGTAGGTTCGATTGGCTCCTCCTAGACTTTCTCCGCCAATTCTTCCCATTCTAGTATGGCTTCTTCTTGGGCAGCAGTCAGCTGGTCGATTTGCTGCTGGCTCTCCATGAGTTCGGTGGCGTCATTAGTGGCCTGCATAGCTTCCTGTAGCTGACTGATCTGGCTGTCCAAGTCCTCGATTTGCGCTTCCAGTTGTTCTAGGCGACGGGCCAGACGGCGCTGTTCTTTCTGGTTTTCCTTTTGAAGCTGATAGTCATTGGCAAGGACAGGCTTATCAGAATCAACCTGCTCCGTCTCCTCACGCAAGGCTTCCTGCTCTGCCTTTTTCTCCAGATAGTAGTCATAATCACCTAGATAAAGGGTGGAGCCTGTTTCAGAAAGCTCGATAATCTGAGTGGCCACGCGATTGATAAAGTAACGGTCATGGCTGACAAAAAGCAGGGTACCATCAAAGTCTATCAGGGCATTTTCTAGCACCTCCTTGCTATCAATGTCCAGGTGGTTAGTCGGCTCGTCGAGGATGAGGAAGTTGTTGTTTTCCATAGACAGCTTAGCTAGAAGCAGGCGCGCCCGCTCTCCACCTGATAGCATGCCAACAGACTTTTTGACATCGTCTCCCGAGAAGAGGAAAGCGCCTAAGCGATTGCGAATCTCGACCTCCGGCGTCAGCTTGAAGTCATTCCATAGCTCATCAAGAATCGTATTGCTGGCAGTCAGTTTGCTCTGGATCTGGTCATAGTAGCCCACTTCCACATTAGCCCCCAGTTGCTCCTTACCTCTGATGAAGGACACTTGCCCGATTAGTGATTTAATCAAGGTCGTCTTTCCAATCCCATTTGGCCCGACAATAGCTACCGCATTGAACTTGCGAATGTCCAGGTTAATCGGCTCTGACAGGACTTCCTCGCCATAGCCAATAGCTGCATCTTCCAAGGTCAGAACAACATTGCCCGAAACTTTATCGGCTTTGAAGGTCATATTAGCCGAGCGGCTGCCGGTCTCCGGTCTGTCCAAACGCTCCATCTTTTCCAGCTGCTTACGACGGGACTGAGCCCGCTTGGTTGTGGAAGCCCGAACCAGATTGCGATTGACAAAGTCCTCCAGCGCAGCGATTTCTTTCTGTTGCTTTTCATAGTTCTTGGCTTCAGTGGCCAGCTTCTGCTCCTTTTGGACCACAAAGCTAGAGTAATTGCCCACATAGCGATCCAAGGAATGCTTGGTCAAGTCCAGCGTGATGGTCGCAACCTTGTCTAGGAAATAGCGGTCGTGGCTGACGATGATTAAGGCACCGCTGTAGTTGACTAAGTAAGTCTCTAGCCAGGCAATGGTCTCAATATCCAAGTGGTTGGTCGGCTCGTCCAAGACCAGCAGTTCTGGCTTTTCCAAAAGCATCTTAGCCAGAGCCAGACGGGTATTCTGCCCGCCTGACAGCTCAGAAATCTTCATCTGCCACATGGACTGGTCAAACTTGAAGCCATTCAAAATCGCTCGAATATCGGCCTCGTAGGTAAAACCACCTTTCTGGCGAAAGTTCTCTGACAGCTGGTCATACTGGGTCATGAGAGCAGTCAGATCTTCCCCTGACAATTCTCCCATTTGCAGCTCCATCTGCCGCAAGCGCTTCTCTTGCTGACGCAGACTATCAAAGACCAGCAGCATCTCGTCGTAGATAGTGTTCTCTGACTCAAAGCGGCTATCCTGAGCCAGATAGGACAGAGACAGGTCTCGTTTTTTATTGATTTGACCAGAAGTAGGCTCTTCCTCTCCCACCAAAATCTTGAGCAGGGTTGACTTCCCAGCTCCATTTTTACCAACGAGGGCAATCCGATCGCCCTCATCCACCTGCAGGTTAATATTGTCAAAAAGAAGCTCCCCTGCAAAAGAGCGCTCAATCTTGCTTGCTTGTAAAATAATCATAAGACCATTATAGCAGATTTCCAGAAGCACAGCTATCAGAATTCAAGAGAAAGCGAACTCAGCTCCCCAAAAGAAAAAGAGAGTGGGACAGAAATCGGTAATTCGTTAGAATTCGATTTCGTCGTC
>NZ_CAURLD010000006.1:0-129877 GCF_963525625.1 uncultured Streptococcus sp.
ACATAAAACCGTTGCTTTTTTTGGAGATAAGGGACTATTGTCCCAGACTCTTTTTAATTGATTTGAATGTTAATGAATGTCTTTTCGCAAACTTAACAAAATATGATATAATGAAGTGCTACTAAAAAAGGTTTCATTAGTCTTGAAAGGATTAAAAATGACTGAAAAACAATCGTTTTATATTACAACCCCTATCTACTATCCGAGCGGTAAGCTCCACATCGGGTCTGCCTATACGACCATTGCCTGTGATGTTCTGGCTCGCTACAAGCGTCTCATGGGCTACGATGTTTTCTATCTGACCGGTCTTGATGAGCACGGACAGAAGATTCAGGCCAAGGCAGAGGAGGCTGACATCAGCCCTCAAGCTTATGTAGATGGTATGGCAGTTGGGGTCAAGGAACTCTGGCAGCTCTTGGATATTTCTTATGATAAATTTATCCGGACGACCGATGACTACCATGAAAAGGTTGTAGCCGATGTCTTTGAACGACTCTTAGCCCAAGATGATATCTACTTGGGTGAATATTCAGGCTGGTATTCCGTTTCTGACGAGGAATTTTTCACTGAAAGCCAGTTGGCAGAAGTCTTCCGTGATGAAAATGGAAAGGTAACCGGCGGAATTGCGCCATCTGGACATGAAGTGGAGTGGGTATCAGAAGAGTCTTATTTCCTCCGTCTCAGCAAGTACCAAGACCGCTTGGTAGAATTTTTTAGATCTCATCCAGACTTTATCACACCAGACGGACGTCTCAATGAAATGCTGAAAAACTTCATTGAGCCAGGTCTCGAAGACTTGGCCGTATCTCGGACGACCTTTACTTGGGGCGTGCCGGTGCCATCAAATCCTAAACACGTTATCTATGTCTGGATTGATGCCCTACTCAACTATGCGACAGCCCTTGGCTACGGTCAGGATGATCATACTAACTACGATAAATTCTGGAATGGAACGGTCTTCCACATGGTGGGCAAGGACATTCTGCGTTTCCACTCTATCTACTGGCCAATCCTGCTCATGATGCTGGATATTAAGCTGCCCGACCGCTTGATTGCTCACGGCTGGTTTGTCATGAAAGATGGCAAGATGTCCAAGTCCAAGGGTAATGTGGTCTATCCTGAAATGCTGGTAGAACGCTACGGCTTGGACGCCCTGCGTTATTACCTCATGCGCAGTCTTCCTGTTGGTTCAGACGGAACCTTCACTCCTGAGGACTATATAGGTCGGATCAACTATGAATTGGCCAATGACCTCGGAAACCTCCTCAACCGTACGGTTTCTATGATTAACAAGTACTTTGACGGTCAAGTGCCAGCCTATGAAGAAAATGTGACAGACTTTGATGGAGCTCTGGCTCAGGTAGCAGTTCAATCCATCGCTGACTACTACAAACATATGGATGCAGTTGACTACCCACGTGCCCTGGAAGCAGTCTGGACGCTCATCTCCCGCACCAATAAATATATCGATGAAACCGCTCCTTGGGTTCTGGCTAAGGATGATTCCAAGGTCAAAGAACTGGCAGCAGTCATGAGCCACTTAGCAGCCAGCCTTCGTGTTGTGGCCCACATGATTGAGCCTTTCATGATGGAAACGAGCAAGGATGTCCTTAGCCAACTTGGCTTGCCTCAATCTGCGTCTCTGGAAAACCTAGCAATTGACCAGCTCCCAGCAGGCCTGACAGTTGTAGAGAAAGGGACACCAATCTTCCCGCGCCTGGATATGGAAGAAGAAATTGCCTATATCAAGGGACAAATGGAAGGTAACAAATCTGCGGTTGAAAAAGAATGGAAGCCAGAAGAAGTCGAGCTCAAACTTAACCGCAAGGAAATCAAGTTTGATGACTTTGATAAGGTGGAAATCCGTGTTGCAGAAGTCAAAGAGGTTTCTAAAGTTGAAGGTTCTGACAAGCTTCTTCAGTTCCGCTTGGATGCAGGAGACGGAGAGGACCGCCAAATCCTCTCTGGTATTGCTAAGTACTATCCAAATGAGCAAGAGCTGGTCGGTAAGAAAGTCCAAATCGTAGCCAATCTCAAACCGCGCAAAATGATGGGCCGCATCAGCCAAGGTATAATTCTATCAGCTGAGCATGGCGACCAACTGACACTCCTTACCGTGGACGAGAAAGTGCCAAATGGAAGTTTGATTGGATAAAAATCTTTGATCTAATGACAATCCCCTAGCAGGAGTCTGCTGGGGGATTTTTGATGTAATATTTTCTTTGAAACCGCTTGACAAAAGGTATATATATTTATATAATTTTTATTGAAAAAGTTTTAGGAGTTATATTATGAAAATAGTAAAAATTGCATCACTTGTTTTGTTGTTGCTTTTAATTGTTATTCTCTTTCCGCTGAATCCTTATTTGGCAGCTTTTCTAGCTATTATTAGCCTTGGAACAGCATTTTTGATTCGGAGGAAGTAGTATAATGAAAATAGTTAAGGATTTCATAAAAAAAGTTTTGGGGGCTAAGATTTACATATGGATTGTGGTAGCCGTTCTTGCTATCTTTTTTGTTGTTGCGAAAACTTATAATATCATTGGATTTTTCCAAGGTAAAAACGCTTCAGATGAACGAAGCCAAATCTATACGCAAATCACTCGCTTGGAGAAAGTCAACGAAAGTGTTTTTTTGGATGTAGGGATTCAAAAGGTTGAAACGATTGAGAAAGATAAGAAGATTCCTGGCACCAATATCAGTATTCCACTGTCTGTTAAGAAAGCTATTATTATTCTTAATTATACGGCTAAATTTGGAATTAAAGAAGGAATTAAGATTAAGAAAATTGCTGAACATGAGTACGAGCTAACTATACCTAAATATGAAGTTATAGGTGTAGAGGTCTCGGATAATCCCAAAGATCGATACAAACTCTATGATATGAGTGGACAGCTGTTGAGCGGTTCAACAGAAAATATTGATACTGGAGAGCATGTTGCTAAATCTCTTAGCAATAAAGAACAAGAAGATTATATTAAACAATATAAAAATCTCATTACGGAATCCGCAGAACATTATTATAAAACTATTGTTACTAGTATTGACCCAGAAGCTAAAGTGACCTTTAAAAATGTGAATCAATAGGAAACAAAATTTCTTTATGGTGATACAGTTTGGCATATAGTGAAATATATCGTTCTATCAACTGGAGAAAGCACCTTGCACATCATTGCGAGGTGCTTTTTTATCTCCTATACCATATCGCAAACTCTCAATTTTGTTTAAAACAAACAGAAAATATGGAAAAAAACAGAAAAATGAGTTATAATAAACAAAACCAATGTGTAGAGAGGCTAAAGTATGGGTAAAAATCAGAGACAGGACGAAATAGTTAAGCTGGTGGATCGAGCTGGGACAGTGACGGTTGCTGAAATTGTAGAGAGTATGAAGGTCTCCGACATGACGGTTCGGCGGGACTTGATTGAGCTGGAAAGTAAAGGGCTGCTGACTCGTGTTCACGGTGGGGCTAAAAGTAATCAGCATCTCAAGTATAGAGAAATCCCTCATGAAGAGAAGCTTTATCAGAATATCAAGGCCAAGCGGACTGTGGCCAAGAAGGCTGTGGAGCTGATTGAAGATGGCGATACTATTTTTCTTGGACCGGGGACTTCTGTGGAAGTGCTGGCTGAGGAAATAAGCAATCAGCACTTGCGCGTGATTACCAACTGCCTTCCGATTTTTCACGATCTTTTGAAGAAGAAGTCGGATACCTTCAAAGTCTTTCTACTTGGTGGGGAGATGCGGGAAGCGACTCAAGCCTTTGTCGGCGAGATGACCAATGCCATCATGGATAAGATGTACTTTACTAAGATGTTTTTCAGCGGCAATGGTATCAAAAATGGTCAGATTATGACTTCTTCTTTTGAAGAAGCCTACACCCAGAAGCTGGCTATGGAGCGCTCATCAGAGTCTTACCTCTTGATTGATTCTTCTAAGATTGGTAAGGAAGATTTCACCTCTATCTGTCCTTTGGCTGATATTACAGCTGTTATCACAGACCAGATGTCTGAAAATGCTCAAGAAGAACTGGAGGTTTATACCAAGATTATTTCCTAGGTTATTTTAAATGGATGAAAAAATTATCAAAAAGCTCTTTTTAGGGCTTTTTTTGTTTATTTTAATCATCTTTAAAAATATTTTGATTAAAATAAACAAAAATCTGTTGACAAATAACTTTTAAAGGAGTATAGTATGCTTATAGGAAACAGAAAGTGTTTTTTATAAACAATATTCTGTGCAAAAAATCAAACAAAGGAGAATGCTCATGGCAATTATTATTGGAGCAGATGCTACTGGAAGCAAGCTGAAAGATGTGGTCAAGGATTTTCTCGTCGGAGAAAACTTTGAAGTGGTCGATGTGACGAAAGAAGGTCAGGATTTTGTTGATGTGACCCTTGCAGTTGCGGCTGAGGTGAATAAACAAGAGGAAAATCTTGGTATTGTCATTGATGCTTATGGTGCTGGTCCATTTATGGTAGCGACCAAAATCAAAGGCATGGTAGCGGCGGAAGTCTCAGATGAACGCTCTGCCTACATGACTCGCGGCCATAACAACTCTCGCATGATTACGATGGGAGCTGAAATCGTCGGTGAAGGGCTGGCTAAGAACATTGCCAAAGGCTTTGTCAATGGGAAATACGACGGCGGCCGTCACCAAATCCGGGTCGACATGCTCAACAAGATGTGCTAAGAAAAGGAGAAATCAAATGAAAATTGCAATTGGATGTGACCATATCGTTACCAATGAAAAAATGGCGGTCTCAGATTTTCTAAAATCTAAAGGCTATGAAGTTCTTGATTTTGGTACTTATGACCATACTCGTACTCACTACCCAATCTTTGGTAAAAAAGTAGGGGAGGCAGTCGTTAGTGGACAAGCTGATCTTGGTGTTTGTATCTGTGGTACAGGTGTCGGTATCAACAACGCTGTAAATAAAGTTCCTGGTGTTCGTTCAGCTTTGGTGCGCGACATGACCTCAGCTCTCTATGCTAAAGAAGAGCTCAACGCCAACGTTATCGGCTTTGGTGGAAAAATTACTGGTGAGCTCCTTATGTGTGACATCATTGAAGCTTTCATCCATGCGGAGTACAAGCAAACTGAAGAAAATAAAAAATTGATCGCAAAAATTGAGCACGTTGAGACTCACAATGCTCATCAAGCAGATGATAATTTCTTTACAGAATTTCTTGAAAAATGGGATCGTGGAGAGTACCACGATTAGTGAGGTAGCTAGATGATTCTTACAGTGACCATGAATCCTTCTATCGATATTTCCTATCCCTTAGAAGAATTGAAAATAGATACTGTTAATCGTGTTGCAGAAGTCAGTAAAACAGCAGGCGGAAAGGGTCTCAACGTAACCAGGGTCTTGGCAGAAATTGGAGATAATGTTGCTGCGACGGGCCTGATTGGTGGGACTAATGGAGAGTTCTTATTACAAAACCTTCATCCTAATGTTAGACAATGCTTTTATAACATTTCGGGAGATACGAGAAACTGTATTGCTATCTTACACGAAGGCAAGCAAACAGAAATACTGGAAGCCGGTCCGACTATTACAGCGGATGAGGCAAATGGTTTTTTACATCATTTTAAATCATTAATGGAATCAGCTGAGGTAGTTAGTATCTCGGGAAGTCTACCAGCCGGTTTACCAGTTGAATATTATATTCAATTGGTTGAAATGGCTAATCAAGCTGGTAATAAGGTGGTGCTGGATTGCTCTGGAGCTGCTCTGGAAGCTGTGCTCAAATCAGATGTGAAACCAACTGCCATCAAACCAAATAACGAGGAACTTTCTCAGTTATTGGATCGCGAGGTTTCCAAAGATTTGGATGAGTTAAAAGCTGTCCTTTCAGAACCGCTATTTGAAGGAATCGAGTGGATCATCGTATCACTCGGTGCAGATGGCGCTTTTGCCAAACACTGGGACACTTTCTATAAAGTGGATATTCCTAAAATCCAAGTGGTCAATCCAGTTGGCTCTGGAGACTCAACTGTTGCAGGGATTTCTTCGGCTTTGAGTCTTCGCTTAGATGATGCTTCCTTATTGAAGAAAGCAAATGTTCTCGGCATGCTCAATGCTCAAGAAAAAATGACCGGTCATGTCAATGTTACAAACTACGACGGCCTATACAATCAAATCACAGTAAAAGAGGTATAAAGAATGGTATTAACAGAACAAAAACGCAAGTACATGGAAAAACTCTCTGATGAGAATGGCATCATTTCTGCCTTGGCATTTGACCAACGCGGTGCTTTGAAACGCCTCATGGCTCAACACCAGGAATCAGAACCAACAGTAGCTCAAATGGAAGAACTGAAAGTTTTGGTTGCAGAAGAGCTGACCCCTTACGCTTCATCTATGCTTCTGGATCCTGAGTATGGACTGCCTGCTACTAAGGCTTTGGACAAGAATGCTGGCTTGCTATTGGCCTATGAAAAGACAGGTTATGATACTTCTAGTACCAAGCGTCTGCCAGACTGTCTGGATGTTTGGTCAGCAAAACGCATCAAAGAACAAGGCGCGGATGCAGTGAAATTCCTCCTTTACTATGATGTAGACAGCTCTGAAGAACTCAACCAGCAAAAGCAGGCTTATATCGAGCGTGTGGGTTCTGAGTGTGTGGCAGAAGATATTCCTTTCTTCCTTGAAATCTTGGCTTACGATGAAAAGATTGCGGATGCTTCCAGCGCTGAATACGCTAAAGTGAAACCTCACAAGGTTATTGGTGCCATGAAGGTCTTCTCAGATCCACGTTTCAACATTGATGTCTTGAAAGTAGAAGTTCCAGTCAACGTCAAATATGTTGAAGGCTTTGGCGATGGTGAAGTAGTGCATACTAAAGAACAAGCAGCTACCTTCTTCAAGGAACAAGATGAGGCAACTAACCTTCCATACATCTACTTGAGTGCGGGTGTATCTGCGAAACTTTTCCAAGAAACACTTGTGTTCGCTCATGAGTCAGGTGCCAACTTCAACGGCGTTCTTTGTGGACGTGCTACTTGGGCTGGTAGTGTTAAAGACTACATTGAGCAAGGCGAAGAAGCAGCTCGCAAGTGGCTTCGTACAACTGGATTTGAAAATATTGATGAGCTCAACAAGGTTCTTCAAAAAACAGCTACCTCTTGGAAAGAAAGAGTTTAAAGTGCTATTTTAAAATGAAGATCTAAATGATTCATACTTTAAAATAGAAAGGGGAGTATATTCCTACGTAAGCGTTTCTATATTAAAAGAATTATCTAGATACTTCTTAAAAATAGGATCAGTCATTGGTACTTCGGAATGGGAAGTTCACTAACGACTGATTTTTTGTTAAAAAAATCACATAATTAGTTTACATTCATTATGAAATGTAGTAAAATAAATTTGAATTTAATAGGGTGGATCGTAACATTAGGCGAGACCACAAATAAATTAAGTATTCTAGCTTAATTTATTTGTGGTCTCTTTTTATTGTAGAAAGGAGGAATCTCTACCCTGTTAATGTCGCTATCATCGGTACTATGGTCTTAATTTTAAGGAGGGAACATATGTTTCAATTACCGAAAGATTTTATAATGGGTGGTGCTACGGCTTCATACCAAGCCGAGGGTGCTACTAATAAGGATGGCAAAGGCCCTGTTGCGTGGGACACTTTTCTGGAACAAAAAGGTCGGTATACAGCAGAACCAGCGAGTGATTTTTATCATCAATATCCTGTGGATATTGCTTTGTGCAAAAAATTTAATATTGATAGCCTTCGATTATCAATAGCTTGGAGCAGAATATTTCCGGATGGGTATGGAGATATAAATCAAGCAGGTGTTGACTTTTATCATTCTGTATTTTCTGAATGTATAGAGAATGGTATTACTCCTTTTGTAACTATTCACCATTTTGATACTCCAAAAGTTTTGTTTGATAAGGGAGATTTTTTGAATCGTGAAACAATTGAACACTTTGTTAATTTTGCTAAGTTCTGTTTTGATGAATTCAGAGAAGTCAAATATTGGAGCACATTTAATGAAATATATCCACTAGCTACAAATCAATATTTAACAGGAGTTTTTCCTCCTGAGATTAAGTTTGATTTTGAAAAAGTGATAACTTGTCTACATAATATGATGTATGCTCATGCACGAGTTGTGAATATTTTTAAAGATGGTAGCTATTCGGGTAAAATAGGGGTTGTTCATTCCCTCGAGCCAAAATATCCTTATAGTGATAGTCCAGATGATATTCATGCGGCTAGAGTAGATGAAGCACTTTCTGTCCGTTTTCTTTTAGATGCAACTTATTTTGGAAGATACAGTCAAGTAACTTGGGAACTAGTTTCAGAAATTCTTCTGAAAAATGGAATGTCAGTTCATATAGATCCAAAAGATTTTATTGAGATGGAGAAAGCATCAAAAAGGAATGATTTTCTTGGTATAAATAACTATGTTAGCCATTGGGTTAAATCCTATGAGGGAGAAAGTACTCTTTTCTATAATACTACTGGTGAAAAAGGCACACAAGTCTATCGAATTAAAGGTGTTGGGGAGAGGGTTCAACGAGAAGATTTACCAAAGACAGATTGGGATTGGATTATATATCCACAGGGATTGTATGATTTACTTATGTTTATAAAAGAGGAATATCCAGATTATAAAGAAATTTATATTACTGAAAATGGATTGGGATTTAAGGACAACTTTCAAGACGGAATTATTATGGATACTCCTAGAATTGACTACCTTCGAGGAAATTTTGAATCTATTGCTCGAGCAATTCAAGATGGTGTAAATGTAAGAGGATATTTTATCTGGTCCCTTATGGATGTTTTCTCTTGGGTTAATGGCTACAATAAAAGATATGGGTTGTTTTATGTAGATTTTGAAACTCAAAAACGATATCCTAAGGAATCGGCCTACTGGTATAAGTTTGTAAGCCAAACTAAAAATATTATATAGATAGGAGTTCTGATTATGAATGGTATTATTAAACGTATTGAAAAGCATCAAGAATTATTTCAACGTATATCAGCTAATGCGTATTTAACCGCTATAAAAGATGGATTTTTAACAGCAATGCCTGTTATCCTATTTTCAAGTCTTTTTATTCTTTGTGCAGCAATTCCCCCTTTAGTTGGAATTAAACTTTCAGCTGGGTTTGAAGCTTGGTTATGGAAGATATATGATTATTCAATGGGAGTTGTAGGGTTACTTGTTGCAGGAACAACTGCTCGTTGTTTAGCTGGAAATATGAATAGAAAAATGCCTGCAGGTAAAGTTATTAATGAAGTTTCTGTCATGCTAGCAGCAATTTGTAGTTTTCTATTATTATCTATTACTAAAAAAGATGGTTCTTTTCTGGGTGATTATTTCGGAACAAAAGGGATTTTATCCTCTTTTGTAGCAGCTTTCATCACTGTTAATGTATACAAATTTTGCGTTATCAAAGATATAACCATCAAAATGCCTAAAGAAGTTCCAGGAAGTATTTCTCAAAATTTTCGCGATGTATTTCCTTTCTCATTCTCTGTTTTAGCTGCAGCTTTAATTGATGTCATTACTCGACATTTTCTATCAGTTCCATTTGCGGAAGTGTTTTCAAAGGTCTTGTCTCCAATATTTCAAGGAGCTGAAAGTTATTTTGGTCTATCTTTAATATGGTTCTTAGTGCCATTCTTTTGGTTTGTTGGTGTTCATGGGCCTTCCGTTGTAAAGCCAGGATTAGCAGCTGCATTGTATGGTAATACAGAAGCGAACTTAAATCTTTTTAGAGCTGGTCATCATCCATATCATGCTTTAACAGAAAATTTTGGTAATTTTGTTGGCGAACTAGGTGGTACAGGTGCAACATTTATTGTTCCAATAATTTTCATTTTGTTTATGAGATCCAAGCAATTAAAAGCGGTAGGAAAGGCTTCTATTATTCCAGTAATGTTTGCTGTTAATGAACCTCTTCTATTTGCAGCTCCAATTGTTCTAAATCCTTATTTCTTTATACCTTTCTGTTTAGCACCTATTGTTAATGTTATTTTAGGTAAATTCTTTATTTCGGTACTTGGAATGAATGGCTACATGCATGTCCTTCCTTGGGCAACACCAGGTCCAATTGGGAATTTAATGAGTACCCATTTCCAACCAATTAGTTTTGTATTTACTGTTTTGCTACTAGTTGTAGATTTCTTGATCTATTATCCGTTCTGTAAAGCATATGATAAGGTATTGCTTAAACAAGAGCTGGATAATTCTAGCGTAGAAACTGAAGAAAGTAATTTAGAAGAAAGTGATATAAAAGAAATTGATTCAATTGCTAACTCTCTAGATGTAGAAAAAGAGGTGAAAGTCTTAGTGCTTTGTGCAGGTGCTGGTACGAGTGCAATGCTTGCAAATGCGTTAAAAGAAGGTGCTGAAGATTTGGGGCTCCCTCTCAGTGCTTCTGCTGGAGCTTATGGTTCTCATTACGAAGTTATGAAATATTATGATATGATTGTTCTAGCACCACAGGTCAAAACTTATTATGAGGATATTAAAAAAGACACTGACAAATTAGGAATTCAGCTAATTGCAACCGAGGGAGCTCAATATATTCAATTAACTCGAGATCCTAAAGGAGCTGTCGAATTTGTATTATCAAATTTAAACAAAAATAACAATTAAGACGTTTTTTGTTCGTTATAAACAATTTATGATTAAAAAAATCATATTTTTAAAAAATATTAGCAGAAAGGGTTTACAAAATTTCGTTTTATTGTTATAATGTATATAGTTTAAATAAGGTGGCTCGTAACTAAGTTGGATTAGGCGAGACCACAAATGAATATGAGGGTTATTTGGCTTCTATCTCCCTCAGTTCGTTTGTGGTCTCTTTTTATTTCTTTATTGTGGTACTATTAACTATTTAAACTAAAATTTCAACTGGGATTGCTGAAATCCTATTACAAATTCTATGATAAGGGGGTTCTGATGTATCGTATTGTCAATATCATCAATAATAATGTCGCTTTAGTAAAAAATGAGAAACATGAAGAATTGATGGTCACAGGCAGTGGGATAGCTTTTCAAAAACGGAAAGGTGACTTAATTATAGGAAGTAAAGTTGATAAAGTGTTTCGTCTTAATACAGAAGAGTCTAAAGAGAATTTCTTAACACTTTTAAAAGACGTACCTCTTGATTTCATAACTGTAACTTATGATGTTATTGATGCATTAGTGGTCAAATATGAATATTCTGTTCAAGAATATTTATATGTAACATTGACGGATCACATTTACTGTTCTTATCATGCTGTTCAAAAAGGAACTTATCAATATAGCCGGTTGCCTGATGTTTCTTATGAGTATCCCATAGAGTATGCCATGGCTGAGGAAGCTTTAGCAATATTTAAAACGAAACTATTGGACAGTTTCCCTGATGATGAAGTAGGTAGGATTGCTTTACATTTTATTAATGCTAAAGGTGAAGATGTATCTTCTCCAACAAGTAAGATTAATAGAACAAAGAATATCCTTGAATTAGTAAAAGAAGAACTGAAAGAGAGCCAAATTGAACGAACGAAAGAAAATAGTAATTTTTATGATCGCTTTATGGTTCATCTTAGTTATTTCCTAGATTACTTAGATAGGTCTCGAGATGATAATACCTCTCTTTTAGATATGGAATCACACATAAAAAATTCCTATCCTAAGGCCTATGAGATTGGAACGAGAATATATGAAGTAATTGCAACTGAGACCGGTGTTGATTTATATCGTAGCGAACGGGTTTATATTGTATTACATATTCAACGCCTTTTATAAATAGAAAACAATAATAACATTTTACATAAGAATACAAGGAGGAACTCTCATGAATAGAGAAGAAGTAACATTGCTCGGTTTTGAAATTGTGGCCTACGCTGGTGACGCTCGCTCCAAGCTCCTAGAAGCTTTGAAAGCAGCAGAGGCTGGGGATTTTGCTAAGGCAGATGCTTTGGTGGAAGAAGCCAATGGTTGCATCGCTGAAGCTCACCATGCTCAGACCAGTCTCTTGACAAAAGAAGCTGCTGGTGAGGACTTGGCTTACAGTGTGACCATGATGCACGGCCAAGATCACCTAATGACTACCATCTTGCTAAAAGATATGATGCACCATTTGATTGAACTATACAAAAGAGGAGTAAAATAATGAATAAACTCATCGGACTTATTGAGAAAGGGAAGCCTTTCTTTGAGAAGATTTCTCGGAATATCTATCTCCGTGCCATTCGGGATGGCTTTATCGCTGGTATGCCAGTCATCCTCTTCTCATCTATCTTTATCTTGATTGCCTATGTGCCAAATGCTTGGGGCTTTCACTGGTCTAAGGACATTGAAACTTTCCTAATGACCCCTTATAGCTATTCGATGGGGATTCTGGCTTTCTTTGTGGGAGGGACCACTGCAAAGGCTTTGACAGACTCTGTCAACCGCGACCTGCCTGCGACAAACCAGATTAACTTCTTGTCTACTATGCTGGCTTCTATGGTCGGCTTCCTCCTCATGGCGGCTGAACCTGCCAAGGAAGGTGGCTTCCTGACTGCCTTCATGGGAACCAAAGGTCTTTTGACAGCCTTCATCGCAGCCTTCGTTACGGTTAATGTCTACAAGGTTTGTGTGAAAAATAATGTCACCATTCGCATGCCAGAAGAAGTTCCACCAAATATCTCGCAAGTATTTAAAGACTTGATTCCATTTACTGTCTCAGTCGTTCTGCTCTACGGTTTGGAACTGCTTGTTAAAGCAAGTCTGGGAGTAACAGTTGCTGAATCCATCGGAACACTTCTCGCTCCGCTTTTCTCAGCGGCAGATGGCTATCTGGGAATCACACTTATCTTTGGTGCTTATGCTTTCTTCTGGTTTGTGGGAATTCACGGTCCATCTATCGTTGAGCCTGCCATTGCTGCCATTACTTATGCCAATATCGATGCCAACTTGGCTCTGGTACAAGCTGGTCAGCATGCGGATAAGGTCATCACTTCTGGTACTCAAATGTTCATCGTTACCATGGGTGGTACTGGTGCGACCTTGATTGTTCCATTCCTCTTCATGTGGATCTGTAAGTCAGAGCGTAACCGTGCAATTGGACGGGCATCTGTTGTCCCAACTTTCTTTGGTGTCAATGAGCCCATTCTCTTTGGTGCTCCAATCGTACTGAATCCGATTTTCTTTATTCCATTTATCTTTGCACCTATCGCAAACGTATGGATTTTCAAATTCTTTGTTGATACTTTAAACATGAACTCCTTCTCAGCCAACCTTCCTTGGGTGACACCTGGACCTCTGGGAATCGTGCTGGGTACCAACTTCCAACTTCTGTCCTTTGTTCTTGCAGCCCTCCTTGTCGTAGTGGATGTGATTATTTACTATCCATTTGTCAAGGTTTATGACGAACAAATCCTAGAAGAAGAACGTTCCGGCAAAGCTAACGATGCTCTTAAAGAAAAAGTAGCAGCTAACTTTAACACTGCTAAAGCGGACGCTATCCTTGAAAAAGCAGGAGTGGAGGAAGAAGCTACAGCGCAAAACAATATTAGCGAAGAAACCAATGTTCTGGTGCTCTGTGCAGGTGGCGGTACCAGCGGATTGCTGGCCAACGCTTTGAATAAAGCAGCAGCTGAATACAATGTTCCTGTCAAGGCAGCAGCGGGTGGCTACGGTGCTCACCGTGAAATGCTGCCTGAGTTTGACCTGGTTATCCTGGCTCCTCAAGTTGCCTCCAACTTTGAAGACATGAAGGCGGAAACTGATAAATTGGGTATCAAGCTGGCTAAGACTGAAGGCGGCCAATACATCAAACTCACCCGTGATGGCAAAGGAGCGCTAGCCTTCGTTCAGGAGCAATTCAACAACTAAATCTGTTTATGTGAGATGAAGCAACTTGATAAGAATATCATCAAGCTTGCCTTCATCTCAAATGCTATTGAAAGGAAAATAAGATGACAAAAACCTTACCTAAAGATTTTATTTTCGGTGGTGCCACAGCAGCCTATCAAGCTGAGGGAGCAACCCACACAGATGGAAAAGGACCTGTTGCCTGGGATAAATACCTAGAGGATAACTACTGGTACACGGCAGAACCTGCCAGCGACTTTTACCACAAGTACCCTGTGGATCTGAAATTGGCTGAAGAATATGGTGTCAATGGTATTCGGATTTCCATTGCTTGGTCACGGATTTTCCCGACAGGCTATGGCGAGGTCAATCCAAAAGGTGTAGAGTTTTACCATAATCTTTTCGCAGAATGCCACAAGCGTCATGTAGAACCTTTTGTGACCCTCCACCACTTTGATACACCAGAGGCTCTTCATTCAAATGGAGATTTCCTCAATCGGGAAAATATTGAGCACTTTGTGGACTATGCGGCTTTCTGTTTTGAAGAATTTCCAGAAGTTCGCTATTGGACGACTTTCAACGAAATTGGTCCTATTGGTGATGGCCAGTACTTGGTTGGGAAATTCCCGCCGGGGATTCAGTATGACTTAGCCAAGGTTTTCCAATCCCATCACAACATGATGCTCTCTCATGCCCGTGCCGTTAAGCTTTATAAGGACAAGGGCTACAAGGGTGAAATCGGTGTTGTTCATGCACTTCCGACAAAATATCCTTACGATCCAGAAAATCCAGCAGATGTCAGAGCAGCAGAGTTGGAAGATATTATCCATAACAAGTTTATCCTAGATGCGACTTATCTGGGGCACTATTCAGATGTAACTCTGGCAGGAGTAAATCATATCCTTAAGGTCAATGGTGGTCAGCTGGATCTACGAGATGAAGACTTTGCAGCTCTAGAAGCAGCTAAAGACCTCAATGACTTCCTTGGCATCAACTACTATATGAGTGACTGGATGCGCGACTTTGACGGTGAAACAGAAATTATCCATAACGGAAAAGGCGAAAAGGGAAGCTCCAAGTACCAGATTAAGGGTGTAGGGCGCAGAGAATCTCCAACCCATATACCAAAAACTGATTGGGATTGGATTATCTATCCACAAGGTCTTTATGATCAGATCATGCGGATTAAGAAGGATTATCCCAACTACAAGAAGATTTATATCACAGAAAATGGTCTGGGTTATAAGGATGAATTTGTGGACAATACGGTTTACGACGATGCTAGGATTGATTACGTCAAGCAGCATCTGGAAGTCTTATCCGATGCGATTGCGGACGGGGCTAATGTCAAGGGCTACTTTATCTGGTCTCTGATGGATGTCTTTTCTTGGTCTAACGGTTATGAAAAGCGTTACGGCTTATTCTACGTAGACTTCGAAACGCAGGAACGCTATCCGAAGAAATCCGCTCACTGGTATAAGAAACTAGCCGAAACACAAATGATTGAATAGGCAAATAAAAACTCCCCTCCTAGCTGAATGGAATCGGCTAAGACGGGAGTTTTTTTATTCTTCATCATCTGTAAATTCTAGGATGTCTCCGGGCTGGCAATCAAGGGCTTGACAGATAGCATTGAGGGTGCTAAAGCGGATAGCCTTGGCCTTGCCCGTTTTGAGAATGGAAAGGTTGGCGTTGGTAATACCGATGATATCGGCCAGTTCACCTAGTTTCATCTTTTTCTTGGCCAGCTGGACATCAAGATTAACGATAATCATGATAGCAGCCTCCTAGATGGTAAATTCATTTTCTTCAGCTATATCAATCCCCTTTTCTAGAATTTTCATCATCAGCCAAATAATCAGAGCGCCCAAGAGAGGTGTAAAGCTCATACTGGCGTTAAAAGAGAAGGGGAGGGCAATGGGATTGCCTGATGTAGCAACCTTAACGGAAAGAAAAGTCAGAGCCAAAAAGACTTTCCATGCCTTATCAGCTAGTTGCGTGTTTGATGAATCAAAAATCTTTCCACCAATCAAATTTTTGATGAAATTACGAGCAAGATAGATGAGATAAATAGTCAAAGAAGCTGTGAGAAGATTTATAAAAAAGGCTAAAACACTCCACCAATTTGAAAAATCAACTGAGGGCAGAAATTGAACATTGAGCTTTATTCCCAGCCTGTCGGAAAGACCGGTGTAAGAAATCACACTTAGGATAGTAAGAAAGACCAGAATAGCAGTATAACCCACTATGATAAGGTTTAATAGAGTAACAATATCTTTGAGCAAAGAGTTATTTTTTAATTCAATCTTTTTCATGATGCTTACCTCTATCGAAAATCAGCCGGCAGTAGATTTTCTTTTCCTTTTATGCTTATTATAATCTATTTTTTATTGTATTTCAAGAAAAATATATCGAAAAACGATAATTTTTTTGAGACCAAAAGGATATCTTATAGAGGATTTGGTATCGATGAAAATTTTGATACAATATGTATTGAATATCAAAGTAACGAAGGAGATAGTAATGAATCCTATGTTTATGATTGTGGTGCTTGGGCTACTCTGGCTAGTTATTGTTTTTCCACTCTATCTTCACTATCGAAAAGAAATTTCTATTAGAAGTAAATCTACATCTTTAATATCAGGCAAAGTAGTAGGATATAACAGTTCCATCTATACTCGCCATGGTGAGCCACCACAGGTAGCCTTGCCTCTTGTAGATTATACTGTCCGTGGAAAACAATATCGACAAAGACTTGAGTATAAACAGTTTATCCCTGCATCTTCAGGAAGAATCCAAAAAGATGTCTTTTCAAGTGACTATGTTTACGGCTCGGATAGAAGTCTAGACTTGAAAAAAATATTTCCCGTCGGCTCAAGTATGATGGTTTACTATAGCAATGAAAAGTATTTTAAATATTTGTTTATCGGATTTTCTATTTTCTTGCTCATTCTAATTGGAATTAATTTTTTCCGTATATTTTTGTAGTTTGAAAAGTCTATTTTTGGATATTGAGTGATACAAAATTGATCTTTTTCAAAATCTGTTGAATCCAAATAGACTAAAAAAGAGGATTGAACTCCTCTTTTTGGTTTCTTTATTTAAACTTAAAACCTTCATAGACCAGAACTGCTTTAGGATTGGTCTTTTTAAATTCGTTGGCTAGTTTATCCATCATCTTGACAGGTCCGCACATGAAGACGGTAGTTTTGTCGTCCAAAGGATAATTCTTGAAGTCCAAATAGCCAGAGACCTTACTATCAACCAAATGAAGGTTGAACTGCGGATTCTTAGCTGCATAGTCTTTGAGTAGGTCTAGGTAAACAGCATTTTCTGCTCCGGTATAAGCGTAGTAGAAGCTGACTGGACGATTCAGATTAGGATTTTCACGGATATAGGAAATGAAGGGTGTAATGCCAATCCCACCCGCAATCCAGATTTGTTTTTCCTGCCCCTGGTCAAGAATCATGTGACCATAAGCTCGGTCAATGGTGACCTTGGTTCCCTCTTGGATCTTGTCATAAAGTTTCTTAGTGTGGTCTCCAGAGTTCTTGATAGTAAAGTAGACGATATTGTCATGACCGCCAGAGATAGAGAAGGGATGTGGCGCTTTTTCAAATCCTTCTTGGAAAATCTTGACAAAGGCAAACTGCCCATACTGATAGTCTAGCTTTTGACTGAGCTGAACTTTGAGCTCCACGGTATCGTGGTTGAGGCGTTTGACCTGCATGATTTTTCCCAGATGGCGAAAGGCCAAACTTTGATAGAGGAAGATGATGTAAAAGCCAGAAGCTAAACCGATGATAGCGTAGAATCCGACTACGAAACCCAGCAAGGTTGGTGTTAGGAGTCGACCGCCCATCAGCATATAAGCATGGAAGAGACCAAAGATATAGGCCAAATAGACAAAGCGGTGAATCCAGCGCCAAGCCTCATATTTGATGTGCTTGCCAAGATAGGCCACCAGAACAATGCTGACAAATAGATAGATGCCGACGTTCCCAAGCTGGGCTGCCAGATGAGATCCCCAGAGACTACCACCCATAGCAACATTGTGGAGAGCAAGCAGGACGACGGAAAAGATAGCTGTAAACTTATGATAAGCATACATCTTTTCGATGCCATGGAACCATTTTTCCAAAAGTGCATTCCGAGTCGCAAGTAAAAAGGTCAGCGAAAGGGTTGTTAAGGCCAAACCGGGTACAATAAAGTTGGTCATTCCAGCTGAAGCCCAAGCATAGATGGTCAGGAGTATGCTAAGAGCAATAAGGGCGATTCCTTTGATAGATTTCATGATGGATTCCTTTCTGATTTTTATCACTATTTAGTTGTAAATGGATTTGTTACATTCTAACAAAGAAAAAACAAGCTGTCAAGATAAGAGCTTGTTTTGTTTTTGGTATGGATAGGTCAAGTCTTCCCTTAGCCAAGCTATAGAAGAGATTTGTGATTTTACTCTTGAACCTCTGCGGCAGTGTCTTCCTTTTTGTCAGTCTCAGACTGGCCGAAAGGCAACTGCTTGCTCCAGCGTGATAGGTTTTCTCGGATATCCTTGCCAATAGCAGAAGGCTTAGGCAAGCTAATGGAGTCCTTCCAGCTTTGGACACGCATATCCAGCAAGAGCTTGGACAAGCGCAGCAGCATGTCACGTTCTTGGTCTGTTAGAGATTGAGCATTTTTCAGGATATCGAGAACTTTGTTAAAGTTTTCAACATTGGACAGTTCGTCGACAGACTGGATACCAGCATCCAAAATCAGTCCGAAAAAGAGGTCGAAAAAGTCTTTAAGTTCTTCATCTGAAACGGTGCTCACCCAATTTTTAAACGTTTTGTCTATCTGCAGACTCTCTGCATCTAGTGTATCCAGCAATAGGAAAGAGTCTCCCTTGATTTTCCACGAAAAGGTATCGTGCTGGGCAAAGCCGCCGATGGCACTGCTTTTGACAATCCTTGCTTCCTTAGGTGTTTCCAGCATCATGCCGACGATGGAGTTTTGAGGCAGGTAGCGCTTCATCCTTTCAACCATGGCCTGATAGCCATTGCTTTCGGTGACAGAGTGATTGAGACCGGGAGAGTCATAGCTGTAGATGGCTTCAATACGGTCTTGGAGCGATGCTTCCATCTGACTGGCTGCATAGGAAGCCAGATTGCCTCCTTTAGAATGACCGCTTAGAATAAAGCTACCTGATAGACTTTCTAAGGCTTTTTGCAGATAGCGCTCAGCCATTTTCTGAGCAGGGATCTGGTCCATATAAGTCATGTGGAAGTCTTCCTTCCAGCCGACAATGGAGTCGTCCGTACCCCGAAAGACCAGGACATAGGTATCAGGCTTGATTTTGAAAGTCAAGGCAGCGAATTGCTTCTGGATATCTTGGTCAACATCATTGACATAGCCCATCAATTTTAGATTTTTAAAGCGGGTAGAGGCTGCGGCCAAATCTAGCAGTTTCAGTCGGTTTTTGCTGACCATCATGGAGAGGTCGCGCGGTACTTGATCGGCCAAATCCAGCAGCCGGCAGTCGCAGTAGGGGGACATGTCCTCGTGCACCAGTTGGTCAAAAGGCAAGTAGGTCATCTCTGTCAGAACTAGCAGATCCAGTTCATTGAAAGCTTTATCATAAATGCTGTCATGCTGAACTTCTTCAAGGTAAGTAAAAATATTGCTCATGTTTTATCTCCGATTTCTACTAGTTAGTATAGCATATTTTTCTGATAGAATTTCTCTTTTCCAGAAAAATCCTACCTTAGACTGAGGATGATAAACAAGCAAAAGCATTTTTTGGTATAATGTTACTAGCAAGTAATCGGGAGGGAAAGATGCACAAGATTTTACTAGTAGAAGATGATCCAGTCATCCGTCAAATGATTAAGAAAATGCTGGAACAATGGGGCTTTCAGGTAGTGGCAGTTGAGGACTTTATGGATGTGCTGACTGTCTTTGTTCGAGAGGAGCCGCATCTGGTGCTGATGGATATCGGCCTGCCCTTATTTAACGGCTATCACTGGTGTCAGGAAATCCGCAAGATTTCAACGGTGCCCATCATGTTTCTGTCTTCTCGCGATCAGTCCATGGACATTGTCATGGCTATCAATATGGGGGCAGATGACTATGTGACCAAACCTTTTGACAATAATGTCTTTCTGGCTAAGGTTCAGGGCTTGCTGCGCCGTTCCTATGAGTTTGGAAACGACCAGAGTCTCCTGGAGCACCAGGGTGTCATTCTTAATCTCAAGTCGACAGATCTGGTTTTTGATGGGAAAGTGGTGACCTTGACCAAGAACGAATTTCAGATTTTGCGGGTCCTCTTTGAGCACGCAGATGGTATCGTAGCGCGTGATGATCTGATGAAGGAACTCTGGAACAGCGATTTTTTCATCGATGACAATACCCTATCGGTCAATGTGGCTCGCCTGCGTAAGAAGCTTGAAGAGCACGGACTGAAGAATTTCATCGAAACCAAAAAAGGAATAGGATACGGTCTCATCAATGGACATACAGGATAAATTTTTCTTTCTTAAGTCTTACCTTTATTCGCGGCGATTTTTTTTAGCTCTGCTGATTTTGCTGCTAGGTTTTATTCTGCTCTTTGCCTTTGTCTTTGATACTTACCGCAGTCTGCTGGAATATGTCGCGCTCTTGCTGGCTTTTCTGTCTTTCTTGTTTATCGGAGCAGATGCTTGGACGTCCTTTAAGGGCTATCGCAGCCAGAAGCTGCAGGCATCTGCTCAGGCTCAGACTCCTCTAGAAAAGCTTTTGCAGGAACGAGTGGAAGAGCTGGAGTACGAGCAGAAGAATCAGCTCTTGGTTGAGCAGGAAAAATACAATGATTTGCTGGACTACTATACTCTTTGGGTTCATCAAGTCAAGACACCTATTGCAGCCAGCTCGCTCTTGATTGGAGACTTGAAGGATAAGGAAACCAAGTCTCAGTTGGAGCAGGAGCTCTTTAAAATTGAGTCCTACGTTCATCTGGTGCTCCAGTACCTCCGTCTAGAAAGCTTCCATGACGATCTAGTGCTGAAGCAGGAAAATCTGGCTGATTTGGTCATAGAAGTAGTCAAGAAATACGCTCTTTTCTTTATTCAGCAAGGACTCAGCCTCAATCTTCATGACCTAGACCACACGATTGTCACTGATAAAAAGTGGTTTCTAGTGATTTTGGAGCAGGTCCTATCCAATAGTCTTAAATACACCAAAGAAGGCAGCATAGAGATTTATTTTCACGAGGGCAGCCTCTACATTAAGGACACGGGTTTGGGGATTCAAAATGCTGATTTGCTGCGGGTTTTTGAGCGTGGTTTCTCAGGTTACAACGGTCGTTTGACCCAGCAGTCATCAGGCTTAGGTCTTTATCTGTCCAAGAAAATTGCTGACCAGTTGGGACACAAGATTGCTATAGACTCTCAAGTTGGTCAGGGAACGACGGTTTCCATCGCCTTTCCTGAGAAGAAATTGATCTTTGAGTAGGAGGAAGAAAGTTGCTAGTAGTGGTTTATGATAGTCTGACTGGTTTGGGTAAGAAGTTTGCTAAAAGTCTGGGACTGCCTAGCCAGTCAGTCTGGAAAAAGCTAGAGGAGCCCTGTATTTTAGTCAGCAGAAATAGCGGAGCAGGGCAGATTCCGTGGACGACCAAGCGCTTCATCAGAAAGAACAGACATCTAATCAAAGGCTTTGTCATCAATGGCAATCAGAAGCGTTATCCGCGGACCTTTTGCGGGGCGACGGATAAGATAGTGGAGCAGTATGGTCTTCGCCATATTCGTAACATAGAGGGCTCTGGAACGGAAGCAGACAGAAAGGCAGTCAAAGGCTTTCTAGGACAGTTGCAGACAGCTGAAAGTGTGCATAAAAGCCACTAGGTTTTGTGCTATTTTTGACGGATGCTCCTGCATGATTTTTAAAAGTGACAAAATTGTAAGAATAAAACTAGCAAATGAAAGGTTAGGTTATGGTACCGGCCTTTCTTTTTTATTATCATAGAGGCAAGAAATAAGAAGGAGACAGAAAAATGAAATCAAAAGGTTTGAATGCTTTTCAGTTGAAGCTCTTCATGGCATTTCTTATGGTTTTTGACCATATCAGTCAGATACCGGGGCTGGTGCCGGACGGCTGGGATGGTGTCTTACATGCCCTAACCCGCTGTGTCGGAGTAGCATTTGCCTTCATGGCAGTGGAAGGTTTTCTCCACACTCGCAACCGCCTGGCTTACAATATGCGGCTCTTCTTTTGGGCAGCCCTGATGCAGACAGGAAACTGTATCCTGACGCTCCTCTTTCAGGAAAAGGGCATCTACCTCACTCACAATATCTTCCTGACCTTGGCCTGCGGGGTCCTCATGCTGAGTCTTTTCTTTGGCTTTTCTGACAATGGAGGAGCTGCTAAGGAGCAGAAGCGTGGTTTGCGGCTGACGGCAGGAGTATTAGTCTTGCTGGCTGGGCTTCTCTTTAGCGAAGGCGGCATGGCTCTGCTTCCTTTCATGCTCTTGACCTACCTTTTTAGAAATCAAGTCTTTTTCAGAAACTTGTCCTATGTAGTTTGGGCGGGAATTCTCTTTGCCATGAGTATTCAAATTTATCCAACCTTGCAGGACACACTATCAATGCTGCTCTATAATTCAGACTGGCTCTTTATCAGTGTTCTTCCTCTCTTGCACTTCTACAATGGTGAGCGAGGATCCAGCAGCAAGTGGAGCAAATATTTCTTCTATATATTCTATCCAGCCCACCTTTGGCTAATTGCTTTGATTGCCTTTTGGGTAAAATAAAGCTCATCTTATCTTACAAAAGTGTAAGATTGCACTTTAAAATGTAAGCTTAGGTTATGGCAGGGCGGTTGGTGTTGAGATAAAATAGACTTATCAATTAGGAGGCAGTTTATAAATGCTGCTAAAAGCAGGGCTTTGATAGGTGCCTGCTAGACAGAAAGGATTAAAGATGACATTATTAGACGTACAACACGTGAAAAAGATTTATAAAACCCGCTTTCAGGGCAGCCAAGTAGAGGCCTTGAAAGACATTCACTTTACGGTAGAAAAAGGCGAATATGTCGCCATCATGGGGGAGTCAGGTTCTGGGAAATCCACCTTGCTCAACATCTTAGCCATGCTGGACAAGCCGACTGAGGGTCGCGTCTTTCTCAACGGAACTGACACGGCAACCATCAAAAACAGCCAGGCTTCCAGCTTCCGCCGGGAGAAATTAGGCTTTGTCTTTCAGGACTTCAATCTGTTGGATACCCTGTCGGTCAAAGACAACATTCTCCTGCCACTGGTCCTCTCTCGCCGTCCCATTACTGAAATGATGCAAAAGCTGGTCACAACCTGCAATGAGCTGGGGATTAACAAGCTGCAAGAGAAGTTTCCTTATGAGATTTCCGGTGGTCAGAAGCAGCGGGTTGCAGTGGCTCGGGCCATCATCACAGACCCTGAGATTCTGCTGGCGGATGAGCCGACGGGAGCCTTGGATTCTAAGTCTTCGGCTGCGTTGCTGGATGTCTTTGACGACATCAATGCCCGCGGTCAGACCATTCTCATGGTGACCCACTCAACGGCAGCGGCTAGCCGCGCCAAGCGGGTGCTCTTTATCAAGGATGGGATTCTCTACAATCAAATCTTCCGTGGTGACAAGACCGAGCGGCAGATGTTCCAAGAGATTTCTGATACTCTGACAGTTATGGCAAGTGAGGTGGGCAATTATGTTCAAACTAACGAGTAAACTAGCTTTGTCAAACCTGGTTAAAAATCGCAGTTTGTATTATCCATTTGCTTTGGCGACGGTACTGGCAACAGCGATTTTGTATAGTTTTGTTTCACTGGCTCATAGCCCTAATATGGAGACCTCTTATGGCGGTTCGGCAGCTCGCATGACCTTGCAGTTTGGTATCCATGTCATTCAGATTGCCGTCCTCATCCTCATTACCTATGCTAATAGCTTTGTTATGAAGAACCGTTCGAGAGAGTTGGGAGTCTATAGTCTGCTGGGCATGGAGAAAAAGCATCTGCTAGTCATGACCTTCTTTGAACTCTGTGTCTTTTATCTGGCTACAGTTGGTCTGGGTATCTTGTCTGGCCTAGCTTTAGATAAGATGCTCTACGCAGTCCTTTTGAAATTGATGGGACTGCCGGCAGTTCTTGACTCGACCTTCCAATGGCAGAACGTCGGGATGACTCTAGCTAGTCTGGGTGTCGCTTTTGCGGTGATTTTGTTGCTCAACTCTACGCGCCTTCTACGCTATAGCTCTCTTAACCTAATGAAAGAAAAGAAAGCAGGTGAGAAGAAAGGACGCTTCCTTTTGCTGCAAACCTTGCTGGGTCTCCTGCTCATGGGTGTGGCTTATTATATGGCTTTGACCGTTACCAAGCCTGTCGCTGCTATCGGCAATTTCTTTATAGCCGTGATCATGGTTATCCTAGCAACCTATCTGCTTTTTAATGCAGGTTCAATTACACTATTGAAATTTCTAAAAAAGCGCAAAGGTTACTACTATAAAACGCAGAATTTCATTTCTGTTTCCAATCTCATCTCGCGGATGCGTAAAAATGCAGCAGGATTGGCAACTATCTCCATTCTATCTACCATGCTCTTAGTGACTCTGGTTGGTACAATCAATATCTATGTTGGAGGTCAGGATTATATTACAACCTTGCATCCAAAGGATTACAATGTCAGCGTCGTCTTGCCGAAATCGACCGATCAGAAGGAGGCTCTGTTGGACAAGGTTCAGCAAGTTGCTCAGGACACAGATCTGAAGAAGCCAAGCTATACTACCTATCTCTACCAATCAGCCTTCATTACGAAACTGGCTGGTAATGATGTGACAGTTCCAATGCAAAGAGAGCTAGAGTCGGATACAAGTATCTTGACCAAGTCTGCAGGCACGATTACGGTCATCAATCGTCAGGATTATGAAAAAATGACAGGGGAAAAGATAGACTTGGCAGACGATGAAACTCTTGTCTATGGAAAAAATATTTCTTTAAATAAGGACAAGCCTCTCCGAGTGAATGGAAAGGACTGGAAGATTAAGCAGCTTTTATCGTCGAATTTCACTCATGGGGAAATCCCTAATCCAAATGATGTGGCCATGGAACAGGGTCTCTATATGGTGGTCAATGATAGCAAAGAGGTTAATCTTGATGTGGATCATTACTACTACATTGGAGTTACTTCAGAGACTAAGGACAGTAAAAAGTTTATTGAGCAAGTCCAGCTGGGGTTGAGGGACTTTTTGGATCAGGAACAAGCTCAAGATGGTAGCTATGCAATGGCTAGTGACCGTTACAGCGCAGAAAAGAGCTATCAAGAACTTACTGGAACCTTGCTCTTCATCGGTGTCTTCCTTTCCGTTATCTTCCTCCTAGGGGCCGTTCTCGTGATTTACTATAAGCAAATCTCTGAAGGATATGAAGACCGAGATGGCTTTATCATTTTGCAAAAGGTTGGCTTAGATGAAAAGCAGACTAGAAGTACCATTCGCAAGCAGATCTTGACTGTTTTCTTCCTACCTCTCATCTTTGCTTTTCTACATGTAGCAGCGGTCTTTCATATGCTGCGCTTGATAGTTGCCCTATTGGGTGTGACCAATCTTCCTCTCTTAATTCAGACAACACTTGCAACTTGCGGAGTCTTCCTCCTGACCTATATTTTAGTTTTCTTACTGACTTCACGCAGTTACCGCAAGATTGTCGCCCGCTAATAAACTTCCCTGACCGAATGGTCGGGGATTTTTTGACGTCTGGATTTTCACCTCTCATCTCCCTCATTTTACCGCTTGTCCAAAAAGTTGAGATTTTTCAAAAAAGACTTGCTATCATAGTCTCAGAAGTTAAGAAAAGGAGAAAAGATCATGTTAGTAGAAACAAGAAATCTTAGCAAGATTTATGGCGATAAGGTGGCAGTTAATGATCTGAATATTCAGATTGAGAGAGGCAGTTTTACAGCTATTCTAGGCCCTAATGGCGCAGGAAAATCCACGACCATTCAGATGCTGATAGGTCTCTTGCGGCCGACTTCAGGGCAGATTTGCTATGCTGAAAAGCTTAGGCTGGGTGTGGTTTTCCAAAACAGTGTGTTGGACGCCCGGCTGACAGTTTTGGAAAATCTGACTATCAGAGCCAAGCAGTACAAGGAGATGCCGACAGGTAGAATCGAACGCTTGGTCTCTCAGCTGGGCTTGTCAGCCTTCACCAGCCAGCACTACGGGACACTTTCTGGCGGCCAAAAGCGTCGGGTGGACATTGCGCGAGCCCTGCTCAACAGTCCCGACCTGCTTTTTCTGGATGAGCCTACGACAGGCCTGGACATTCAGACTCGGGAGAGTATTTGGAGCCTACTCAAACAAATTCAGAAAGAAGAGCAGATGACCATTGTCTTGACAACCCACTATCTCAATGAAGCTGATGATGCAGATAAGATCTATATCGTAGATCATGGTCAGGTCATTGCCCAAGGCTCTGCAGACCAGATTAAGGAAAACTATGCCCGCAATGTCTTACGGATTTTAAGTCAAGATGCAGCAGGTTTAGAGAAAAGCTTGCCAAGAGGCTGCGCTTGGGAGCAAGTCAAGGAAGGGGAATTTATCCTCCACCCTAAAACGACTCAAGAAGCTCTGACCTTACTGGCTCAGGCTGGTCCCTATATTGAACAATTTGAATTCCAACCTGGAACCATGGACGATGCCTTTATGGCACTGACAGGAAGAGAGGTACGCTAATATGCTCGCTTTGATAAAACGTAATTTTTTACTTTATTTCCGCAACCGCAGTGGGGTAATTTTGTCCCTCTTCGGAGCCATTATTCCCTTTGTGCTTTATATCGTTTTTTTGAAAAATAATTACAAAGACCATTCCAGCCAGCTGATGGACTTGTGGCTGATTGGTGGTGTGTTGGCAGTTACAGGATTAACGACCACCCTAGCAGCTTTCTCTCGGCAGGTCGAAGATCGGGAGCGGAAGGTGACAGACGACCTCTTTATCACAGAATTGGGACCATGGGGCTTGCAGCTTAGTTATCTTGTCAGCTCTGTCATTATCGGCTTTTTGATGCAGGTCATTATGTTTGCCTTTATGCTCAGCTATTTTACGCTAGCGGATAACATTTCCTTTGAGTGGGGAATCCTTCCTTACCTGGTTCTTCTGATGCTCTTAAACAGCCTCTTGGCCACACTGATAAATGCTCTGATTGTTCAATGCTTCAAATCAGTGGATAGTTTAGGGAAATTGGCGACAGTAGTCGGAGCAACTTCTGGTTTTCTAGTGGGTACCTATATCCCCATTGGAACCTTGCCGAATATGGCGCAAAACCTGATGAAGCTTACGCCTTCTAACTACATGGCATCTCTTTTCAGACAGGTTCTCATGAAAGAAAGTCTAGCAGATACTTTTGCTAATAGCAGCCAGTCACAAGCAGCTTTTGAAAAAACAATGGGAATTCGCATTGAATGGCAGGAGCTCTTGACAAGGACAGAAACTTTCTATATAGTTGGAGTAGTTTTAGTTGCAACAGCGCTTATTTGGATAGTGCAAAATCTGATTGTCATCCGCCGGCTGAAACTACAATAGAATGTGAATAGGGAGCTTCCTCTTGCAAGCAAAATTTGAAACAGATCCGACCATTTCTTCCAAGGATCCGCTGGTTGTGGTCAAGGCAGACCAGTTAGCGGCAGAAGCCAAGTCCATCTTAGATTATTTAGAGCAGTACAAGGCTGGGCCAAGTGGTGTCCTGCCTATCAAGTCGGACGATAAGCTTATCTTGCTGAAGACTGAAGATATTATCCTAGCAGACATCAACCAGACAACTTTGATGATTTACAGCAGAGAAGGCATTTACCAGACGACAGAGACCTTGACTCGCTTTCAGCAGCGGATTAGCAGCTCGAACTTTATCCAGGTTTCCCGGCATGCTGTCATCAATATTGACCATCTGGAGTCTTTGTCTGACAGTTTTTCTGGCAATATGACTGCCAAGCTGACCAATCAAATCAAGACCGAAGTCAGCCGTCGTTATGTCAAACTCTTGATGGAATATCTGGGAATCTAGGAGGTAAGTGATGAGTATAAAAAAATGTCTACACGCTATATTAATGGGCATCCAGACAGGGAGTGCAGTCTATCTGATTGCCCTTGCTTTCTCTATTCAAAAACATCCGCCCACAACTAGTAATATCATCAGTGTCATGGTGATGAGCGGTTTGATTGGAATCATCACTTCAATGTTAAAAACTCTTGAAGACCGATTCTCTTTTTTAGTCTCGATGTTACTGCGCTTTGCTGCGGTCGCAGTCCTAGTATGCTGTTTCATGGTCTATAATAACTGGGGATTTTTAATTGCCAGCTGGCATTTTTGGCTAGATTTTATTCTGATTTATCTCTTTGTATGGCTCTTTCTTTACTTGGATACAAATCTTAAGACTAAGAAGATTAACAGTGCCTTGGCCAAGCGCAGAAGGGAAAAAGAAGGCAAGTAATCTACCGAAAAACGTTCTGACAAGCATATCATAAAAAAATGGAGCTGGGATTGTATCCTGCTCCTGTTTTTATATAAAAAACTCAAGCTGGAAAATCTAGCTTGAGTTTTATGTGCTATTACACTCCCAATCTGATATGAGGAAAGTGGTTGTAGAGATAGTCAAAGGTTGACTGGAGTTTGGTGTCTGTTGTTTTACCAATATTCTTAAAAGGCATTTGGTATTTCTTTTGATTGTTTCGAATAGCAACTAAGGTTGAGTTTCTGTTTGAAGCAACGAAGCCGCGATGCATGGTGAGAATGTGGTGGTAGAGATGGACGACCTGTTTGAGATCAATCGCCTTGAAACCTCGATAGTAGGTAATGAGATGGTCTTTATAAACAGCAATTTTCAGCACATCGTCGTGGAAAGAAGCTTGCTCCAGCAGGATATTGAGATTGTCCTTGGCCTCTGGATAGGCTGCGTAGATTTCTTCATAAGCAGCAATATTTTTCTTACGACCGATGATTGCAATGACGACAAAGACAACACAGAGTCCAAGCAAAAACAGAATGTAGAACATGAATGCAAGATTGTCAGATTCAAATTCAGTGATAGAGATATAGGAGCTGCTTGACATTACTGTGATGACTTCGGGATTGTCTGCTAGGAGACCGCGAACGAGGCTGCCATAATTAGAGATATATCCCTGATTTTTTTTAGGGGAGTTAGCATTAACGTAGGAGCCAACGATTCGGACAGGATTTTTTTCCAGCTCGCCTTTTTTCTCTTTTTCCAAGAGCTGGGCAATCTGCTTGTCCCCTTTTTTAGCCTGCAGACCAACATATCCGTCTTGGTAAGCAACCAGCCAAACTTGAGTATTATCTTCTACTTCAATCAGGGCCTCTGGGAAAATATATGACACTTCAGCATAGACTGCTGAATCTGATCCAGACTCGCTATTTCGGTCATAGGCAGTCTTGGTGTTGACTTTTTGGTATTGGATAAAGCCCATCACTGCAGCAACAACTAGAAAAATAAGAGAAATTACCAGTAGGGCGATGGTACCCTGGTTTCGTCTTTCCTTGAGCATAGCTCAACCTCCAAAATATAATCTAAAAAATAATTTGATTTGCAAACTATCTTTTTTGTATAGTATAACATAAATGCTTGACAAGTGGCAATATTGTGTTAAAATATGAATGAACATAAAAATAAATTCATTCACAAAAGAGGCGTGGAAATGGATAAAAAAAATGAGCTCCTGGCTGCGGCTAGAGAAGTCTTTGCAGAAAAAGGCTATAAGGCAGCTGGAATTTCTGATATTGCTAAGAGAAGCCAGATGGCTGTCGGATCTTTTTACAAGTATTATGAGTCTAAGGAAGCTATCTTCTTGGAGGTTTATGTAGCTGAAAATAGCCGTATACGTGAGGAAACCATGCGGCGCGTAGACTGGCAGGGCGAGCCCGAGGCAATTGTTGAACAGCTTTTTGCAGTTACTTTTGAATTGATTTCACCCAATAAAATTCTAGCTGAGTGGAACAAGCCAGGTATTTCTCAGATTCTGCACGATTACTATAATCAGGATTCTGGCCGAGCGTCCAATGCCTTTCATCAATTTCTGATTCAGACCTTCAGCCAGCGCTTGCAGGAAGAGGGTTTTTCGAAGGAGAAAATAGCTGAGATTATGAAGGTTTATGACTTGATTTACTACATAGATATGCATGTCACAGAGCAGGAATTTTCAGGCTACTTCGATAGTCTTGAGACTTTAGTGAAATATTTTGTTAAGGGGATTTTTTCCAAATAGAGGAAATTCCTTTTCTTAGAAGTAAAAATGAATGAATTTATAAAATTATTCATTCACACATAAAGGAGGTGATGTCTTATGTAGTGCGAATAGTAATGATAAGAAACGTGATTGGATAAGTATAAAGTGAATTATTTTTTAGAAGGTCTTGAATGAATGCTAGGAATTGTTCATTCAAAAACAGAAAGTGAGGAAAAGAATGAATAAGCAAGGAGGATTTGCCATGAGCGGATTGGCTATTTTTGGTATCTGTCTGGTGCTGATTGGTCTTTTGACCATTGGCTACGGCGGTGTGACAGTTGGTTTTAGTTTGAGTGTGGATTTTCAGTCATTTTTAGTCGGAGGTCTCATTGTGATCCTAATCGGAGCAGCTTTGATTCCGGGCTTGCCAGCAGTTGCTAAGCTGACGGTACTGGCTTTGACAACTTTAGCATTGCTGATGTACATTCACATGATGCCAGATTTGGAGTTCATGCTTATGCTCATCTCAGATGTTGTGGTTTTAGGCTTTGCGGCCTGGTTTGCTATTCTTTTTTTAAGAAAGTAGGTGATGAAGATGATTGTAGTTTATGATTCAAATACTGGTGTTGGTAAACGATTTGCAGAATCACTGGGCTATCGAACCCAGACCATCAAGGAGAAACTGGAAGAGCCCTGTATTCTCATTACTCGAAATGCTGGTGCTGGGAAAATTCCTTGGTCTACCAAACGCTTTATCAAGAAACATCCTGGGCTGATTAAAGGTTTTGTAAACAATGGTGACTCTGTTAAACACGGCCGGACTTTCTGCGGGGCGACTGCCTTGATTATTGAAAAATACGGGCTCCAGCATATCTGCGATATTGACCAAGGCGGTAGTCCAGAAGATGTCAAGACTGTGCAGGCATTTTTAGCGGAGTGCTAGTCTCATCAAGTTTCGCATAAATGGAGGACTCGTATGCCTAGGTTCAAGAAAATTGGGAACTTGTTTCTAGCTCTGATTTCTGTCTTTATCCTAACGGCCTGCGGGCATACACAGAAAGAGCCCGACACTTCAGATAAGACGGAAAGAAATTCTTCCAAACAAGAAGAAACAGATCAGAATCAGGTAGATGCAACTTCCAGTGCGTCACAGAAAGATTGACTTTTTTGTCAAAATAGAAGAGCGGAGTTTGTTCAATGATTTTTAGGTCATCTTTTGGCCTGTTTTGCGTATCAATAGGAGAGAGAAGGCTTAGCGTCTTCTTTCTCCTTTTTATGATAAAACCCTGTGAGCGTTCCTATAGTTTTTTAATAGTCAATATGGTACAATGAATTAGTATTGTCTTTCCAGTGTTTGTCAAAAAGGCAGAAAAACATGAAAAGAACGTGTTCGACTGGCTGGCCAATACGCTGTACTTTTAAACAAATTTTACTTGTGAGAAAGGAAGATTGAATGAATAAAAAACTGAGAGTATGGTTTCAGCTCATCATTCTCTGTCTAGGCGTGTTCCTGCCTTTCCTAGCCGGAACCCTTAAGGCTCAGGCGGCGGAACTCAATGATGTCATCACTGAGATGCACCTCACCACTAACTCTGGTGAGCAGCTGACCAATGGTGTGGATATCTGGCAGACCTTCCGCGTTTATGCTAAGTTTGCCCTGCCGGACAACCAAGCCCATGCGGGTGATACGACAGTGATTCATTTGCCGAACGAATTTACCTTTGGAAATTCCTCAGCTATTGAGCTCAAGGATGAAAACGGAGCCCTGGTGGCTAATGGAGTCCTGGATAGCAATGCCAAGACCATCACGCTGACATACACAGACTATGTGGAGCAGAAGTCCAGTGTCAGAGGCGAGTTTTTCTTCTATTCGCGGATTGACCACGAAGTTGTCACAGAGGAAAGGGATATTCCAGCTACTTTCACGGTAGGCAATAATAGAATTCCAGCTGGCAGCATTCACTATAATGGGCCGCCGAAAAAGTATGAGTCTCTGCTAGAAAAGAGTGCTTTTCAGTGGGATGCTGATGCTAAGAATGAAATCCGCTACAATGTAGCCATTAACCGTAATATGGGCAACTACAAAAATGTCTCTGTGACGGACAAGCTGGGTGATACAAACGCTAAGATTGTTCAAGATTCTGTGCGAGTGTATAAGGTTTCTTGGCGCTGGAATAATGGTGATTGGGCGCGTGATTCGACTGAAGACGTAACAGCAGATTTCCAGTCTAAGATGACCTTTGGCGCTGAAGGCGATAGCTTGACAATCAACTTCGGTGATGTAGAAGGTTTCGGCTACCTAGTTGAGTACAAGACGCTGGCCGACTATGATTTGGCTGATGGAGAAGTTGTAGGAAATAGGGCTACTATGAACTACAACAATACCGAGACAGTATCTGTCACCAACGAGTACTCTTATCAGATTGCTGGAGGAAAGTCCGAAGGCTATAATTTCAAGGTTAAGGTTCACAAGACAGATGAGTCTAATGCCTCTCTGAGCGGTGCAGTCTTTGAAGTGGTGCGGAAAGCGACCAATAAGGTGGTTGGCACAATCACGACAGATGCAGATGGGAATGCGGAAGTTGGTAATCTACTGCGCGACACTTATATCCTACGTGAAACGACTGCTCCAGCTGGTTATGACCGCCTGACAGAGGATATTACGATCAGTCCGACAGATTTTGGTAAGACTTTGAACGTAGGCAGTCCTACCTCTGGAGATTCTGGAGATAGCAGATTGGTTGCAGTCAATGTGGTCAATAAGCAAATTCAAACTCCAACGGATAAACAGGTAACGTTCAGCAAGGTCAATCTAGCTGGTGAAGAAATTGCCGGTGCACAGATTCAGATTTTCAAGGGACGGGAAAGCAAGGGCAGTCCTGTCGCATCTTGGACTTCAGAAGCTGACAAATCTAAAGAAATTAACCTAGAGCCAGGTGTTTACACCTTCCATGAGGAAGCGGCTCCGACAGGTTATCTGGCTGTGACTGATATTATCTTCCAAGTCAATGAAGATAGCACTGTAACAGTTCTAGATGCCAATAGCAATGCTGTAGAATATACAGATGGTAAGTTGTTCATTACTGACCAAGTGGCACCAGCTGAACCTGGTACGCCTGATAAAGTAGTTCAAGGCGGTATTAAACCAAATCAATCATCTGATTCTGATAAAGCAGCAGACGGTCAAGGAAAATCTAAAAAAGTTCTTCCTGCGACTGGCTCTGCTGAAAGCCTTGGACTAGTTCTTGCTGGTCTGGTAGTCCTGTCTCTTTTAGGACTTTACCGTAAGACTCGACTGAGCAAATAAACAAAGAGAGGGTAAGGCAGAATGCTTTATCTTCTTTTGTTTGCACATTTTTTGTCTAGTTTTTTTGCAGCTTACTGAGCAATTTCTTCCAGTTACTCATGCTGGGCAGCCACTTACGGAAAAACTCTTGTTTTTGTCTCAGAATCCTCTATAATAATTGGCAAATAGAAAAAGGAGACAGAAGATATGACAGATACAAAAATACAAGAGAAGCTGAAGCCAGGTTTGAAGTTAGCGGATTTTCAAAAAGATGGAGACATCTATCTGGCGCTGAATTCGGACTATGTCTCAGGGGACAATGCCAAGTATATGACCATGTACAATCGCTTGGCTCGCTGGTATGACTTTGGTGAAAAATGGATAGGGCCACTTCTCCATGGCAAGGCAATTGACAAGCTGAGAAAGGACCAGATGGCAGAAATAGAATGGAAGGATCATCTATCCGTCCTTTATGTCTCTATCGGGACGGGTCAAGACCTGCGCTACATTCCTGAGAATATTGACCTGAAAAGCCTAGACTTTGTCGGGGCAGATATTTCCATAGGCATGCTGAAAAAATGCCAGAAATCCTGCGCCAAGAAGACAAATCTGCAGCTCTTTCATGCTTGTGCAGAGGACCTGCCCTTTGCGGATAATAGCTTTGACATCGTCTATCATATCGGCGGAATTAATTTCTTTAGCGATAAGGCCAAGGCCATGCAGGAAATGCTGCGAGTGGCTAAGCCAGGAACTAAGATTATGATCTCAGACGAGACGGCAGACTATGTGGACCAGCAATATAAGAAGAACCACTTCAGCAAGGACTATTTTAAGGACGCTACCGTTGATTTGGGAGAAATTGAGGCCGCTATACCGGCCGGTGTCAAGGAGAAGGAGTTGAAACTCCTCTGGGATGGGAAATTTTATGTCCTGACGTTTAGGAAATAAATCAGAAGAACCGGACTTTGTTTCCGGTTTTTCTATTTTATTGAGGACATTGATTGTCAGACGCAATTGGCCCTAGCAATAGTGGTCTGATTTGCAAATGAACCATACAAATCGTCCACCTTTTCTAAATGACAAAAAGGTAAACAAATGTTAAAAAAATCTCCTTTTGTGTATAGCCATTTTTCTTATAGTATGATAAAATGTAGATGTAATGTATCTATAAATGTTCACTTTTTAGCAAGTGGGCACTGACAAGATGGGGAAGCTCAGTTAGTATACAATTACATTGTACATTTAAAACTGAATATTGTGAGAAAGGAAAATTGCATGAACAAAAGGATTAGAGCATTGCTCCACCTTATTATTCTTTGTTTAGGAGTCATTTTGCCATCAGTAGCTCCTCTTACTCAGGTGCAAGCAGCTGAGTTTGGTGATGTTATCACTGAGATGAGCCTGAAGAACTCTTCAGGTGGTGATTTGACGCAGGGAATTGATATTTGGGAAACTTTTCGAGTTTACGCAAAGTTTGTCTTGCCGGATAACCAAGTACATCAAGGAGATACGACAAAAATCACCTTGCCCTCTGAGTATGCTTTTGGGAACTCTTCAGCTATTGAACTTAAAGACAGCTCGGATAACGTAGTGGCAAATGGATTTTTGGATTCAACCAACAAGACCATTACTTTGACCTATACAAATTATGTTGAGCAAAAGTCTGGTGTCCAAGGAGAATTCTTCTTCTATGCACGAGTTGACCATGATGTTGTGAGACAAGAAGGTGACTTGAATGGTGGATTTACCGTAGGAGGTCGGATGTTGTATCCGGGAATCGTCCATTATAATGGACCACCCAAAAGATATGACTCAAAAATTGAGAAGAGCTCTTATCAGGCAGCAGAAGACGGTAAGAACGAGGTTCATTACAATATTGCGATTAACCGCAATATGGAGCATTATACCGGAGTAACGATAACTGATAAGATTACCTCGCCTAATTTTAAAATCATGAGAGACTCAATTCGGGTCTATAAAATTGCTTGGCGCTGGAATAATGGAGATTGGGTGCGGGATTCAACAGAAGACGTGACAGCTAATTTCCAATCAAAAATCACGGAGAATGCTGCTGGTGATGGATTCACGATTGACCTTGGTGACATGGATGGTTTCGGGTATTTGCTGGACTATAAGACAAAAGCAGATTACGATTTAGTTGATGGTGAGCGTGTTTCCAACAGTGCTACCATGACCTATAACGGTGGTCAAACAACGACATCAGCTGAAAATCGCTCTTACCAAATTGCAGGCGGTGTTGGAGAAGGCTATGTTTTCACTATTAAGCTTCATAAGGTTAATGAAAATGGTGAGAACTTGCAAGGTGCAGAATTTGAAGTTGTTCGTGATCGGAGCGGAGCAGTTGTCGGAAAATTAACCACAGATTCTAACGGGAATGCCAACTTGGGTGATTTGTTGCGCGATGATTATACCATCCGTGAAGTGACTCCTCCTACAGGATATGATAAATTAACTGAGGAAATTAAGATTGGTTCCCAGGATTTTGGAACAGACAAATCTGTATCACGCGAGATCGTCAATAAGAAGACTGTAACCGAGCAGGATGTAACTTTCAAAAAAGTAGATCCAAACGGGAAAGAAATTCCTGGTGCGCAACTGAAAATCTATAAAGGTGATCATGTTGATCAGGAAGAAGCTCCTGTTGCAGACTGGACTTCAGAAGAAAATACTTCTAAAGTAATTAAACTGTCTCCAGGAACCTATACACTGACTGAAGCTAACGCTCCTACTGGTTATCAATATGTAGAAGATATCACATTTACAGTAGGTGCTAATGGTACTGTTGCTCTTGTGAAAAAAGGAGCAGAAGATACTGTTCAGGCAGCGGGCTCAATTCTGACGATTACCGACAAGGAGGATAATAGTCCTAAAGCCATTACCTTTAGTAAGGTCAACCTAGGTGGTACTGAGATTGCTGGCGCTCAAATTAAGATTTTCAAAGGCAACAAAGCGCAGGGTCAAGCAGTAGAAAGCTGGACATCCGAAGCCAATCAGCCTAAAGAAATCAATTTGGAACCTGGTACTTACACCTTCCATGAGGAAGCAGCTCCAACTGGTTACCTGAAAGTAACCGACATCACTTTCCAGGTCAACTATGATGGAACAGTGGAAGTGACCAATGTCGGCGAGAAAGACTCCAAAGGTGAAAACAATAAGGTTGTGACTGACGGAGCAACCTTGAAGGTAACAGACAAGGATGACGACTCAGAACGAGATGTGACGATCAAGAAAGTAGATCCAAACGGGAAGGAAATTCCTGGTGCGAAATTGAAACTCTACAAAGGCAGTCAGATTCGTCCTGAAGCTAAGCCTCTTGCAGAGTGGACTTCCGAAGCCAACGCATCTAAGGTGGTTAAGTTAGCTCCAGGAACCTATTCTCTGAAAGAGAGCCTTGCTCCTGCTGGATTTGTAGCTGTAGAAGATATTAAATTCACAGTTCATTCTGATGGCACCATTACAGTTGATGCTAAAGGTGCAACAGATTCTGTTGAAGCAAATGGATTGGTTCTTACTGTAACCGATAAAGAGGACAATAGTCTTAAGGCTATTACTTTCAGTAAGGTCAACCTAGGTGGTGCTGAGATTGCTGGTGCTGAGATTAAGATCTACAAGGGCGAGAAAGCTGAAGGTACGGCCGTAGAAAGCTGGACTTCCGAGGCTAATCAGTCTAAGGACATCAACTTGGCACCTGGTACTTATACTTTCCATGAGGAAGCAGCTCCAACTGGTTACCTTAAAGTTACTGATATCACATTCCAAGTGAAAACTGACGGAACAGTGGAAGTGACCAATGTCGGCGAGAAAGACGCTAAGGGCGAATCTAACACCGTTGCGACAAATGGAGCAACAGTGACTATTACCGATAAGGACGATGATCTTCCACGTAAGGTGACTTTCAGTAAGGTCAACCTCGGCGGTACTGAGATTGCCGGTGCAGAGATTAAGATTTACAAGGGTGATAAAGCTGAAGGCCAAGCAGTAGAAAGCTGGACATCTGAAGCTGGTAAGTCTAAAGATATCAACTTGGCACCTGGTACTTACACCTTCCATGAGGAAGCCGCACCAACCGGTTACCTTAAAGTTACTGATATCATTTTCCAAGTCAAGCATGACGGCACAGTGGAAGTGACAAACGTTGGTGAGAAGGACGCTAAGGGTGAAACTAACACCGTTGCGACCAATGGTTCAACTGTTACAGTGACTGACAAGGATGATGATCTTGCACGTAAGGTAACCTTCAGTAAGATCAACTTAGGCGGTACTGAAATTGCTGGTGCTCAAATCAAGATTTACAAGGGTGATAAAGCTGAAGGCCAAGCAGTAGAAAGCTGGACCTCGGAAACTAATCAGTCTAAGGAAATCAATTTGGAGCCTGGTACTTACACCTTCCATGAGGAAGCCGCACCAACTGGTTACCTGAAAGTAACCGACATCACATTCCAAGTCAAACAAGACGGTACAGTGGAAGTGACAAATGTTGGTGAGAAGGACGCTAAGGGTGAAGAGAACAAGGTCGTAACAAACGGCTCAACTGTTACAGTGACTGATAAGGACGACGATCTTCTACGTAAGGTAACTTTCAGTAAGGTCAACCTCGGCGGTACTGAGATTGCAGGTGCTGAAATCAAGATCTACAAGGGCGAGAAAGCTGAAGGTACAGCAGTAGAAAGCTGGACATCTGAAGCTGGTAAGTCTAAAGAACTAAACTTGGCACCAGGTACTTACACCTTCCATGAGGAAGCAGCCCCAACTGGTTACCTCAAAGTAACCGACATCACATTCCAAGTCAAGCATGACGGCACAGTGGAAGTGACAAACGTTGGCGAGAAAGACGCTAAGGGCGAAGCTAACACCGTTGTGACCAGTGGTTCAACAGTATCTATTACCGATAAGGACGATGATCTCCCACGTAAGGTGACCTTCAGTAAGGTCAACCTCGGTGGTACTGAGATTGCCGGTGCAGAGATTAAGATCTATAAGGGCGACAAGGCAGAAGGCCAAGCAGTAGAAAGCTGGACATCCGAGGCTAATCAGCCTAAGGACATCAACTTGGCACCTGGTACTTATACTTTCCATGAGGAAGCAGCACCGACCGGCTACCTCAAAGTAACCGACATCACATTCCAAGTGAAAACTGACGGCACAGTAGAAGTGACAAATGTTGGTGAGAAGGACTCTAAAGGTGAAGAGAACAAGGTCGTAACAAACGGCTCAACTGTTACAGTGACCGATAAGGATGATGATCTTCCACGTAAGGTAACTTTCAGTAAGGTCAACCTTGGAGGTACAGAAATCGCCGGTGCTCAGATCAAGATCTACAAGGGCGATAAAGCTGAAGGCCAAGCAGTAGAAAGCTGGACATCTGAAGCTGGTAAGTCTAAAGAACTAAACTTGTCACCAGGTACTTACACCTTCCACGAGGAAGCAGCTCCAACAGGCTACCTCAAAGTAACAGACATTACTTTCCAAGTGAACCATGATGGTACAGTGAAAGTGACCAATGTCGGAGAGAAAGACTCTAAGGGTGAAGAAAACAAGGTTGTTACAAAAGGCTCAACTGTTACAGTAACCGATAAGGATGATGATCTACCACGTAAGATTACCTTCAGCAAGGTCAACCTCGGCGGTACTGAAATTGCCGGTGCTGAGATCAAGATCTACAAGGGCAACAAGGCAGAAGGCCAAGCAGTAGAAAGCTGGACATCTGAAGCTGGTAAGTCTAAAGAATTGAACTTGACTCCAGGTACTTACACCTTCCATGAGGAAGCGGCACCAACCGGCTACCTCAAAGTGACAGACATTACTTTCCAAGTAAAAACTGACGGAACAGTAGAAGTAACCAATGTCGGCGAGAAAGACTCTAAGGGTGAAGAGAACAAGGTCGTAACCAACGGCTCAACTGTTACAGTAACGGATAAGGACGATAATCTTCCACGTAAGGTAACCTTCAGTAAGGTCAACCTCGGCGGTACAGAAATTGCTGGTGCAGAGATTCAAATTTTCCAAGGCAAAGAGGCAACTGGCAATCCTGTAGCAAAATGGACTTCAGAAGCAAATACATCGCATGAGCTTGGATTAGCTCCTGGAGTATATACCTTCCATGAAGCTGCAGCCCCAACCGGTTACCTAGCTGTTACCGACATTGTGTTCCAAGTGAATCTCGATGGCACAGTAACAGTTGTAAATGCTGACGGAAATACAGTAGAATACAAGGATGGGACGTTAGTCGTAACTGACCAAACGAAACCGACTGGCCCAGACAAGGAACCGTCTAAAAAAACAGATGAACCAGATCCGAAAAAATCAAATCAAGATAAACCAATAGAAAAAGACCAAGATAAACCTGGAGATAAGGGGAAGACGAAGAAAATTCTACCTTTCACAGGTACAGAAATCAGCTTTACGCTACTTGCTATAGGCTTGATTATCATAGTTGGTTGTGGGGTTTATTTTGGGATTCGTTTCAAAAAATAAAACAGAAAACAAGTGTCAATGAACATTGACGCTTGTTTTTTTATGCGCTTGATGAAAGAAGCCGATAGGTATCGTTGAATTTTGGCCTATTGACGCAGTTTAAGGGCAATCGAAAACTATTTTTTTAAGTGACAAAAATGTAAGTTTAAAGGCTAAAATGAAAGGTTATCTTATGGCAGCTAGCCTGGGAATTCGCTATCCTATAAGTGTAAAGAAAAAGAAGATAATTATCTTCCAAACTAAAAATCAGATTTCAAGAAGGAGGCCCGCTATGAAAATCAATCTTTTTAACCATCGCCAAAGTAAACCTAAAGCTCAAAAGATTTCCAAGGAAGAAATCGAGAAGACTCGCCTAGGCTGCGCTTCCAGCCAATATTATTTCTGGCTGCAGTACAGTCACTGAGAGATTTCAGTATTCAAGGATAAGAGAAAGGTCAGTTGACTTTTCTCTTTATCCGACTTGGAGCACAAGATGACAAAAATGTAAGATTGGCAGGCAAAATGAAAGATTAGGTTATGGAAACTTGTCTGTCTTTCCGGTATGATAGTAGTATCAAGTTAAATAAAGAAGAGGTTCGAATATGACATTATTAGACGTACAGCACGTGAAAAAGATTTATAAAACCCGCTTTCAGGGCAGCCAAGTAGAGGCACTGAAGGACATTCACTTTACGGTAGAAAAAGGCGAATATGTCGCCATCATGGGGGAGTCAGGCTCTGGGAAATCCACCCTGCTCAACATCCTAGCCATGCTGGACAAGCCGACTGAGGGCCGTGTCTTTCTCAACGGAACTGACACAGCAACCATCAAAAACAGTCAGGCTTCCAGCTTCCGTAGGGAGAAATTAGGTTTTGTCTTTCAGGATTTCAATCTGCTGGATACCCTGTCGGTCAAGGATAATATTCTCCTGCCTCTGGTCCTCTCTCGTCGTCCCATTACCGAGATGATGCAAAAGCTGGTCACAACCTGCAATGAGCTGGGGATTAACAAACTCCAAGAGAAGTTTCCTTATGAGATTTCCGGTGGTCAGAAGCAACGGGTTGCAGTAGCTCGAGCCATCATCACAGACCCTGAGATTCTGCTGGCGGATGAGCCGACGGGAGCCTTGGATTCTAAGTCTTCGGCTGCGTTGCTGGATGTCTTTGACGACATCAATGCCCGCGGTCAGACCATTCTCATGGTGACCCACTCAACGGCAGCGGCTAGCCGCGCCAAGCGGGTGCTCTTTATCAAGGATGGGATTCTCTACAATCAAATCTTCCGTGGTGACAAGACCGAGCGGCAGATGTTCCAAGAGATTTCTGATACTCTGACAGTTATGGCAAGTGAGGTGAAGAACTAGTGTTTCGATTAGCAGCAAAATTGGCGGTATCCAATCTGATTAAGAACCGCCGTCTCTATTATCCTTTTGCACTGGCTACCTGTGTGGCTGTAGCCATTTCTTATATTTTCAACTCCTTGGCTTTTAATCCCAATCTATCCAAAATGACAGGGGCCAGCTCTGTTATCCTCGTTTTGGTCCTCGGGGTCGTTATTGTGAACATCACAGCTGGAATTATTGTCTTTTATGCCAATCAATTTGTCATGAAGAATCGCTCCAAAGAGCTAGGACTTTACGGCATGTTGGGGCTCAATAAGCGCCATCTCTTTGTTATGACCTTTATTGAGCTGCTGATTTTCGGCCTAGTGGCTGTAAGCTTGGGGCTGACTATTGGTGTTCTCTTTGACCAGCTGATTTATGCCTTTCTGCTCAAGCTCATGGGTACCAAGGTGGTTCTGGTTTCGACATTTCAACCTTTTGTATTGGTATTGATTATCATTTTCTATGCTTTTGTATTTTTCTGTTTGCTGATTAAAAATGGCTTTTACTTAAGAAAGTTTGATGCTCTGCAATTAGTCAAAGAAAAAAATAGCGGGGAGAAAAAGAGTCGCTTTTTACTCTTGCAAACTATTATTGGTATGTCTTCTCTCGTTTTTGGCTATTATCTTGCTTTAGGTGTATCTAATCCGATGGCAGCCATTATCATTTTCTTCGTAGCTGTACTTTTTGTTATTCTAGGGACTTATCTGCTTTTTAATGCAGGAACAACTGTTTTCTTGCAATTTTTGAAAAAGAAGAAGACGTTTTATTATCAGCCTGATAACATGATTTCGGTATCTAATCTAATTTTTCGAATGAAGAAAAATGCAATCGGTTTAGCGACGATTTCTATTTTGTCGACAATGGTTCTGGTTACTTTATCTGGTGGAGCCAACATTTATGCTGGTGGTGATTATATGCAGAATGCCATGTTCCCGCATGATTTCAGCATCCAAGGAAAAGAAGTAACAGGTGAGATACTGGACCAAGCTTTGACAGAGTTTGTTCAAGAGCAGCAGCTGCAGATTAGTAAAAAAGTTATTTACCAGTATTATACGATAGGAGTTAGCGGTCGAACTGGTAATCAGCTAGATATTTATTCTAAGGGACAGAAATCATTCACTCCAAATCTTTATATTTTGGCCATTTCTGAGAGTGATTATCAAGGGATGACGGGTCAAAATCTTCAGCTTAAGGATGATGAAGTAGCCATATTTGAGCAAGGACTGGAACTAGATAGCAAAAAAGATTTACAGCTAGCTGATAAAAATTTAAAAATCAAGAGAAAATTAAAAGAAGATTTCGTTTTCGGTAATATACCCGATCCGATGAATATGATAGTGCCTGAAAAAATCTATATGGTAGCTAAAAATCCGAGTCAAATCTTTTCTTCATTGATGAACGATTACGCTGTCAATGTTAACTATTATGGAGGATTAAATCTCAAGCTTCCAAAAGAAGAACAGAGAAAACTCAAAGAAGCATACCAAGAAAAGCTAAGCAGTTTTAATACCACCTTACCTGAAAATCAAGGTATTTATGGTTCGGTGACAGCCTTCGATAAGCAAGAAATAAAAGGAATGCTAGGTGGTATGTTCTTTATTGGAATTTTCCTATCAATCGTTTTTATGCTTGGAACTGTTCTTATCATCTACTACAAGCAGATCTCTGAAGGCTATGAAGATCGAGAAGGCTTTGTTATTTTACAAAAGGTTGGATTGGACGAAAAACAAATTAAGAGAACGATTCGTAGGCAGATTCTGATAGTCTTCTTCCTACCCCTAATCTTTGCCTTTCTTCATTTGGCATTTGCCTATCACATGTTGAGCTTGATTTTATCTGCTTTAGGGGTGCTGAATGCCACACTCATGTTAGTGGTGACTCTCGGTGTCTGCGCTCTATTTATTGCAGTATATGTCGGTGTCTTTCTCATTACTTCTCGCAGCTATCGCAAAATTGTGGCTATGTGATAGCAGAGCCAGGCTCTATATATCTTTCATCTATTTTAAAGACCTAGGCTGAGATTTCTCTCAGCCTTTCTTTTCTCGGAAAATTTCTGAGAAAGATTCCTAAAAGCGTGGAAATATGATAAAATAGGACGTTAATGCAATTAGGAGAGTAAAAATAGATGAATATTTTTAGAAAAAAAGATGCCAGCAAGGATAGAACGGGCATGCGCCGTCACTTGAAAATTCCTGATTTGATTTTGCTTGGTATTGGAGCCATGGTAGGAACTGGGATTTTCACCATCACAGGGACTGGGGCAGCCAAATATGCTGGGCCTGCTCTGACCATCTCGATTGTCATTTCAGCCCTTTGTGTGAGTATTTCGGCCCTTTTTTACGCTGAGTTTGCCTCGCGGATTCCGGCCAATGGCGGAGCCTACAGTTATATTTATGCGGTTCTGGGAGAATTTCCTGCTTGGCTGGCTGGCTGGCTGACCATCATGGAGTTCATGACCGCTATCTCAGGTGTTGCCTCTGGCTGGGGCTCTTATTTGAAAGGATTGCTTAGTGGCTTTGGTATCCAGCTGCCGGCAGCTCTGAATGGTACCTTCAATCCAAAAGCAGGTACTTATGTGGACTTGCTGCCCATTCTGGTCTTGGCCTTTGTTACGGGGGTTGTCCTTTTGAACTCAAAGGCCGCCCTGCGCTTCAACTCAGCTTTGGTAGTATTGAAATTCTCAGCCTTGGCCCTCTTTATCATTGCAGGATTTTTCTTCATCAAACCAGAAAATTGGTCTAACTTTGCACCTTTTGGCTTTGGGGAAATTTATGGCGGTAAGGTCGGCATCATGGCTGGAGCTTCACTCATGTTCTTTGCTTTTCTAGGCTTTGAGTCCATTTCCATGGCGGTCGATGAAATCAAAGAGCCTCAAAAGAACGTTCCGCGTGGGATTGTCTTATCCTTGAGCATTGTGACCATTCTCTATATTTTGGTGACCTTGGTCTTGACTGGGATTGTCCACTATAGCAAGCTGGATGTCTCAGATGCGGTGGCCTTTGCCCTGCGCAGCGTCGGACTTGGCTGGGCAGCTAACTATATCTCTGTCGTCGCTATTTTGACTCTGATTACAGTTTGCATCTCCATGACCTACGCCCTGTCGCGGATGATTTACAGTATTGCGCGTGATGGTCTCTTGCCTGGCTCTTTCAAGAAATTGACAGAGAACAGTCGGGTGCCAAAGAATGCAACGATTCTGGTAGGGATTGCTTCAGCCATCTGTGCGGGTATCTTCCCCTTGGCTAGTATCGCTTCTTTCCTCAACATCTGTACCTTGGCCTATCTGATTTTATTAGCTGTGGCAGTCTTGAAATTGCGGAAAGACAAAGGAATGCCCAAAGCTGGAGAATTCAAAACGCCTTTAGTCCCTCTGACGCCAATCTTGTCCATTGTTATCTGTCTATCCTTTATGACTCAGTACACCAAGGAAACCTGGCAAGCCTTTGGAATTGCCCTAGCTCTGGGAAGTCTCATCTATGCCTTCTATGGCTATCGAAACTCTGAAATCGCTGTAAAAGAGAAGTAGGGATAGAGTATTGCTATTAAGCAGAAAGTAGAAGTAGAAAAGTATGAAAAAACTTAATCTAACCCAAAAGAAGAAAATCTGGCTCTTTGCCCTTGCTTTTATCGCCCTGATCTTACTAGCGATTGTGATTAATATTCAGCTGAACCAGCCCGAAGATATGCATGCTGATTATGTTCGGCTTTGGAAGACAACTTGGCATGAGGAAAATAAAGACTGGCTCTATCCACTGAAAAATATCTGTCTTGTTATTCTAGCAGTTCTAGCTGGGTCTGGTTTAATGATTGCATTTTCCAAGAGTGAGAGATGGAAATAAGCTTCTGTAGATGGAAATAAAATCATCTTACAAAAATGTAAGATTGACGATGATAAATGTAAGGTAGAGACATGGAAAACGTGTCTCTATTTTGCTATAATCAGCTAAGAAATCCTCACAAGAAAGGTTGCGCGATTATGAAAAAAGTCCTTTTAGGTTGCTCGGGAACAGTGCTGGTTTTGCTTGCTCTTTTAATAGGTTTTCTGGCCTACTTTGGTCCAGACTATGGCATTTTTCTTTTCCCACCTAGTCCGCAGGACTACGCTCGCTCGGTTGTAAAAAAGCTTGATTTCGGTCTTTATACGGGCAAAGACTGGGAAAATGAGAAAAAGAAAGCTTTAGAGAAGCTTGAATCAGCCAAGGCTTATCAAGACACCTATCCTGTATTGGAAAAATTAACCAAAGAGGCTGGCGGGAAGCATTCTTATTTTTTAAGCCCACAGGATAATCCCGAGAATAGTCCAGAAAGCAAAAATCAGCCTGAAGTGCAGAATCGGGAGGGTATTCTCTATGTAAAAGTTCCTGCTTTCACTGGTGACGCACAGGCAGCGAAGGCTTATGCCAACAAGCTGTCAGCAGCTCTTAAAAAGGGTGACTATCAGGCGGTTCTTGTGGATTTGAGAGACAATACCGGAGGGAATATGTATCCGATGATTGCGGGACTGTCCTCTCTTTTGCCTGATGAAGACCTCTTCCAATTTGTTTATAAAAATGGAAGCAAGAGCGCGATTTCTCGGTCAGATATTCTTAAGCAGCTTGGTCTGGAGCAGACTGATGAGAAAGCAAAGAAAGTGCCAATAGCTGTCCTTACCAATGGGAAGACAGGTAGCTCAGGAGAGATGACTGTTTTAGCTTTTAAGGGACTGGAAAATGTTAAAATATTTGGTCAGCCAACGGCAAGCTATACTACGGGAAATAATTATTATCAACTATATGATGGAGCGGTTTTGCTCTTGACTACCTCGAGTATCCTAGATCGCACGGGCAAGCTTTATGAGAATGAGGCCATTCAGCCCGATGTCCAAACAGAACAGCCTTTAGAAGATGCGGAGTCTTGGTTGAAGGGACAGTTAGGAGAATAGTTCATTGAAAGCAGTCAAAAAGACTGCTTTTCTGCTATAATAAAGAGAAGAACGAGGTGACAGATGATTCGTAAAGTAAAACTAAGAGATGCCGCAGCCATTCAGCGGCTTAATGCTGAGTGCCTGGGCTATGACTTCAATAGGGAAGCGACGGAGACTCAACTAAAAAGGTTACTAGAGAGTAACCAGCATTTGATTTTGGTAGCTGAAGAAGGCGGTCAGGTCATAGGTTACGCTCATGCGGCTAGCTACGACTGTCTCTATTTCCCGTCCTTGCTCAATCTCTTGGCTTTAGCCGTCGCTCAGGAATTTCAAGGGCAGGGACATGGCAGAGCGCTGATGCAGGCTTTGCGCGAAGAGGCAAAAGCCGCAGGCTACACAGGGATTCGGATTAATTCAGGTATTTCACGGTCTTCAGCCCATGAATTTTATCGCAGCCTCGGCTGCAGCGAAAAAGCAGACCAGAAACGATTTTATTGGGAATTTTAGAGAAAGGAGGAGTAGAGGATGATTGAACCACTAACCCAGCAGCATGCTTTAGAAATTGCTGACGACTGGCATTACGAGGCGCCTTATGACTTTTATGATATGAAAAATGATCTGGAAGATTATGAAGAAATGGTTTCTCCTGAAGCGCGTGGAGACCGTTATTATCAAGTACTGAGTGAAGGGGAACTTTATGGATTTTTCTGCTTGGAGCAGAAAGGAGAGCGCATTTTGGAGCTTGGTTTGGGGATGAAGCCGGAGCACTGCGGAAAAGGTCAAGGCGCGGCATTTTTGCAGGAAATTCTGGACTTTATCAAGAAAAAATTTGCGCCCCAAGTCCTAAGGCTATCCGTGGCAGACTTCAATCACCGAGCCCAGCAGCTTTATCTCAACATGGGCTTTGAAGTGGTGAGGCGCATCCCGCAGGAAAGCAATGGTGATATTCATCTCTTTGTGGAGATGGAGAAAAACACCTAATTTTAGACTTTGTTGCAAAGCAACAGAAAAACTTGTTGACAGTCAAGAAAAAGTCGTCCAATATACTTATGACTGCGGACGATTATCAGCTAATTTGTAAATGAATATCAATAAGCAAAAGGAGAAAACCATGACATTTGAAGAAATTTTACCAGGCCTTAAGGCCAAGAAAAAATATGTGCGTACAGGTTGGGGCGGAGCGGAAAACTATGTCCAGCTCTTTGACACGATTGAGCAGAATGGGGTGGCTCTTGAAGTGACACCTTATTTCCTCATCAATGTTTCAGGCGAAGGGGAGGGCTTCTCCATGTGGAGTCCGACTCCTTGTGATGTCCTCGCGACAGATTGGGTGGAAGTAGATGACTAAGACGGTACTGGTGACGGGAGCTAGCTCTGGCATCGGCCGAGCTCAGGCTCTGATCTTTTTGGAAAATGGCTACCGGGTTTATGGGGTGGACAAGGATGAAAACCCTGGCTTTCTCAATGAGCTTCGTTTTGTCAAGCTGGATTTGACGGGTGATTTGACACCGCTCTTCACTAACTTGCCTGAGGTGGATATTCTCTGCAATACAGCAGGTATCTTGGACGATTATCGTCCCCTACACGAGATAAGTGACGAAGACTGGGAGCAGATTTTTGCTATCAATCTGACCGCTACCATGAAAATCACCCATTTTTACTTGCAGAAAATGCTGGAGAAAAAGTCTGGTATCATCATTAATATGTGCTCGATTGCTAGCTTTCTGGCTGGCGGCGGCGGTGCTGCCTATACAGCCTCTAAGCATGCTCTGGCTGGCCTGACCAAACAGATAGCCTTAGACTATGCGGATAAAAATATCCAAGTGTTTGGCCTAGCGCCAGGCGCTGTCAAGACAGCTATGACTGCCGCCGACTTTGAGCCAGGCGGACTGGCAGACTGGGTTGCTGAGGAAACGCCGATCAAGCGCTGGCTGGATCCTCAGGAAGTGGCAGACATCAGCCTCTTTCTAGCTAGTGGTAAGGCAGCGGCTATGCAGGGCGAGATTATCAAAATCGACGGCGGATGGAGTTTGAAGTAAGTAAATGAAGGATGCGAACAATGAGAAAGCTAAGAACCTTTTCCAAACCTGGACCAAAAATATGGTAATTTACGGTTTGGATGCTGGCTTAGGGCAGTTCTTCATGAATGCGCCTGAGACATCCTGCCTTTACCAACTAGGAAATTTCATCTTTCCGGCTGGTCAGGTGGATCCCGATTTGTGGCAGGAATTTAGCGAAAAATATAGTTTAGCTGACAAGGTCATTATCTCCGAGGAGCGCAGTTGGCAAGAGTTTCTGGATAGTCAGAGTGAGTTGGGCAAGTTTACTCGCTATGCTTTTGCGGACAGGGTTGCCTTTGACACAGAGGCTTTGGAGAAATGGCAGAGCAGTCTACCAGTAAACTACCACCTTTGTCCGATTGATGAGGAGAGTTATGAGCGTTTGGCTGAGGAAGCCTGGTCTCAGGATTTGCAGGGTGATTTTTCCGATTTTGACCATTTTCAAGCGGCGGGTGGCTTTGGCTTTTTACTCTATTCAGGAGAGGAAATCATAGCTGGCGTATCGACAGGATTGGTCTATCATGGAGCTCTTGAGATTGAAATTGCCACCAAGCCAGCCTACCAAAGACAGGGCTTGGCCAAAATTTTAGGTGCCCAGATGATTTTAGAAGCTCGAAAACGCTTACTCTTTCCTCTATGGGATGCGCACAATGAAGCCTCCAAAAAAGTCGCAGAAAGCTTGGGCTATCAGTGCCTAGGAGCTTATCCAGCTTATGAATGGAGAGGGACTTTTGACCAATGAAGAAAAACCAAACCTATTTCTTAAAAGACATCATGGAGGCTGTAAAATCGGAAGAGCTAGATGATGATTTCTGTTTGTATGCTAAGGAAAATGGAGAACTGAATTTTCAGGACAGCTACTTGCTTCCTTGTTGGTAAAGTTTTTGTCCTTTAGGGCAAAAATCATGGCTATTGTTATCATTAAAGCAAACCAAAAGGCGGGAATGAGAATAGGAGAAAGCATTTCACGAAGGGCTGGTGCAATAGCGCTGAGTAGCCGACTAAGGAGAATTCCTGTTAAGGGAGTTGTTAGGGCAAACCAGCGCGGGTAAGCCGTTTTCTTACTCAAAACGAGGATAACAATAAATAGGAGAAGTACAGCCATAAGTACGAAATAAATAAGCAGAAAGTTATTTTTCACTATTGAAAAGCTTTCTAGTAATTTTGCAATATCGGCAGAGGGATTATGGGCATACAGCCGCGAAGTGGCGGCAAAATAGAAATAGCTGGTGTGGAGGAAAACACAGACAGTCATGAGAATCCAAGCTCCTACTATTCCTAGCCATTTTTGTCTCAGCCCGATAGAGAGGATATAGACGCCCATTCCTAAAAGCGGGAAAAGAAGTAAGGCATAGCCTGCAAAATCAACTTTCCAAGCTGCTAAATCAGGCATGTGCTGCCAAAATCCCTTTCCAAAACCGTCAGAGATAGCAATCAATATATCTGCAACATAAATCAGCCAGCTTCCTAAAATAGACCAGGGAGCCCAGCGACGGATCGTTTTTTGAGTCATAAGCGCCTCCTTTAGACTTGTGTTACTAACATTTTACTAAAGGTTTGTTACGGAAGCAAGTCTCGAAATGCCTAGAGGCTATAAAATGGTGTCTGCTTTCTATGTAAGGGGATGAAATGATTTCAGAAAGTGTGGGAAATGTTTGATTTTTTGGCTCTTTGTCAACTGTAGTGGGTTGATGAGAAGTTATAATCTGGAGAGGACTAAATCAGTCCTCTCCTTTTTGATGTTCAAAGCGATAAGGATTCTAGATTTAAAATTGTCAAAGTTCCGAAAACCGAAAGCGTTTCGCTTGATGACTTTGATGAGGTTGTTAGTAGCTTCTAATTTTGCGTTTGAGTAGGGCAGTTCCAGTGCGTTCAGGATCTTATCCTTGTTTTTCAAGAAGGTCTTAAAAACAGTTTGAAAAATAGGATTTACATAAGAAATGGTATCTTCAATGAGTCCAAAGACAAGTAAGGGAGCAGGAGCTGGAGTTGATTTATTACGGTGAAGATTTTGCGGATGTTCTCTTGTCAGTTATGGAGCAGAAAGCAGAAGCAACTGACCAAGAGTGTTTACAGGCTCTGCTTTACTATTATGATCATGATGACTTTATGGATTTTGATAAAGATACAGTTTTGTAGGAAGATGTTTATAAACAATAATTATCATTTTAGAAAGACAGGAGAAATGATGACCCCAAAAGAAATGTGGCAGGCATACAAGAAAATCAATCCGGCGATTGGTGACGAGATTGATGCCTGGGCCTTCGGTGTCCAAGCAGACCAACTGGCTGATTTGGTGCTTCGTGGTGAAAAGACAGCGACGGATTCGGTCTATGAGCTCTATAAGTTTGAAAATGAGCCTCTACCTCAAGTAGGAACTTTCGATATCATACTAGACAGCCGGAATAGAGCCGTCTGTATCATCGAAATCACCAAAGTCTCTGTGCTGCCTTTTAATGAGATTTCAGCCGAACACGCTTTTAAGGAAGGAGAAGGAGACAAATCCTTGGCCTACTGGCAGCAAGTCCATGAGGAATTTTTTACGGAGTGTCTGGTGGAAGCCGATTTGGAATTTTCCCAAGAAACGGGTGTCGTCCTAGAAGAATTTCGCAAGGTCTATCCGCTGGATCAAGCTTAAGTCTATTTTTGAATAGGCTTTTTGTTTTCCCTTGATAAATCGAAGTAAAAATATTACTATTAGGTATATAAAGAAATCGTGATTTGGAGGAGAAATGGACAAATTAATTTTAGGCTTACTCATGATAAAGCATTTTACAGTTTATGAAATTCGTCAGGTAATGCGGCAAAATTTCAGCTCTATGTGCAGTGACAGTCTAGGCAGTATACAAGCAGCCTTAAAAAAACTGTCCCAGCAAGGAGCAGTGACTTATTCGGAGTATGTAGAAAAAGGAAAAATGAAAAAGGAATATGCCATTACAGCTTCGGGACGAATCTTGTTTTTGGAGTGGCTTAAAACGCCTATTGACATGAGCAAGAACAAGAATATGGACTTGGGGAAATTCCTCTTTATGGGTTATCTTCCTAAGAAAGAGCAGCTTCAGATGCTGGATTTGACCATTGAGGGGCTGGAAATTGAAGTCCAAGAGTTTGAAGCTGTCAAAGACGCGATTCGTTTTACGGAGGAACAAGAAAAAGTAAAAGCCTATCTAGAGCAGAACAGCCACCTGGCTACAGAGCTGATAGAGACCAGTCAGGCAGGTGATTTAGCTGAAAGTATTTCCCAGATTGGCTATTTTGAAATGAAAACGCTAGAATTTGGGCTTGATTCGGCTCGCTTTCAGTTGGACTGGTTTACCAAGCTTCGCCAGCAGTTGGCTGAAAATGAGAAAGAGGGCTGAGATGCTAAGTATTCAAAAAGCACCGGCTACTTCCCTTGTAGATACATTTGGCAATGACTTTGAGAGTTTGAAAAACCAATTAGCATTTCTTCCGCTACAGTCTTTCAAAGACTGTTTCTGAAAAAAGATTGAAAATAGGTCTAAAAAAGCTTATAATAAAAGCTATAAAACGACAGAAGGCTTCTAGGAGGATTGATTTTGAAGAAGGTTCATTTTTTTATCATTTACGGCTGTGTCTGCTTTGTACTGATTGGCGGAACCTTTCTTTATACCTACTTTAAACCTGGAGGAATCGCAGAAGCTCTTGAATCCCGCTTTAAGCTGTCAGCTGTAGTGGATGCGTCCTTTGAAAAATTCGATCAGGATAGTTTCTATATGGATCGGCTGTCTGAGTCGACTTACCTGGAAGGCTACAAAAAAAGAAAAGCTGAGACCGTTAAACAGCTGACCGTTTCAGAGTCACCCTATTTAGCCAAGCTTTATGAAACCTATGATGATCAAGAACTGACCCATTATTTCAGCGAAGATCGGATGTACTTGGAAGAAAAGGATGGATTTGAGACCATTGATGACACCGACTCCCGGAAACATATTGATGGCTATTCGGGCATATCCTCCTTTAAGGCTTTGCTGCAGGTCATGGTAGATAATGAGTCAGAACTAACTAAGAAAAAAGTGGAAGGCGGCTATGAGTTTTCGGTGACAGCAGAAGGTGATTTGGCCTATGACCTTATCGATGCCTTCTACTATGCTTATAATGATGAGCATTATGATACGACCATCGACATTGAGAAGTGTAAGGTTGCCTTTGTGGTTGACCCTAAGACTCGGACCATCCGCTCTATTGATATGACTATGGATTTGGACGAAGATACAGCTTTAGATGAAGAATTGATTTACTTCAAGCAGCGGGCTGTTTTCAAGGACTATGGCAAGGCTAAAGTTCATCTTCCAAAGAAAATCAAAGAAAAAGAAGCAAAATCAGCTGTTTAAAGGCTGATTTTTTTGTGCAAAAGTTTTTTTGTTGCAGATTTTTATGGGGTTGGCTTGATTTTAAATTTTTAAAAATTACCTTTTAGTGATATAATAAAGGTGATATCCTACAGAAAAGAGATAATTGATGACAAATTACGCGATTATTTTGGCTGCGGGTAAAGGGACTCGCATGAAGTCAGATTTACCAAAGGTTCTGCATAAGGTTGCAGGAATTTCCATGCTGGAACATGTTTTCCGCAGTGTCAATGCCATTAATCCAGAAAAGACCGTGACAGTTGTTGGCCACAAGGCAGAGCTAGTCGAGCAAGTCTTGGCAGGTCAGACAGACTTTGTCCGTCAGACCGAGCAGCTGGGAACGGGTCATGCCGTTATGATGGCGGAGCCTGTTTTGGAAAATCTGACAGGTCAGACGCTGGTCATTGCTGGCGATACTCCCCTGATTACAGGAGAAAGCCTGAAAAATCTGATTGACTTTCATGTCAACCACAAGAACGTTGCGACTATCCTGACAGCAGAAGCAGACAATCCTTTCGGCTACGGCCGTATCGTTCGCAATCAACATGACGAAGTCTTGAAAATTGTTGAGCAGAAGGATGCTTCTGATTTTGAGCGGCAAATCAAGGAAATCAATACAGGAACTTACGTCTTTGACAATGCTCGCCTCTTTGAAGCCCTCAAAAATATCAATACCAATAATGCTCAAGGCGAATACTATATCACAGATGTGATTGGTATTTTCCGCGAGAACGGTGAAAAAGTCGGCGCTTATACGCTGAAAGACTTTGATGAAAGTCTGGGTGTTAATGACCGCGTGGCTCTGGCTACAGCTGAGAGTGTTATGCGCCGCCGAATTAACCAGCAGCATATGGTCAATGGTGTCAGCTTTGTCAATCCTCATGCGACCTATATTGATGTGGATGTGGAAATTGCGCCTGAAGTCCAAGTCGAAGCAAATGTGACCCTGAAAGGTCAGACCAAGATTGGGGCAGAGACTATTTTGACTAATGGTACTTATATCGTGGACTCTGTCATTGGAGAGCGGACCGTTATCACCAACTCCATGATTGAGGAGTCAAGTGTTGCGGATGGAGTGACGGTCGGACCTTACGCTCACATTCGTCCAGGTTCTATTCTGGCTAAGGATGTCCATGTCGGCAACTTTGTTGAAGTTAAAGGATCGTCAATCGGAGAAAATACCAAGGCTGGTCATTTGACCTACATTGGCAACTCTGAGGTGGGAGCCAATGTCAACTTTGGTGCAGGCACGATTACGGTTAATTACGATGGTCAGAAGAAGTACAAGACTATCATTGGCGACAATGTCTTTGTTGGTTCTAACTCGACTATTATTGCTCCAGTTGAACTGGGTGACAATTCACTAGTCGGTGCGGGTTCTACTATTACGAAAGATGTACCAGCAGATGCTATTGCTCTGGGACGTGGCCGTCAGATTAACAAGGAAGATTACGCTAAGCGACTTCCTCATCATCCTCAAAATAAGTAGGTTCAGTCATGGAATTTGAAGAAAAAACCGTCCAACGTACGGAAATTTATCAGGGACCGATTTTTAAAGTGGTTCAGGACCAGGTAGAGCTGCCAGGAGGTAAGGGTCAAGCCCAACGGGATTTGATTTTTCATAATGGGGCGGTGGCTGTGATTGCTATCACTCCGGAGAACAAGATGATTTTAGTCAAGCAGTACCGCAAGGCGATTGAAGCGACTTCTTACGAGATTCCAGCTGGCAAGCTTGAGCTAGGAGAGAATGCAAATCCCCAAGCGGCTGCCCTCCGAGAATTAGAAGAAGAGACCGGCTACACAGGACAGCTGGAGTTGGTCTATGATTTCTACTCTGCCATCGGTTTTTGCAATGAGAAAATCAAGCTCTACAGCGCCAGCCATTTGAAAAAGGTCGAAAACCCTCGTCCCCAAGACGAGGATGAAACATTGGAACTTTTTGAAGTCAGTCTGGAGGAGGCACATCAGTTGCTGAAAAACGGTGATATCTGTGATGCCAAGACCATCATGGCCCTTCAGTACTGGCAACAAAAAAATCTGAATAAATAGGAACGTAGATCAATGGGAAAAGCTTTATTAACAGATGAAATCATTGAGCGGGCCAACCGCGGTGAGGATATTTCGGGGCCGCCTCTCATGGATGACGAGGAAACCAAGATTCTTTCAACTGGCAGAAGCTCCTTTAGCTCACAGCAGTCTAGCCGACAGGATACTCAGTTTGGTTATCAGAGCCCTCAAAACCGCTTTGGTTATGAAGAAGCTCGGTCTCAGCAGAATCAGAGTCGTTTTGGCTATCAGACTGCTCAAAACCAAGAGGAGTTTACGGATGAGACTCTGCACATTGAGGTAGATCCGACCGTGACTAAGAGCCGTCGGATTGAAAACCAAAAGCGGAGCCTCTTTCAAGCCAAACTCAATAAGATTCTCCTTTGGGTAGTTATCCTGCTGATTGGTTTGATTGCTGCTATTATTTGGTGGCCTTAAAAACCTGCTCTATTGCACTTAAAAGGAAGCCTAGCCTGTCTAAGCTTCTTTTTCATCAGATGATTTGAGGTATTATATGAAAATTGGAATTATCGCAGCCATGCCCGAGGAGTTGAAGATTCTGCTGGAGCATTTAGAAAACCCGCAGAAGCACCTACGTTTGGGCCATGTCTATCATACGGGCTCCATCGGCTACCATGAAGTGGTGTTGGTCGAAAGCGGGATTGGCAAGGTTATGTCCGCTATGAGTGTGGCTGTTTTGGTCAATGACTTTAAGGTTACAGCTGTGATTAACACAGGCTCAGCTGGAGCAGTGGCAGAAGGCCTAGCTATCGGCGATGTGGTGGTCGCAGATCGTCTGGTCTACCATGATGTGGACGTAACGGCCTTTGGCTATGACTATGGTCAGATGGCGCGGCAGCCACTCTATTTTGAAGCGAGTCGCTATCTGGTATCTGAAATGAAGAAAATTTTAGACAAGACTCATCAGAAGGCCAGAGTAGGGTTGATTGCGACAGGTGATAGTTTTGTTGCTGGTCAAGACAAGATTGACCGCATCAAGGAGCATTTTCCAGATGTCCTGGCTGTTGAGATGGAAGGCGCAGCTATTGCTCAAGCCACACATTCGATTGGCTTGCCCTTTATGGTTATTCGCGCTATGAGCGACACAGCTAGTCATGATGCCAATGTCACTTTTGATGAATTTATTCTTGAAGCTGGTAAACGCTCTGCAGAAACCCTGATTCAATTTCTAAAAGAGTTGGTTTAAAGGGGAGATAGTATGTACAAAGAGTCTTATTTTGATGGTGGTCTCTTTTCTTACATCGGTCATGTGATTTTGGCTACCTTGATTACCGTTTTTACACTGGGGATTTGTGCACCTTGGGGCATGTGTATTCTGTATAATTGGAAGATAAAACATACAGTTATTGACGGGCACCGTCTTTACTTTGACGGTACTGCTATGCAGCTTTTTGGAAATTGGATCAAGTGGTGGCTCCTGACCATTGTTACTTTTGGTATTTATGGCTTTTGGCTGAAAATCAAAATGACCCAGTGGATTACCAAGCATACGCATCATGCGAATTGAGAACAAGCAAGCGAGACCTAAGTGGCTCGCTTTTCCTTTTCTTCAGTCTTGCCAAAAAATCCCTTTTGATGGTATAATCAAGGAACTGCAATCAATGATAGAGGAGAAAAAATGAGTATCTTAGAAGTGAAAAATCTCAGCCACGGTTTTGGAGACCGGGCTATTTTTGAGGATGTATCCTTCCGCCTGCTCAAGGGTGAGCATATCGGCCTAGTCGGTGCCAATGGTGAGGGAAAGTCAACCTTTATGAGCATTGTGACGGGTAAAATGCTGCCAGACGAAGGTAAGGTTGAGTGGTCCAAGTATGTGACGGCTGGCTATCTGGATCAGCATGCTGTGCTGGAGCAAGGTCAGTCTGTCCGTGATGTCTTGCGCACGGCCTTTGACGAGCTTTTCAAGACAGAGGCCCGCATAAATGAAATCTATATGAGCATGGCTGAGGATGGAGCGGACGTTGATGTCCTGATGGAAGAAGTGGGTGAGCTGCAGGACCGCTTGGAGAGCCGAGATTTCTATACTCTAGATGCCAAGATTGACGAGGTCGCACGGGCTCTAGGTGTCATGGACTACGGTATGGAAAGCGATGTAACGGAGCTATCTGGTGGGCAGCGGACTAAGGTTCTCTTGGCTAAGTTGCTTTTGGAAAAACCGGATATTCTGCTCTTGGACGAGCCGACTAACTATCTGGATGCGGAGCATATTGACTGGCTCAAACGCTATCTGCAGAATTATGAAAATGCTTTTGTTCTAATCTCGCATGATATTCCTTTCCTGAATGACGTTATCAATATCGTCTACCATGTGGAAAATCAGCACTTGACTCGTTATTCTGGCGACTACTATCAGTTCCAGGAAGTCTATGAGATGAAAAAATCTCAGCTGGAAGCAGCCTATGAGCGCCAGCAGAAAGAAATTGCGGACCTCAAAGACTTTGTAGCTCGTAATAAAGCCCGTGTGGCAACTCGTAATATGGCCATGTCCCGCCAGAAAAAGCTGGATAAGATGGATATTATTGAGCTACAAAGTGAGAAGCCAAAGCCTACCTTTGACTTCAAGCCTGCCCGCACACCTGGTCGCTTTATCTTTCAGGCTGAGAATTTGCAGATTGGTTACGACCGTCCGCTAACCCAGCCCCTTAACCTGACCTTTGAGCGCAATCAGAAGGTGGCTATCATCGGGGCAAATGGGATTGGGAAAACAACCCTGCTCAAGAGCTTGCTAGGGATTATCCCGCCTATCGCAGGTCAAGTCGAGCGCGGGGACTATCTGGAGCTGGGTTATTTCGAGCAGGAAGTCGAAGGCGGCAATCGTCAGACACCGCTGGAAGCAGTCTGGAACGCCTTTCCGGCTCTTAACCAAGCAGAAGTCCGAGCAGCTCTGGCCAGATGTGGCCTGACTTCCAAACATATCGAGAGCCAGATTCAAGTCCTTTCAGGTGGAGAGCAGGCCAAGGTCCGCCTTTGCCTCCTCATGAACCGAGAAAATAATGTTCTGGTGCTGGACGAGCCGACCAACCACCTGGATGTCGATGCCAAGGAGGAACTCAAACGGGCGCTGAAAGAATACAAGGGCAGTATTCTCATGGTCTGCCACGAGCCTGATTTCTATAAAGGCTGGATGGATCAAATCTGGGATTTTAACCAGTTGACTTGACAAAATTTAAAAAAGAAAAGAGATGATTCATTAAGAATCGTCTCTTTCTGTTACTAATAATTCAAAAACTGCTCGATTTCCTGCTTTTCAATCTGTTTGCCGTGCTGGCAGACAGGGCAGGTGAGGTAATGTTTTCTACCGTAAGGAAAGGTAGGAATCCAATAGAGTGTAAACTTTCGGCCGGTTTCAATAATGTCCCAAGGTGCGACGTTGTGGCAGTTGGCACACTCGATATTGCTTTGGGTCTGTCCTACGTTTTTCTGATATCCTCTATATCCCCAGATAATCATATTGATTTCTCTCCTTTATTGGTTGGGCAGCAAGCTTATTTGCTGAAGTCATAGTCCTTGATAATCTCGATTTTTTCAATCTTGATATCTTTTTTAGGCTTGTCATTATCGTCTGTTTCTGCGGCAGCGATTTTGTCCACCACATCCATCCCTTCCAGCACTTGGCCAAATACGGTATAAGCACCGCCATCTAAAGTAGGATTTCCACCGTTTTTATAGGCTTCGATGATTTTGGCTGGGAAAGAATCTGTAGACATTTGGCTAGTCAAATCTTTCTTGCTTTGGTTGATAAAGAACTGACTGCCATTGGTGTCAGGGCCTGCATTGGCCATGGATAGGGCGCCTCGAAGGTTGTAAAGGTAAGGTGAGTATTCATTTTTAAAGCCATTTCCAGAGTCTTTAGACTTGTCTTTTCCCTTCCAGATAGACTCGCCTCCAGTGCCGTTGCCTTTAGGATCTCCGGTCTGAATCATAAATTCATTGATAACGCGGTGGAATAAAACGCCGTCATAGTAGCCTTCCTTAGCATGGGTCAAGAAGTTTTCAACGGCTAGTGGGGCTTGTTTTGGAAAGAGCTTGATGCGGATATCGCCTTCAGTCGTTATCAACTTGACTTCCGCTTCATCTTCAGCAACTTCTGTAGATAGCTGCGGAAAATTGGCATTTTCGTTGGTCATGGCATCCTTGAATTGCTCACGGAGTTTGCTGGTTTCCTCTGGGTCAGAGCTAGAGCTCACTAGCGAAGAACTGCTGGATGAGTTGGAGGAGCTAGTAGTCTCCTCTTTCTTACCTTTACCAGAGCAGCCAGCCAAGACAAGTCCTGATAAGAGGCTAATAAGAAGAATTTTTTTCATATAAGACCTTTCTCGCATTAGATTGTAAACTACTGATATTTTACTACAATTAAGCTAGTTTTTCAAACCCTCCTGTGTCAGACAATCCAGGAGCAGATTTTTAAGTCCTGCTGGCTGTAAGTTTAGGTTGCGAATTGCTTTTATATCTAGCCATTCAGGTTGATAGAGATTCTGTGCATGACTGCGAAGGGCTTCCTCGCCCTGAATCATTGGGGCTGATGTATGGCTGATAGTGGCACGAAAATAGATTTCTAAGCGTTGGCCATTTCTGAAAGTAAAGGCTGGCTGCAGTTGCTTTTCAGACAAGCTCCAACCTAGCTCTTCCTGAATTTCTCGCTGAGCTGCTTTGACTGCAGTCTCACCTGACTCGGCTCCGCCGCCCGGTATCACAAAATACTCTTCTCCATTTTTCCAGCGGTGGATGAGCAGTATTTGCTTGGTTTGGGGATTGAAAAGAATGACTCCGGCTCGCATTATCTTACTCCTGAAATGTTTTTACTGTTAATTAGAATTCCCTCTATTCTAACACAAGAACAAGAGTTTTGCTGGGACTTGTTAAAAGTATGGTAGAGTGAACAAATTCATCTTGATCTAATTAATTTTTATCTGAAGAGAGAGTTTAATAGCAGGCGAACTTGTGCATAGAGAAATGTTATGATAAAATAAACAGTGTAAAAATAATAAGGAGTGTTTTCCATGGAGAAAAGACTGACAAGAGATGTCAACAACAAGAAAATCGCTGGTGTATGTGCTGGTATCGCAAACTACTTTGATTTGGATCCAACCTTGGTCCGTATTCTTTGTATTGTTTTTTGCTGTGCAGCAGGTACAGGTGTCTTGGCTTACTTGATTGCCTGGGCTGTTATGCCAGAGGCTTAATAAGAATTTTGTGATAGTGAAATGAGAACTGGTTAGCCCAGTTCTTTTTGCGTGGATAAATAAGTTTTTTTGCTTTTGCTTTAGATAAAAGATTTCTCATCTATGGCTCAAATATGGTATAATAGGGGCTATGGCAACTAAGAAAAACACGAAAAAAGGCCGGACAACTCGTCGGCCGACAAAAGCAGAATTAGAAAGACAAAAAGCAATAAAGAGAATGATTGCCACCTTTGTATTTGCTCTTATTCTTTTGTTTGCAGCAATTAAGCTGGGCGCCTTTGGGGTAACCATTTATAATATGATTCGCCTAATGGTGGGAAGTTTGGCCTATCTGGCTATTCTGGCCAGCTTTGGCTATCTCTTTTTTTTCAAGTGGCTGCACAAGCACGAAGGGACGGTTTCAGGATTTATCAGCCTCTTTTTGGGACTGGAGTTAATTTTCCAAGCTTATTTTGTCAGTGTGTTGAAGCTAGAAGGGGCTGCTGTCTTATCCACAACTCTAGGCAGGGTCTTGACTGATCTGACAGCCTTTAAGGTCAGCTCCTTCGCGGGTGGCGGCCTGCTGGGCTCTCTCCTGTACGCACCAATCTCTTTCCTTTTTTCAAATATCGGTTCTTATTTCTTCGGCCTGCTGCTTATTCTTTTGGGCGGTCTGCTTATGAGCCCTTGGTCTATCTATGATATTTCAGAAAAGGCTATGGCAGCCTTTCAAAATTGGAGAGAGAAGCAGGAAGAAAAGCGTCAGCTCCGTTTCCTGGAGCAGGAAGAAAAAGCTGCACAGGCAGCTATGCAAGCCATTGAAGTAGAGCAAGAAGAAGCTGAAGTCGATCCTGAGACAGGAGAGATTTTAGATGACGAGGACTTGTCAGATACAGCTGTGGACTTTGACGAAGCAGACTATGAGGAACTGGGAGAGTATGACCCTCATGAACCTCTGGACTTTGGTCGCGAAGAAGAGACGGAGGAAGCGGAAGCAGACGTAGAGGTAGAAGTGGACTTCACCGCCAAGGAAAGTCTGGACTATAAGCTGCCGACCATCAACCTCTTTGCGCCTGACAAGCCTAAAAACCAGTCTAAAGAAAAACGCATTGTCCGAGACAATATTAAGATTTTGGAAGAAACCTTTGCTAGTTTTGGCATCAAGGCTGCTGTTGAGCGGGCTGAAATCGGACCTTCCGTCACTAAGTACGAGGTCAAGCCAGCTGTCGGTGTTCGGGTCAATCGGATTTCCAATCTGGCTGATGACTTGGCTCTGGCCCTAGCTGCTAAGGATGTACGGATTGAGGCACCAATTCCTGGAAAATCCCTAGTCGGGATTGAAGTGCCCAATTCTGAAGTTGCGACCGTGACTTTCCGAGAACTTTGGGAACAGTCGAAGACGGATGCCAGCAAGCTCCTAGAAATCCCACTTGGTAAGGCTGTCAACGGCTCTGTCCGTTCCTTTGACTTGGCTAAGATGCCCCATCTCTTGGTAGCGGGCTCTACTGGCTCTGGAAAATCTGTGGCTGTCAACGGTATTATTGCCAGCATTCTCATGAAGGCCAGACCGGATGAAGTCAAGTTTATGATGGTGGATCCTAAGATGGTGGAGCTGTCTGTTTATAACGACATTCCTCATTTGCTCATCCCAGTCGTGACCAATCCACGTAAGGCTAGCCGCGCCCTGCAGAAGGTTGTAGACGAGATGGAAAACCGCTATGAACTCTTCTCCAAGGTCGGTGCCCGTAACATTGCCGGCTACAATGCTAAAGTAGCCGAGTACAATGCTCAATCAGAGTACAAGCAGGTTCCCCTGCCTTTAATCGTCGTCATCGTGGACGAGCTGGCTGACCTTATGATGGTGGCCAGCAAGGAAGTGGAAGACGCCATTATCCGTCTGGGACAAAAAGCGCGTGCGGCTGGGATTCACATGATTCTGGCTACCCAGCGACCATCTGTAGATGTAATCTCGGGGCTGATTAAGGCCAATGTTCCGTCTCGGATTGCCTTTGCTGTGTCCAGCGGGACAGACAGCCGGACCATTCTGGATGAAAATGGAGCAGAAAAGCTCTTGGGTCGAGGAGACATGCTCTTTAAGCCTATTGATGAAAATCATCCGGTTCGTTTGCAGGGCTCCTTTATCTCGGATGAAGACGTGGAGCGAATCGTAGCCTTTGTTAAGAATCAAGCTGAAGCTGATTATGACGATAGCTTTGATCCTGGTGAAGTATCTGAAAGTGATTTGGATACTGGTGGAGGTGACGATGAGGGTGATCCGCTCTTTGAGGAAGCTAAGGCCTTGGTTATCGAGACTCAGAAAGCCAGCGCATCTATGATTCAGCGGCGACTCTCGGTCGGCTTTAATCGGGCCACTCGTCTTATGGAAGAACTCGAAGCGGCTGGCGTTATCGGACCAGCCGAAGGAACAAAGCCAAGAAAAGTTTTGCAGACTAATTGATTCTAATTTCACTAGTCTGCCAGCAAGATAATCATTTGATAAAAACAAATCTGCCAGCAGTCAGCCGGCAGATTTTCTCTACTCACTCAACTGAAAGGAAAGAAGGTATGAAACTGGACACTATTCACCACATCGCAATTATTGGCCATGATTATGCCAAGACCAGGGAGTTTTATGTGGACAAGCTGGGCTTTGAGCAGCTAGATGAGCACCACCGGCCGGACAAGCATGATATTCAATTTAATGTCCGCAAGGGAAATCTGACTCTGGAAATTTTTATCAAGGAAGAAGCTCCCAAGCGGCCAGCCTTGCCTGCTCCAGAGCATACGGGTCTGCGGCATCTGGCCTTTCGAGTGACAAATGTCGAAGAAATGCTAGCGGAGTTTGACCGTTTGGAGATTCCCCATACCGAGCTACGCTATGACGACTTCGACGGTCGTAAGATGGCTTTCTTCTTTGATCCGGATGGTCAGCCTCTGGAGATTCACGAATAAAACTAGGAAAATCAGGAGGTCCTTCTTTCTCGGTAAAAGAACGACTTGTAAGTCCCGCATATGAAAAACCCATCGGCTATCTAATAACCGATGGATTTTGTTTTACATTGTTACAAAAAGAGTCCGATGACCATGCCTAGATACATGAAGAAGGTCAAAAGAAAACCAGCCCGCCAGAAGAACTTAAAGAACTTAGGATAGTAGAAGCTTCGTTTTTTCTTGAGAAAATAGATGGTGATGGCGATAGCGAGAACTGAGAGAGCTAGGGTCAGCTGGGGTAGTAAGCTATGATAGTAGGCCTTGTCTGAAATGATATAAAATTCCACAACAAAAAGCGGAAAAGCCAAGTCCGCAAAGTTTAAACCGTATTTTCTTAATTGAAAAACTCGCACAGTAATAGTGGTTAAAATCAAAGTTAAAAAGATAAATAAAATCGAAGCAATCTTTAATAGTGTCATAAGATTATTTTACCACAAAAAATTCAAAAAAGAAGATAAAATTCCTTGCATTTAACAAAGTTTAGTGTATAATAGAAAGGTATGCGAAAAGCATACTTGTGGGAGGTAAAAATCTTTATTTACCGCCAAAACCACAAAGGAGGATTTAAAAATGGCTAAAAAAGTCGAAAAACTTGTAAAATTGCAAATCCCTGCTGGTAAAGCTACACCAGCTCCACCGGTTGGACCTGCTCTTGGTCAAGCTGGTATCAACATCATGGGATTCACAAAAGAGTTCAACGCTCGTACAGCTGACCAAGCTGGTATGATCATTCCAGTTGTTATCTCAGTATACGAAGATAAATCATTTACTTTCGTTACAAAAACACCACCAGCTGCTGTTCTTTTGAAAAAAGCTGCAGGTGTTGAAAAAGGATCAGGTACACCTAACAAAACTAAAGTTGCTACAGTTACTCGTGCACAAGTACAAGAAATTGCAGAAACTAAGATGCCAGATTTGAACGCAGCAAACGTTGAGTCTGCAATGCGTATGATCGAAGGTACTGCTCGTTCTATGGGATTCACTGTTGTTGACTAATCAATAACACCCCCAATAAAACCCGCAAGACTTCATCATTTCGAGAAGTGACGTGGGAGATGAAAATCGATTGAACCACTTACAAGGAGAATAGAAAATGGCTAAAAAAAGCAAACAACTTCGTGCTGCTCTTGAGAAAATCGACAGCACAAAAGCATACAGCGTAGAAGAAGCTGTAGCACTTGCAAAAGAAACTAACTTTGCAAAATTTGACGCAACTGTAGAAGTTGCTTACAACTTGAACATCGACGTTAAAAAAGCTGACCAACAAATCCGTGGCGCAATGGTATTGCCAAACGGAACTGGTAAAACTTCACGCGTTCTTGTTTTCGCACGTGGTGCTAAAGCAGAAGAAGCGAAAGCTGCTGGTGCAGACTTCGTTGGTGAAGATGACCTAGTTGCAAAAATCAACGACGGTTGGTTGGACTTTGACGTAGTAATCGCTACACCTGACATGATGGCACTTGTAGGTCGCCTTGGACGTGTCCTTGGACCTCGTAACTTGATGCCAAACCCTAAGACAGGTACTGTAACAATGGACGTTGCCAAAGCAGTTGAAGAGTCTAAAGGTGGTAAGATTACTTACCGTGCAGACCGTGCAGGTAACGTACAAGCTATCATTGGTAAAGTTTCATTTGAAGCTGACAAGTTGGTTGAAAACTTCAAAGCTTTCAACGACACAATCCAAAAAGCGAAACCAGCTACTGCTAAAGGTACTTACGTAACTAACCTGACTATCACTACTACACAAGGTGTTGGTATCAAGGTGGACGTAAACTCACTTTAAGAATTTGAATAGAACTGCCTGCGGGTGGTTCTTTTTTTGAAATAAAAATGATGATAGCGGTTACAATCCCAAAGAAACATGTTATAATAATATCGAATCAATTTATTTTATAACAAAAGGAGACGGTGTCATGAAAAAAGATCAGAACCAGCTAACCTGGCTGATGGTATCTCTGATTGCTTTTAATATGGTCTGGGGTCTGGGCAATGTGGTTAATAACTACTCCCAGCAGGGCATTTCGGTAATTGTTTCTTGGATTCTTATCCTTGCCATTTACTTTATTCCCTATGCCCTCATCGTGGGGCAGCTTGGATCGACTTTCAAGGAGAGCGGAGGCGGTGTCAGCGACTGGGTGGAGAAGACCTCTACCAAGCGTCTGGCTTATTTTGCGGCCTGGACTTACTGGGTGGTGCATATTCCTTATCTGGCTCAGAAGCCGCAGGGAGTTTTGATTCCGCTGGGCTGGGCCATTCAGGGGAATGGCGACTTTTTGAGCAGTCTTGATATTCATTGGATTGTTATTCTTAGTTTGCTGATTTTTGGTGCCTTTCTCTACTTGTCTACCAAGGGGCTGTCCACGCTCAAGGTGATTGGAGGCTTGGCAGGAAGTGCCATGCTCATCATGTCTTTCCTCTTCGTCCTCTTAGCGGTCGGGGCACCTTTTATCAAACCTGACATGCAGTTTGCGACGGCCAATATGGATGAGCTTAGCACCTATATTCCCAACTTTGATTTTTCTTATTTCACGACCATCTCTCTCTTGGTCTTTGCGGTCGGTGGAGCTGAAAAAATCTCGCCTTACGTTAATCAAACACGCAATCCAGCCAAGGAATTTCCAAAGGGGATGATTGTCATGGCTGTCATGGTTGGTGCATCTGCTATCCTAGGCTCTATTGCTATGGGCATGCTTTTTGACGGCAGCAATATCCCTGAGGACCTGATGCGAAACGGTGCTTATCAAGCCTTCCAAATGCTGGGCAACTATTGGGGAGTGGGCAATGTACTAGTTGTCATCTATGCCCTGACCAATATGGTTGGACAGATTGCAGCACTGGCTTTCTCTATTGACGCGCCTCTGCAAATCATGCTCAATAATGCTGATGAAGAGTTTGTCCCAAGCTGGCTGCGCAAGCGGACATCAAAAGGAGTCCTCATTAACGGTTACATCCTGACGGGGATTTTGGTTAGCTTCTTGATTATTCTGCCTATCTTTGGAATCAAAGAAATTGACGGTCTGGTCAAATGGATGACCAATCTAAACTCCATCGTTATGCCAATGCGGTATCTTTGGGTTTTCCTTGCCTACATGATGTTGAACAAGGCCTGGAAGAAGTACAAGGATGCCGAGTACAAGTTTACTAAAAATCCAAAAGTTGGCTTTGCCATCGGAGCTTGGTGCTTCCTCTTTACAGCCTTTGCCTGCATCTTAGGGATGGTTCCGAAAGTAGACTTTGCCAAAGACCCAGCTGGCTGGCAATTCTCTCTCTTAACAAACGTTTTGACGCCAATCGTGTTGATCAGTCTGGGTGTCATCCTGCCGCTCTTAGCTAAGCGGGAAAAGAAACAGTCGCTCAAGCAGTGAGTAGACCTTGTAAAAGATGATTGAAATATTCATTCCCAGTCCTATCTGATGATGGGGCTGGTTTTCTGTGAAATGAGCTTGTCTGCTCTGCTATTTTACTAAAAGGAAAAAAGAAAAATTTCAGTGATTTAACTATATAAAAATCACAAAATGTGGTAAAATAGTACAGATAAAATAAGGAGTAAAAAAATGGTAGAACCTAAGTATAAGCGTATTTTGATTAAGTTGTCAGGTGAAGCTCTTGCTGGTGAAAAAGGCGTTGGTATTGATATTCAAACCGTTCAGAAGATGGCGGAAGAAATCAAAGAAGTTCACGATTTGGGAGTTCAGATTGCTCTAGTTATCGGAGGCGGAAACCTTTGGCGGGGTGAGCCGGCAGCAGAAGCGGGCATGGACCGCGTGCAGGCCGACTATACTGGTATGTTGGGCACTGTCATGAATGCGCTAGTCATGGCGGATTCGCTGCAGCAGGTAGGTGTTGACACGCGCGTGCAGACAGCGATTGCTATGCAGCAAGTAGCTGAGCCTTACATCCGAGGTCGAGCCCTTCGTCATCTGGAAAAAGGCCGTATCGTCATTTTCGGTGCAGGTATTGGTTCTCCTTATTTTTCAACCGATACAACCGCTGCCTTGCGCTCAGCAGAGATTGAAGCAGATGCGATTCTCATGGCTAAAAATGGCGTGGACGGTGTATATAATGCCGATCCTAAGAAAGACAAGACCGCCGTTAAGTTTGATGAGCTGACTCACCGGGATGTCATCAGCAAGGGACTGCGGATCATGGACTCAACGGCTTCGACCCTGTCTATGGACAATGACATTGACTTGGTTGTCTTTAATATGAATGAGCCGGGCAATATCAAACGCGTTGTTATCGGTGAGCAAATCGGAACAACAGTATCAAATAATTTATAAGAACGGAGATTAGAAACTCATGGCAAATGCAATTGTAGAAAAAGCAAAAGAAAGAATGACCCACTCGCACCAAAGTTTGGCTCGTGAATTTGGCAGCATCCGTGCTGGACGCGCCAATGCCAGCCTTTTGGACCGCATCCATGTGGAGTATTATGGAGTAGAAACTCCGCTCAACCAAATCGCTTCGATTACGATTCCGGAAGCGCGTGTTCTTTTGGTGACACCTTTTGACAAGTCTTCTATCAAGGACATTGAGCGTGCGCTTAATGCTTCTGATCTTGGAATTACGCCAGCCAGCGATGGCTCTGTGATTCGTCTGGTCATTCCAGCTCTGACAGAGGAAACTCGTCGTGATTTGGCTAAGGAAGTGAAAAAGGTCGGTGAAAATGCTAAGGTTGCTATCCGTAATATCCGCCGTGATGCTATGGATGAAGCTAAGAAGCAGGAAAAAGCCAAAGAAATCACTGAAGATGACTTGAAGACCTTGGAAAAGGATATTCAAAAAGTAACGGACGATGCTGTCAAACATATCGATGAGATGACAGCAAATAAAGAAAAAGAACTTTTAGAAGTTTGACATTTTATCAGAATCAAAACTCAGTTGGCTTTGGCTGACTGAGTTGTTTTAACATCAAAAATCCTTGCCCGGTTTGAAGAAGCAAGGTAGAAAATAGGTCTATATGAATACAAATCTTGCCAGCTTCATTGTGGGTATCATCACGGATGAAAATGATCGCTTTTACTTTGTTCAAAAGGACGGTCAGGTTTACGCTCTTTCTAAGGAAGAGGGGGCGCATGAGCTGGGGCAGTCTGTCAAAGGCTTTGCCTACAGCGATATGAAGCAGAAGCTTCGTCTGACAACTCTTGAAGTCACGGCTACTCAAGAGCAGTTTGGCTGGGGAACAGTAACGGAGGTTCGCAAGGATCTAGGCGTCTTTGTTGATACCGGTCTGCCGGATAAGCAAATCGTCGTGTCACTGGACATTTTGCCAGAAATTAAGGAACTCTGGCCTAAGAAGGGCGACCGCCTTTATATCCGTCTAGATGTGGACAAGAAAGACCGCATCTGGGGTCAGTTGGCCTATCAGGAGGATTTCCAACGCTTGGCTCGTCCTGCCTACAATAATATGCAGAACCAAAACTGGCCAGCCATCGTTTATCGGCTCAAGCTTTCTGGCACTTTTGTCTACCTGCCGGAGAATAACATGCTGGGCTTCATCCACCCAAGTGAGCGCTATGCAGAGCCTCGTCTGGGACAGGTCTTGGACGCACGGGTGATTGGCTTCCGTGAAGTAGACCGGACCCTTAACCTCTCTCTCAAGCCTCGCTCCTTTGAAATGCTGGAAAACGATGCCCAGATGATTCTGACCTATCTGGAGAGCAATGGCGGCTTTATGACCTTGAACGATAAGTCTTCACCAGACGACATCAAGGCCACTTTTGGTATTTCCAAAGGCCAGTTTAAAAAAGCTCTGGGTGGGCTGATGAAAGCTGGTAAAATCAAGCAAGATCCGACCGGAACAGAGTTGGTGTGAGGATAGAGAGTCTCGTATCTAGAGCTGATGCTTGGAAGGATATGATCTTAAAGAAATGAAAGGAACCCATGAGAAAATCTTTTTACAGCTGGCTGATGACAGAGCGAAATCCTAAGAGCAAGGAGCCCAAGGCTATTTTGGCGGACTTGGCTTTTCAGGATACGGCCTTTCCAAAGCATACGGATGATTTTGATGAGGTCAGTCGTTTTCTGGAGGAGCACGCAAATTTTTCCTTTAACTTGGGTGAATTCGATGCTATTTGGGAAGAATATCAAGCCCATTAAGTGGTTAGTGGCTAGGGATAGTCATTTTCTGCTTGCTTTGATATAATAAAGGTAATTCATTCAAAAAATAAAATAGAGAGGTTCTTTGTTTGCAGGAACATTCAGTAGAATTAAAACTGGGCCATCCAGATGATGCCTTTCATCTCTTTGGCTCTAATGAACGACATCTGCGTCTGATGGAGCAGGAATTGAAAGTCACCATCCATGCTCGGACCGAGATTGTGCAGATTTTAGGTACGGAGGCTTCCTGTGAGGAGGCTCGCCAGGTGATTCAAGCTCTCTTGGTCTTGGTCAATCGTGGCATGACCATTGGCACGCCCGATGTAGTGACAGCCATTACCATGGTCAAAAATGATGAAATTGATAAGTTTGTAGCTCTTTACGAAGAAGAAATCATCAAAGACAGCTATGGCAAGCCGATTCGCGTCAAGACACTTGGTCAAAAAATCTATGTGGACAGTGTTAAAAATCATGATATTGTCTTTGGTATCGGGCCAGCTGGAACAGGGAAGACCTTTCTAGCGGTGACCTTGGCCGTGACTGCTCTTAAGCGTGGGCAGGTCAAGCGAATTATCCTCACAAGGCCCGCGGTAGAAGCTGGTGAGAGTCTGGGCTTTCTGCCTGGTGACCTTAAGGAAAAGGTGGATCCATATCTGCGTCCGGTCTATGATGCCTTGTATCAGATTTTGGGTAAGGATCAAACGACGCGCCTTATGGAGCGAGAGATTATTGAGATTGCTCCCCTAGCCTATATGCGGGGGCGAACACTTGATGATGCCTTTGTGATACTAGACGAAGCTCAGAACACCACCATCATGCAGATGAAGATGTTTCTGACGCGGCTGGGCTTCCAGTCCAAGATGATTGTCAATGGAGACATCAGTCAGATCGACCTGCCTCGCAATGTTAAGTCTGGCCTCATTGATGCTCAGGAGAAATTGAAAAACATCTCCCAGATCGACTTTGTGCATTTCTCAGCTAAGGATGTCGTTCGTCATCCAGTGGTGGCGGAGATTATCCGAGCTTACGAACCAGCTCCTGTTAAAGAGACAGCAACTGAGCCAGAAGAAATGGAATAACATACGAAAAGAGCAGATTTATTTCTGCTCTTTTTTTGGGATTGATTTTAAAGTTGAAATGTTCAACTAAACGAGTTCGTCAATAGATGTGTAGTCCTTGTTGAGGCCTTCTGCAACTGGTTGGCTGGTGATGTGACCTTGGTAGGTTGTGACACCTTGGCGCAGGCCTTGGTCATCTGCAATGGCTTGCTTGAAGCCTTTCCCTGCCAAAGCCTCCACATAAGGAAGAGTGACATTGGTCAGGGCGATGGTAGAAGTGCGGGCTACGGCACCAGGGATATTCGCAACGGCATAGTGGAGGACACCATGTTTTTCATAAACAGGCTCGGTGTGAGTCGTCACACGGTCAGCTGTTTCAATGACACCGCCCTGGTCAACGGCTACGTCTACAATGACAGAGCCTGGACGCATTTGCTTAACCATATCGTCTGTTACCAGTTTCGGAGCCTTCGCACCTGGAATGAGGACAGCGCCAATTACGACATCTGCCTCTCGAACACTAGCTTCGATATTGAAAGGATTAGACATGAGGGTCTGGATTTGATGACCGAAGACATCTTCTAGGACAGACAGACGCTTAGCGCTGATATCCAGAATAGTCACTTGAGCCCCCAGTCCTAGTGCGATACGAGCGGCATGCGTTCCCACGACACCGCCACCGATGATGGTAACTTTCCCTTTTGGAACGCCCGGTACACCACCGAGAAGTACGCCAGATCCACCTTCACGCTTTGTCAGGAAGTGGGCTCCGATTTGGACCGCCATCCGTCCAGCTACCTCACTCATAGGTACCAAGAGTGGCAGTTGTCCATCTTGATCGCGGACAGTTTCGTAGGCCAGACCGGTTGTCTTGGCACTAGTCATAGCATCTGCTAGCTCAGGAGCGGCAGCCATGTGCAGGTAGGTAAAGAGCAAGAGGTCATCACGGAGGAAGCCATATTCAGCTGCCAGAGGTTCTTTGACCTTAACCACCAGCTCAGCTGCCCACGCTTCTGCAGCAGTAGGGACGATTTTTGCACCTTGCTTTTCATAGTCTGCATCGGCAAAGCCAGATCCCAGACCAGCATTCGTCTCAATCAGAACTTCATGGCCTTTGCCAACGAGACTATGAACACCAGCTGGTGTCAGAGCTACACGATTTTCATTGTTTTTGATTTCTTTTGGAATACCGATTAACATAAAAAATATGCTCCTTTTTTAAGATGTTTTTATTGTATATGAAAACGCTTTAAAAATCAAGAAAAAATCGGAGCGGTTTGCTTTCATCAGTGAATTGTGCTATTCTGTTAAGAAAATCTAGGAGGTCCTGATGGAAAATATCTATGTCAAACTGGCTCATCATGCCAGACTGGAAACTAAGCGGTTGATTCTGTGTCCGGTGACCTTGGAGGATGCCCCTGCGATGTTTGAGTATGCATCAGATGAGGAAAATACTCGCTATACGTTTGAGACAAATAAAAGCTTGGAAGAAACACGCAATAATATCGCTCTCTTTTATCTGGCCAATCCTCTGGGGCGCTGGGGGATAGAAGTGAAGGAGAGTGGCAAATTCATCGGGACGATTGACCTTCATAAGATTAGGATAGACTTGAAAACGGCAGCTATCGGCTATGTAATCAATAAAAAATACTGGAATCAGGGTTATACGACAGAGGCCAATCGCGCAGTCATCAAGCTGGCTTTTGAGCAAATCGGAATGAACAAGCTTGTAGCGCTGCATGATGTGGATAATCCAGCATCTGGCCGAGTTATGGTCAAGTCTGGTATGAAATATTCCCATAAAGAGCCTTATGCGTCACTGGATAAGCATGAGAATGGTCGCATTGTGACACGGGTTCATTACTATCTGACTAGGGAAGATTATTTTGCAAAAAAATGAGAAAGGATATTGACAAGCACCTATCTACATGATATATTAGATAGGTACGCTGATTTAGCTCAGTTGGCAGAGCGCATCCATGGTAAGGATGAGGTCGCCGGTTCGATCCCGGCAATTAGCATCTTGTAGGACAAGGTTGGGTTTTCCCAGCCTTTTCTTTTTGTCAATGATGGCTGATAGTGAAAGGCAAAGTTTTAGGAGGGGAAAAATAAAAATAACTGTTTTTGTCTTTGCAGTGAGAGGTTGACAAATCTGCTCTGCTATTTTCCAAAAGCCTGCCCTCGGCTCCCTAAAGTGAGTCAAAATATGATATAATAAGGTAATACTAGCAAAGCGGGTAAGATATGTATATCGAAATGGTAGATGAAACGGGTCAGATTTCAGAAGAAATCATCAAACAGACCCAAGATGTTTTAGAATTTGCGGCTCAGAAAACGGGCAAGGAAAAGAAGGAAATGGCTGTGACTTTTGTCAGCAATGCGCGCAGTCATGAACTCAACTTGGAATATAGAGATACGGATCGGCCGACGGATGTGATTAGCTTGGAGTATAAGCCTGAGCTGGACATCGCTGTTGACGAGGAGGATTTGCTGGACCACCCTGAGCTAGCTGAGATGCTGGAAGATTTTGACGCCTATATCGGCGAGTTGTTCATTTCAGTGGACAAGGCGCGTGAGCAGGCAGAGGAATACGGCCACAGCTTTGAGCGGGAGATGGGCTTTTTGGCAGTGCATGGTTTTCTGCATATCAACGGCTATGATCACTATACGCCGGAAGAAGAAGCAGAAATGTTTGGTTTACAGGAAGAAATTTTAACTGCTTATGGACTCACAAGGAAATAACAAACGCAAATGGAAAAATCGAGATGTGGTCTCGAGTCTGGAATTTGCTTTAACCGGTATTTTTACAGCCTTTAAAGAGGAGCGCAATCTGCGCAAGCATGTTCTTTCGGCTTTGGCAGTGATAGTTGCGGGACTGATTTTTGACTTGTCCGCGATAGAATGGCTCTTTCTCTTTTTGAGCATTTTTTTGGTCATTGCCTTTGAGATTGTCAATTCTGCCATTGAAAATGTCGTGGATCTGGCCAGTGATTACCACTTTTCTATGCGGGCAAAGAATGCCAAGGATATGGCAGCGGGAGCTGTTCTGGTCGTGTCTGGCTTTGCTGTGGTGACGGGGTTGATTATTTTTGTTCCCAAGATTTGGGATTGGATTTTTTAAAGATTTGAAAATCGGGGGAGACTGCCGATTTTCTGCTGTTTTAATGAAAATAATAGAGGTGAAATAATGACTTTTAAATCAGGTTTTGTAGCTATTTTAGGACGTCCTAATGTTGGGAAATCAACCTTTTTGAATCATGTTATGGGGCAAAAAATTGCTATCATGAGCGATAAGGCTCAGACAACGCGCAATAAAATTATGGGAATTTACACGACGGATAAGGAGCAGATTGTCTTTATCGACACGCCGGGAATCCACAAACCCAAGACGGCTCTAGGTGATTTCATGGTAGAAGCAGCTTACAGCACTCTGCGTGAGGTGGATACTGTCCTTTTCATGGTGCCAGCTGATGAGCCGCGTGGCAAGGGTGACGATATGATTATGGAACGCCTGAAAGCGGCTAAGGTGCCAGTTATTTTGGTGGTTAATAAGATTGATAAAGTCCATCCGGATCAGCTTTTAGCGCAAATTGATGATTTCCGTCAGCAGATGGACTTCAAAGAAATTGTGCCGATTTCAGCTCTGCAGGGTAATAATGTTTCCCGTCTGGTTGACATCCTTAGCGAGAATCTGGAGGAAGGCTTCCAGTATTTCCCAGAAGATCAAATCACGGACCATCCAGAGCGTTTCCTAGTGTCTGAGATGATTCGGGAGAAGGTTTTGATGCTGACGCGGGAGGAAATTCCCCATTCAGTCGCGGTGGTCGTTGATAGCATGAAGCGAGACGAGGAGACAGACAAGGTCCATATCCGAGCGACCATCATGGTAGAGCGTGATAGCCAAAAAGGTATTATCATCGGCAAAGGCGGATCCATGCTGAAGAAAATCGGATCTATGGCTCGGCGCGATATTGAGCTCATGCTAGGGGACAAGGTCTTCCTAGAAACCTGGGTCAAGGTCAAGAAAAACTGGCGGGACAAGAAGCTGGATTTGGCGGACTTTGGGTATAATAAGAAGGAGTATTGAGGTTTTCTAAGCAAGCTTGGAAAAATTATGTTTGAAATAGCGGTGAAAGAGAGCATAACATTTTGTTATCTCTTTCTACTACAAACTAGCAGCAAGATAGAAAATTGTTGATATTGCGTTATTAAATATTTGCTATCCTTCCGTTAATCTGCAAACATTGTTCCGTTATTCCTCATATTGTTCCGGACTATGGTATAATAGAGGGAGAAAGTGAGGAGTGTTCATGTATATGACAGTGAGGCAGGCAGCTGATCTCTGGGGGATTTCTGATCGTCGAGTTCGGTCTCTGTGCAGTCAGAGAAAGATTCCGGGTGCTGTCCAAGAAGGGCGTTTGTGGAGAATTCCCTCAAATGCCAGAAAGCCAGCAGATGGCCGTTATAAAAAAGTCGAGAGTCTCTTGCCCTTGATTGATGAAAAGATGATGCAGTTATCAAAACTTCGTCCTTTGACGGATGGAGAGCTGGAGCGGCTGAATGAAGAGTTCACAGTCGAATATACTTATAACTCAAATGCCATTGAGGGCAATACTCTGACCTTGCGTGAGACAGATTTGGTCCTGCGTGGATTGACTATTGACCAAAAGCCTTTAAAAGATCATATGGAGGCAATCGGTCATCAGGAGGCTTTTCAGTATGTTCAAAGGCTTGTTGAGGAGAACCAGCCTTTGTCAGAACAGATGATAAAGGATATTCATTATCTAGTATTAGCAGATAAAAAAAATGACCGAGGCATTTATCGGAGAGTCCCGGTGCGCATCATGGGAGCAGCCAATGAACCGGCTCAGCCGTATATGATTGCTCCATTGATGGAAAAGCTTCTAATAGACTATGCTGCAAGTCAGGAAAATATGGTGACCAAATTAGCTCAGTTTCATATTTCCTTTGAGAATATCCATCCGTTTATTGACGGCAATGGCCGAACGGGTAGGCTCTTGGTGAATTTGGAGTTGATGAAGGCGGACTATCCACCGATTGATATAAAATTTACGGATAGATTGGCCTATTACCAAGCATTTGATGACTTTCATTCAAAAGGAAGTTTATCGGCAATGGAGGATTTATTTGCCAAATATATCAATGAAAGGTTGGATATGTATTTGGGGATTCTATCTCTTGATGACGAAGAATAAGGGGATCAGATTTATAGTTGATATAAATCTTTCCAATCTTGCTTTCTTTGTCTCAGGTGGAAAAGAAGCTGAAACCATTCATGACTTGCACCGCAGATTGGCGCAGAAAAATGCTAGGTCTGAATGCGCCTATTATCCTGACAAAGGGCATGCTTGGCTTTTTAGTGATGTGGATACGCATATTCAGCTGCTGCGCTATTTCTTTCAAAATGCTGCCTCCCCAGAGAAATTGAAAGGATTTTGATATGGACTATATTTCCTATATTCGCTCCAAGGTGGGGCATGATAAGGTTATTCTGAATTTTGCTGGTGGAATTGTAGCAGACGAGGACGGTCGTGTGCTTCTGCAGTTGCGAGGTGATAAGAAAACATGGGCGATTCCTGGTGGAGCTATGGAGCTCGGGGAGACTTCTTTGCAAGCAGCCGTGCGTGAGTTTTACGAAGAGACAGGCATTTCTGTTGAAGCCAAGCGCTTGCTGAATGTTTACACTAATTTTGATGAATCTTATCCTAATGGTGACAAAGTGCAGACGGTTGTCTTTCTGTATGAATTGCAAGCACTGGAGAATGTTGATATTTCCAATTTTCATAATGAGGAAACACTGCGGTTAGGCTTTTTTTCTAAAGAAGAAATAGCAGAGCTGGAAAATGTATCGGATAAACACCGCCTGATGCTAGATGAGTATTTTTCGGACAGCTTTGCTATGGGGCTTTGATATTAGAAAGAATAAGAAAGGAGCTTTATGCCTGAATTACCTGAAGTGGAAACGGTTAAGCGCGGTTTGGAGCGTCTGGTTGTTGGCAAGACGATTGGGCAGGTGCAGGTCCGCTATGCCAAGATGATTGGAACGGGAGTGGATAGCTTTGTCCATGACTTGCCAGGTCAGACCATTGAAAGGATTGGCCGTCGGGGCAAGTATTTGCTCTTTTATCTGACAGGCGGAGTGCTGGTTTCCCATCTGCGAATGGAAGGTAAGTATCTTTTTTATGCTGATGCGGTGCCTGAGCGCAAGCATGCCCATGTCTTTTTCGAGATGACAGATGGTGGGACGCTTGTTTATGAGGATGTCCGCAAGTTTGGGACCATGGAGCTCTTGAGAAAGAATCAGCTGGAGGCTTATTTTGCTGCCAGAAAGCTTGGTCCTGAGCCGACAGAGGCGGACTTTCTTTTGTCGCCTTTTGCAGCAGCTTTGAGTCGTTCCAAGAAGCTCATCAAACCCTATTTGCTAGAGCAGACCTTGGTCGTTGGTCTGGGCAATATCTATGTAGATGAGGCCCTTTGGCGGGCGCGGATTCATCCGGCAAGGCCAGCAGCTAGTCTGAAACCAGCTGAAGTGAAGCGGCTGCGTGAGCAGATTATAGAAGTTTTGCAGCTCGGGATTGAAAAGAGAGGATCGACCATTCGGACCTATCGCAATGCTTTGGGTGAAGATGGCACGATGCAGGATTTTCTGCAGGTCTATGGGAAGACCGGTCAACCCTGCGCTAGATGCGGCAGCCCGATTGAGAAAATTAAGCTGGGCGGTCGAGGTACCCATCTCTGTCCTCATTGCCAGAAAGCGAGGTAGCTGTCATGGCAAGAATTATCGGTATCACTGGCGGCATTGCCTCGGGTAAGTCAACTGTGACAGAGGTTTTGAGGCAGCAGGGATATCAGGTTATCGATGCGGATCAGGTGGTTCATAAGCTACAGGAGCCGGGCGGACGGCTTTATCAAGCTCTTTTATCCGCTTTTGGTCCAACTATCTTACAGGAAGATGGGCGCTTGGATCGGCCCAAGCTGGGAGCTATGATTTTTGGGAATCCCGAACTCATGGCGCGGTCCAGTCAAATACAAAACCAGATTATCCGCGAGGAACTGGCTGGCAGGCGAGATATGCTCGCAGAGACGGAAGATACCTTTTTTATGGATTTTCCCTTGCTGTTTGAGTTACAATATGAAGACTGGTTTGACCAGATCTGGCTGGTGGATGTGACTGAGGAAACTCAGCTCAGTCGTCTTATGTCTCGAAATGCCCTCAGTCAGGAAGAGGCAGAAAAACGCATAGCAGCTCAGCTATCTCTCCGAGAAAAACGAAAGAGGGCGGACGTGCTGATTGATAATAATGGCTCGCTTGAGGAAACTCGACAGCAGCTTCGCGATGCTTTGCAGAAATTAGAAAGAAGATGATTTATCACGACACAAGTAAATTGGAAACATAACCTGAAAGTCGCTTGGTTTGGGAACTTCCTGACAGGTGCCAGCATTTCTCTGGTGACGCCTTTTATGCCACTTTTCGTGGAGCAGTTGGGTGCTAGCGGTCATGAGGTGGAGTATTACGCTGGGCTAGGGATTTCACTCTCTGCAATCTCAGCGGCGCTGCTCTCTCCTGTCTGGGGAAGTCTCGCCGATCGATATGGCCGTAAGCCTATGATGATACGTGCAGCTACTGCCATGGTTTTCACTATGGGAGGTATTGCCTTTGTACCCAATATTTTCTGGCTCTTGCTCCTACGCTTTCTAAACGGTGTTTTCGCTGGTTATGTTCCCAACAGCACAGCTCTGATTGCCAGTCAGGCTCCCAAGGAAAAAACGGGTTATGCTCTGGGAACTCTCGCGACCGGTGTCGTTGCGGGTAATCTTATGGGGCCATTTATTGGCGGTCTGATTGCGGAGATGTTCGGTATTCGCAATGTCTTTCTCCTGATTGGCGGCTTCTTTCTGGTGGCAGCCTTGATGACCTTTTATTTGATTCGGGAGGATTTTGTGCCAGTGACCCGACAAGAAGAGGTAGGCTTTAAGGAATTACTGCGCCAACTCAGGTATCCTAAGATGTTGATTAATCTCTTTCTGACTAGCTTTGTCATCCAGTTTGCAGCTCAATCTATCAGCCCTATCCTTTCCCTCTATGTCAGAGAGTTGGGGCAAAAGGACAATCTAATCTTTGTTTCGGGTCTCATTGTTTCTAGCATGGGACTTTCCAGCATGATGAGCTCCAGCATTCTGGGGCGTTTAGGAGACCGTATCGGCAATCACCGACTTCTAGTGCTGGCTCAGTTCTATTCAATCCTGATTTATCTGCTCTGTGCCAATGCTGGCTCCCCTATGCAGCTGGGCTTTTATCGCTTTTTATTTGGCCTAGGAACAGGTGCGCTGATACCAGGTGTCAATGCTCTGCTAAGTAAGATAACACCCAAGTTTGGAATCTCTAGGATTTTCAGCTATAATCAGATTTTCTTTTATCTGGGTGGGGTAGTCGGCCCTATGTCTGGATCGGTCATTGCGGCAGCCTATGGCTATCATTCAGTCTTTTATGCAACAGCAGGGCTAGTTGCTGTCAGTATGCTGGCTAATCTCTTTAGTTTTCGAAATTTATTTAAAAAGAAGGATATCTAGTGCGCGTTAAAATAAATTTAAAATGTTCCAGTTGCGGCAGTCAGAATTATCTGACCAGCAAAAATACTAAAACGCATCCGGAAAAAATTGAGGTCTTAAAGTATTGCCCTAAGGAAAGAAAAGTTACTTTACATCTTGAATCCAAGTAGATTTTATGATAAAATAGATAGGATTTTAAGGAGTTTTTATTTATGTACAACCTATTATTAACCATTTTAGTCATTTTATCAGCTATTATTGTCATTGCAATTTTTATGCAACCAACCAAAAATCAGTCCAGCAACGTCTTTGATGCCAGTGCCAACGATTTGTTTGAACGTCCTAAGGCACGCGGTTTTGAAGCTGTGATGCAGCGTATGACGGGAATCATGATTTTCTTCTGGCTATTGATTGCATTGGTATTAGCAGTATTATCTAGTAAATAAAATGGGCTCTGACTTCGTCTTGGCCTATTTTTTAAGTTTTAAAGAGATTTAGCAAGGATGAAGAATGAACTCATCAAGAGAAGAGGAATATGAAATCAGAAATCATTGAATATTTAAAAGAAAGGCAGCAGGCTAGCGTAGATGAGCTGGCGGCTGCTTTGGGGAAAGAGTCTTCCAAGGCTTTTAGTAGCTTGGTTAAGACCATCTCCCAGATGGAAAGAAAGCATCAGATTCGCTTTGATGACAAGGGGCGGATTGAGATTTATGAGAAGAAAAAGAAGGAGCGTCTGACGCTCAAAGGTGTTTTTCATGCCCACAAGAATGGCTTTGGCTTTGTCACCCTGAATGAGGAAGAGGATGACCTCTTTGTCGGCCGCAATGATATCAATCATGCCATTGATGGCGATACGGTGGAAGTAGTCATCACCAAGGTGGCAGACCGTATCAAGGGAACATCAGCTGAGGCTAAGATTATCAATATTCTGGAGCACAGCCTGACGTCGGCAGTTGGCCAGCTGGTTCTGGATGAAGAAAAGCCCAAGTATGCGGGCTATATTCGCTCGAAAAATCAGAAAATCAGCCAGCCTATATATGTTAAAAAACCAGCCTTAGTTCTGGATGGTACAGAGGTACTCAAGGTCACTATTGACAAATATCCAAGCAAGAAACACGATTTCTTCGTGGCCAGTCTGGTTGATGTGGTCGGCCATGTCAACGACCCAGGTATTGATGTACTGGAAGTGCTGGAGTCGATGGACATTGTCTCCGAATTTTCAGAAAAGGTCTTGGAAGAAGCCGAGCGAGTTCCGGATGCACCGACTGAGAGTGATTTGGCAGGGCGTTTGGACCTGCGCGAAGAGATTACCTTTACCATCGATGGAGCAGATGCCAAGGACTTGGATGATGCGGTCCATATCAAGCGCCTTAAAAATGGCAACTTTGAGCTAGGCGTCCATATCGCAGATGTGTCCTACTATGTCAAAGAAGGCTCTGAGCTGGACAAGGAAGCCCTCAATCGGGCAACCTCAGTCTATGTGACCGATCGGGTGGTACCTATGCTGCCAGAGCGCCTGTCCAACGGTATCTGCTCGCTCAATCCCAATGTGGACCGTCTGACCCAGTCGGCTATCATGGAGATTGATGCCAAGGGGCGCGTGGTAAAGCATGCCATCACCCAGACTGTTATCAAGACGACCTTCCGCATGACCTACAGTGATGTCAACGACATCATTGCTGGAAATCAGGAAAAAGCTGAGCAGTTCAAGGAAATTGTGCCTAGTATTGACAGCATGGTACGACTACATGAGATTCTGGAAAGCATGCGCTTTAAACGTGGTGCACTTAACTTTGACACTAATGAAGCCAAAATCATGGTCAACAAGGAAGGTCGGCCAGTGGATATTGTCCTACGTCAGCGAGGAATTGCTGAGCGCATGATTGAGTCCTTTATGCTGGTGGCGAATGAGACGGTGGCTGAGCATTTTGCTAAGCTAAATCTGCCCTTCATCTATCGGATCCACGAGGAGCCTAAGGCGGAGAAGGTGCAGAAGTTTATCGACTACGCCTCTAGCTTTGGGATTCGGATTTACGGGACGGCTAGCTCCATGAGTCAACAGGCACTGCAGGATATTATGGAGGCGGTCAAGGATCAGCCTTATGAGGATGTTCTATCCATGATGCTTCTGCGCTCCATGCAGCAGGCTCGCTACTCTGAGCACAATCACGGACACTATGGTCTGGCAGCGGAGTTTTATACGCATTTCACCAGCCCGATTCGCCGCTATCCGGACCTTCTGGTTCACCGGATGGTGCGGGATTATGGCAAGTCTAAAGAAATAGCAGAGCATTTTGAGCAAGTGATTCCAGAGATTGCCAGTCAGTCTTCCAGCCGAGAGCGTCGGGCTATAGAGGCCGAGCGTGAAGTTGAAGCCATGAAGAAGGCTGAGTACATGGAAGAATTCGTTGGGGAAGAGTTTGACGGCGTGGTATCAAGCGTAGTTAAGTTTGGACTCTTTGTCGAGCTGCCCAATACGGTCGAAGGCTTGATTCATGTTACCAACTTGCCAGAGTTTTACAACTACAATGAGCGGACTATGACCCTGCAAGGAGAAAAGTCTGGCGTGGTCTTCAAGGTCGGCCAGCAGATTCGCATCAAGCTGGTTCGAGCGGATAAGGCTACAGGCGAGATTGACTTTGAATACCTGCCTAGTGAATTTGACCTGGTAGAAAAGACTAGCAAGAGTGGCAGAGGCAAGTCAGGCAGAAAGAGACGCCGTGAGGATGACAAGCGCAGCCATTCTTCTAAAGAAAAAGGCTACAGAGATAAGAAAGATAAGAAGTCCAAGAAAGGCAAGAGCCAGAAGGCATTTTACAAGGAACTAGTCAAGAAAGGAGCCAAGCATGGCAAAGGGAGAAGGAAAGGTCGTCGCGCAAAATAAAAAGGCCAGACACGACTACACCATCGTAGACACCATCGAGGCTGGCATGGTGCTGACGGGGACGGAAATCAAGAGCGTCCGGGCTGCTCGTATCAATCTCAAAGATGGCTTTGCCCAGATTAAGAACGGTGAGGCCTGGCTCAGCAATGTTCATATCGCGCCTTATGAAGAGGGCAATATCTGGAACCAAGAGCCTGAACGTCGCAGAAAGCTGCTGCTGCATAAGAAGCAGATCCAAAAGCTGGAGCAGGAGACCAAGGGAACTGGTATGACGCTGGTGCCGCTCAAGGTCTATCTCAAGGACGGCTATGCTAAGCTCCTCCTAGGTCTAGCCAAAGGGAAGCACGATTACGACAAGCGCGAGTCCATCAAACGCCGCGAGCAAAACCGCGACATCGCTAGACAGATGAAGAACTTTAATACAAGATGAAAGACTGGGGGACCGGTCTTTTTGAGTATTCAACTCTGACTTTTGATTTATGCTATAATGGAAAGGATGAAGGTTTTAGAATAACTGATTTTCCTCAAAGTTTATATTTTAAAATAAAGTACATAGTGGAGTAATTAGAAAAACATGAAAAAGACAAATAGAAAATGGTTGAACCGATTACTGTTGTTTGTATCTGTTCTCGGATTGATAGGGGGAAGTTTATTCCTCTATCAATGGTATCTGTCGGAGAAATATACAGGCTACCAGTATTACACTGGAAAAGCGAAAATAGACTCTTATCAATTTATTGCGGATGGCAAAGGAGCGATAGTACATTGGGATGTAGTTCAGTCAGAGGAAGCAGAATTGCGCAAGTATAATAAACAATTATTCACTGAATGGCGCAATCCTACATCTCAAAACTATATTCTCAGGGATAATATGAAATTACCAAAGCACCCTTCGGATATTCATGAATCGGTTGGGAAGGATGCCTATTGGACTTTATCAATTTACAAGATAGAAGGGAATAAACTGAAAGAGGAACCTGAAATTGACTTACTGGCTACAGTGGACGAATATAAGAAGGGGTATATTGCGAGTTATATTGGCCCAGTCTATTCTTATAAAGGTAATGATTTGTTGGCGCTTTACATTAGACCCTTAGAAGAGTCTAGAGCAAAGAAACAGGTGTTTTTAAATCTTCAAACAAGAAAAATTGAAGAAGTAAAAGCTATTGAAAATATAAAGTTTCCCTATTCTACTATAAAACTTAGTAATATATCTGACTTTGGAATAAAAAGTGATGTAGTTGGGTTCCATTTTACAATCAAACCAGAGGAAATGGTAGGCACACTTATTAGCAAAGATAAAAATGCTATGAACATATTAGAGAAAGAGAATTCTCAAGTTGTCATTTTGACAAATGAAAATAGTTTTGATAACGTTGATAGAATTGCATCGGTTTATTCAAAGTTTTTGCCAAACGATTATAATCTTTATAGAGACTCTAAGATACCCAAGGAATTTTCTACAGATGGTCAGGATCATACGGTCAATTCCAAAGAAGAATTTGACCAATATTATGATATTGAAAAAGCCAAAAATCTTTATCATCTGAATGATTAGAATGTTGGTAGACGGTTTATTTTCTATCTTCGGCAGTATATTATCTGAAAGAGCACACTTTGATTTTTGTTACTGAGCTCGGACCGATAAGGGTACAGTGATATATTTTTTCTTGATGTTCTCGTATTTTTTGAATTGAACTATCAAAGATATGCTGCTGGCTGCAGTATTAGGCTTCTTTGGCTATAAGCAAGTTAGCAAGAAAAAAGAAGATTCATAAACTTCCTATGTGAGAAAGAACTGGTTGATGGACAAGTTCTTTCTTTTTGCAGGGAAGGCCGTTCAATTTGACACTTGTCAAGTCTGTGCTTTTCGAGTATGATAAAGACAGTTAGATTATTCGGAGCTTGGCTTTCAGAGAAAGGATTTTTTATGACAGAAGAATTGCTAGCCTATAAACGTATGCCGCTGTGGACGGCTGAGACCATGCCAGAAGCGGTAAAAAGAAAGCACAATACCAAAGAGGGAACTTGGGGCAAAATCACTGTTCTCAAGGGACACCTTAAGTTTGTCGAGATGTCAGAGGAAGGTGAGGAGCTGGCTGAGCACATCTTTGAAGCTGGTCGGGACAATCCTTTTGCCCAGCCCCAAGCTTGGCATCGGGTCGAAGCCTTGACAGATAATTTGGAGTGGTATTTGGAGTTTTACTGTCGGCCTGAGGATTACTTCCCAAAGAAATACGGCAGCAATCCAGTGCACTCAGAGGTTTTGGAAGCCATGCAGACAGTCCGGTCAGGACGGGCATTAGATCTAGGCTGTGGCCAAGGTCGCAATGCTCTCTTTCTGGCCAAGCAGGGCTTTGAAGTGACGGCCGTAGATCAGAATGAGCTGGCGCTGGAGATCTTACGGAGCATTGTGGAGCAGGAGGATTTAGATCTGCCAGTGGGTAGCTACGATATCAACTCAGCTAGTTTGACCCAGACTTATGATTTGATCGTTTCCACTGTTGTACTTATGTTCCTGCAGGCGGAGCGGATTCCGGATATTATCCGCAATATGCAAGAGCATACAGCGCTTGGTGGCTACAATCTCATCGTCTGTGCTATGGATACAGAAGACTTCCCATGCTCTGTTCCCTTTCCTTTTACTTTTAAGGAAGGTGAACTTGCTGAGTATTATAAAGACTGGGAGCTAGTTAAGTACAATGAAAATCCTGGCCACCTCCACCGCCGTGATGAAAACGGCAATCGAATTCAGCTGCGCTTTGCGACTATGCTGGCTAAAAAGGTTCAGTAGAAGATGCTAGGACAGAAGCTAATTTTTGAAAATTTAGCTTTTCCCACTTATTTTGAGGTTCTGGTTTAAAAGGTCTGGGAGACAATTTAAATTGTCTCAGATTCAATATTTTTTGAACATAATAAAGCTAGACTGAGGCATTTTTGTCTTAGTCTTTTTTATTTTAGTAAAAAACTTTAGAAATATTTTAGAATTTCTTGAGAAATATCTGAAGTTTGGAGGCTATACTAGAAAGTGCAAGGAGGAGAGAAAAGAGCTGGAAGCAACAGGACAGCTGATGGAAACTTTAGTTTTTCTTTAAGTGTGAGTCTAGAGCAGATCACTTTTAAAAGCAGACTGAATGACCTTATTTTCTCCTCTTGCGGCAAATTTTTCCAGACCTTCAGTTTTCTGTTGACGAGGAAAAAAGAATATGTTAAAGTAAATGAGTAAAATAAAAAAGTTAATTATATTTTACTTAATATACAAGGAGGAACTCATGAAGAAAAGAACGAAAATCATTCTAACTTCTACGTTGACTGTGACCGGCCTAATCTTAGCTGCCGGTGGCTACTGGGCTTATAAGACCTTTGTCCCTCAGGAAACACCGATCGATAAGAATGCCACAGTGAGGACCAATTACTATCAAGCCATCAATAAAAAATGGCTGGAAAAGGCAGAGATTCCTAGCGATCAGCCGTCTAACGGTGTGTTTTATGAGCTGAACGAGCAGGTCAAGGATAAGATGAAGGCGGATGTCAAAAATCTAGTCTCTGGTAAAGAAGAGTCAACGATTGAAGGTATGCCTGAGTTTATCAAATACTACCAGCAAGCTACTGACTTCAAGCAGCGGGAAAAGGATGGCTTAGATCCTCTCAAGTCCTATCTCAAGGAAATTGAAGACTTGTCCGATCTAAAGGACCTAGCTAGCAAGGCTGTTGACTGGGAAAAGCGTGGTCTGGCTCTGCCGTTTACCTTTGAAATTAGTTCTAACCTAGAAAATACCAATCAGAAACAAGTGAATCTGTCCAGTCCAAGTCTTATGCTGCCGGATAAGAGCTACTATGAAGATGAAGGTGCTAAGAAAAGGATGATGGATCCGCTGGAAAAAGCATTCAAAGAAGCCTTGCAAAAGCTGGGCTATAGTGAAAAAGACAGTGAAAAGATCGTCAAAGAAGCCTTAGAATTTGATGGAGAATTGGCCAAGTATGCTCAAAGCAATGAAGAAACTTCGGAAATTAAAAATCTCCACCATCCTAAGACGGCAGAAGACATCAATGCCTACTCTGATAGCTTTAAGTTTCACGATATTATCAATGCCTATCTAGGCCAGGAAGCTGGTGATGTCAATGTACCTAACCCTAAGTATTATGAAAATTTTGCCAAAGTAGTCAACGACAAGAACTTTGGCAAGCTCAAATCTTGGATGCTTGTGAAGCAGGCAGCATCAGCATCTAGTTTTCTAACCGATGACTATCGGCTGATTTTTGCAGAGTACCAAAAATCCTTGCAAGGTACTAAGGAAGCAACTTCAAAGGAAGATGCAGCATACAACCTGACAACAGGAACTTTTTCAGATGTCTTTAGTCTTTACTACGGTCGCAAATATTTCGGTGAGGAAGCCAAGCAAGAAGTGACCCAAATGGTCAAAGATATCAAGGAAGTTTATCGGGAACGTATGCTGAAAAACGAATGGCTGTCAGAAGAAACCAAGCAGAAGGCAGTCAAGAAGCTGGATACGATGAAACTCTATATCGGCTATCCTGAAAAAGTTCGCGAAGTGACTAAGGCCTTAAAAGTAGATGATAAAAAATCCTTCTTTGAAAATGCAATTGCTTTGAGTCAAGCAAAACATCAATATGATGTTGAACACTTCTCTGAGCCAGTAGACAAGGACGAGTGGGTGATGCCTTCCTATGATATCAACGCTTATTACTCACAGGAAAATAACAGTATCAACTTCCCAGCCGCAATCCTGCAGAATCCATTCTTTGATGTTAAGCAAGAAATGGAAAAGAACTATGGTGGTATCGGTATGGTTATCGGTCACGAGATTACTCACGCCTTCGACTCAAACGGTGCAAACTTTGATGAAGAGGGGAATTTGAATAATTGGTGGACAGAAGCAGATAAGAAAGCTTTTGACAAGAAAATTGAAGCAGTTACCAAGCAGTGGGATGGTATTGAAATCTACGGCGGCAAGGTCAACGGCAAGCTTACGGTAACAGAAAATGTAGCCGATGCGGGTGGACTTTCAGCTACTCTAGAAGTTGTTAAAAAGAAATATCCAGATGCAGACTTGAAGAATTACTTTGAAAACTATGCCAATATCTGGAGAAGCAAGGCCAGTCTGCAATTTAACCAACTTCTCCTGAAGGTAGATGTCCATGCTCCGTCCGAACTGCGGGTCAACCAGCAACTCAAAAATGTAGAGGCCTTCTATGAAACCTATCCAGAAATTAAAGAAGGTGATGCCATGTATCTGGCTCCAGATAAGCGGGTCAGCGTATGGTAAGATGGCTTGTCTAGAGAAGACGGTAAAATAATCTAAGCTATGAAGCACAACCAGTTTGGTAATAGGAGAGAAGTTCGTTCTTTTTCTCCTATCCATTCTTTCCTGCGATACTTGCGCGGCTGCGGGTTGTGCCTCCGCAGCCACGTGTCTTTAAAGTCAGATTATATCTGGCTTTTTTCTTTTACAAAAAAATTTTTATACAGCTTGATATAAATCTATGGAAATTTATTCAAGAGACTTGGTGGGGTTGCTAGGTATAGAGCTAGAGTAATTTCTTCCTAGGGGAATTTATTCATTTTAGGCAGCAGAAGAGATTTTGGAAACGCTTGCAACCATGGTAAGAGAATAGTATACTAAATATGCGATAAATATTTTATCAATTAATATACAAAGGAGAAACTGATGAAAAAGAAATTTTTCAGTTGGGCTATTCCAGCCTTGATGCTTCTTACACTCTTCCCTTTTCAGGCTGTCTCAGCCTGTACCGGATTTATTATCGGGAAGGATTTGACGACGGATGGTTCGACTCTCTATGGTCGAACAGAGGACCTGGAACCCAACCACAACAAGAATTTTGTGGTGCGGGAGCGCAAGTATAATAAGGCTGGTGATAAATTTGTAGATGAAACCAACGGCTTTAGCTTTGATTTGCCAGCTGTTAGCTACAAGTATACGGCGGTACCGGATGTGACACCAGAGCAAGGCGTTTTTGATGAGGCCGGTTTTAATGAGGAAGGCGTTTCTATCTCTGCGACGGTCTCGGCCAGTGCTAATGATGATATTCAAAAAGTAGACCCTTATGTCAAGGACGGTATCGCTGAATCTGCTTTAACTTCTGTAGTCCTGCCTCATGTGAAAACAGCCAAAGAGGGAGTGGAGCTCTTAGCCAAAATTGTCAGGGAAAAAGGTGCAGCCGAAGGCAATATCGTGACGATTGCTGACAAGACGGGTGTATGGTATATGGAAATCCTATCTGGCCACCAATACGCTGCCATCAAGTTTCCGGATGACAAATACGCTGTTTTTCCCAATACATTTTTCCTAGGCAGTGTAGATAAAAATGATAGTGAAAATACAATTCTTTCAGCTGATCTTGAAAAAATAGCGCAGGATGCTGGCACCTATAAGGAAATCAATGGCAGCTTCCATGTAGCCCAATCCTATAATCCGCCGCTGGCAGAAGCTGACCGCTCTCGGGTTTGGTCTGGTATCAAGGCGCTGGATCCCAATGCAGATGTGCAATATGACGATGAATACTTTGAACTCATGCACTCAACCAGCGACAAGCTTAGTCTGCGTGATGCTATGAACTTGCAGCGCAATCGCTTGGAAGGAACAGACTTCAAACCGCAAGATCAGATGGAGCTAGACGGAAAAGGGATTCCTGATAAAACTAAAGCAGATCCAGTTTATAAATATCCTATCTCCAATCCAAATGTCATGGAGGCTCACATCTTCCAGCTCAAGGATAATTTACCTGCCAATACTGGCGGGGGAATTCTTTGGTTGGCTATGGGAAGTCCGCGCAATGCACCATACCTTCCTTACTATGGCAATATCAGCAATACCGCTCAGCCTTATCAAGAAATGAGTACAGCCTACAATGAGAATTCATGGTATTGGACTGTTAGCCGCATCAATGATTTGGTTGCAAAATATCCAGAACTATTTGAAGATGGCTCTATTCGCAGTGAAATTGAGCGTATGGAAAGCCAATGGATAGAGGAACAGCCAGCTCATGACAGCGAGCAGATTAGTCTGGCTGAACAGCCAGAACAAGCCAGTCTGAAAGCGACAAAAGATTCTATGGAGCGAGCGGATTCAGTCTTTAAGCGTCTTAAGGAAATTCAGAAGATTGCTGAAGATAAGGTTGTGGCCGAATATGGTGCAAGTGCTTTAGAAGAGATTGAGGAGTCAGAGGACTCTGACACAGAAGAGACAATTCGTCTAGAAGATTTTGACTACGATATTGCTATTGCAGGAGGCATCTTTGTGTTGACTGTCATTGGAATAGCCATTTATCTTGTCAAAGGAAAAAATAGAAAAGGAGCAAACAGTCATGAATAAAACAAGAAGAATTGCTCTCTATATCTACTTGGTCCTAGCCGGTATCGGCTTGCAGTTTGAGCTAGGCTCCATGGCGGAAAAGGAAGTCACCTTAGAAGCTGGCCGCGACTTGGTTCTGAACTTAGCTGTTTTAGCTGCCTTTTTCCTGCCTTTCTATTTCTTGATTAAAAAACTCGCCAAAAAGTTATCGGTTGAGATGATCGTTCTAGGAACAGCTCTCTTTGGAGGTGCCTTTATCTCTGGCTGGCTTAGCTTTGCAGGCAATAGCTTGATTGATATTATTAACTCTAACTTTATCAAGGATCCAGCTGTTTTCAATGATTGGACCAATGCGCTGACAGCTCCTTTTGCAGAGGAATTTTTCAAGTCTCTGACAGCCTTTGCCGCTCTCTACATTTTGGGGCGCAAGGATATTCAGTCAGTCTTCATCGCTGGGCTGAGTTCGGGCTTTGGCTTTCAAGTCATAGAGGATATTGGCTATGTATCCAGAGTGACTTTCGGAGGACAATATAGTGGTTCCTTAGAAGCGGTTGGCAGGATTGCTGGCGGATTGGCTTCACATACTCTCTATACAGCAGTGGTGACCGTTGGGGTTTATCTTCTCTTCTCCACGGCTTACAAGAAATACCGTCTCTTTGGTCTCTGGTGCGTCGTATCAACAGTTGCTAATCACTTTATTTGGAACTCTCCTTTCTTCGAAACAGAGCATCGGATTAACATCGTTGTTGGTTTCTTATTTGCCTTTCTCGTTGCTACCTTTATAGAAGTTTACCGACTGGTTTTGAAGGAGAAAAAGACAGATTTAGAAATTTAAATAATTTTCAGGGAATATATAAAACAAGAGCTTGAAATCGCTTGCAAAACCTAGTATAAAAGGCTATACTGAATATAGTATTTAATTTTGTAATTTTTTACAAAAAAACAAAGGAGATATTTTTATGAAAAAAATATTGTTTCGTTCCTTGTTAGCTCTTTCGACCATTTTTCTCTTTCCTTTCCAAGTGGTCGAAGCCTGCACAGGATTTATCGTCGGGAAAGACCTAACAGCAGACGGCACGACGCTTTACGGTCGGACGGAGGACTTGGAGCCCAATCACAATAAGGTCTTTCTGGTTCATCCGAGAAAGACCAATGCGAGTGGTGCCAAGCTGGTCGATGAAACCAACGGCTTTGAATGGACCCTGCCGGCAGAAAGCTACAAGTATACCTCGGTATCAGATGTGACCCCATCCCAAGGTATTTTTGACGAGGTTGGCTTCAATGAGTACGGTGTTTCCATTTCTGCGACTGTTTCTGCCAAGGCTAATGATGCCATCCAAAAAGTGGACCCTTATGTAGAAAATGGCTTGGCTGAGTCTATCCTGACAACTGTCGTTCTTCCACATGTTCAGACTGCTCGGCAAGGTGTGGAGCTGATGGCACAGATCGTCAGAGAGCAGGGAGCAGCAGAGGGTAATATTATCACCATTGCTGACAAGACTGGTGTCTGGTATATGGAAATCCTATCTGGCCACCAATATGTTGCTATTAAATTCCCAGATGACAAGTATGCAGTCTTTCCTAATACTTTCTTCTTGGGTAGTGTTGATTTTGATGATACGGAAAATGTCATTGCTTCAAAAGGTGTTCAGGATGTAGCCAAGCAAGCTAATTCTTATAAAGAAATTGATGGTAAATTCCACATTTCTCAATCCTACAATCCACCGATGGCAGAGGCAGATCGTTCACGTGCCTGGGCTGGTATTACTAGTCTGGACCCAAATGCGGCCGTGTCTTATAACGACTCTTACTTTGATCTCATGCACTCCACAGACAGAAAGATCAGTGTAGCAGATGTCATGGCTATGCAGCGCAATCGCTTTGAGGGAACCCAGTTCAAACCGCTGGACCAAATGGAGCTAGATGGTAAGGGGCTGCCACAACGCGGTACGACAGACCCTGTTTACAAATATCCGTTGGGCAACCCAAATGTCATGGAAGCTCATATCTTCCAGCTCAAAGACGGCGTTCCAGCCAATATGGGCGGAGGCACTATGTGGCTGGCGGTAGGCAGTCCGCGCTTCTCACCTTACCTGCCTTATAATGGGAATATCACAGATACTTACGATGCTTATAAGGTCAACACAACTAGCTACAGTCCAGACTCTTGGTACTGGGTAGCATCTCATATCTACGATATGGCGGCCAAGCATCAGGACCTCTTTGGCGGTTCTGTTCAAGACAAATGGAAGGCCTTGGAAGCCCGTTTTATTGAGGAGCAAAATGCTCTAGATGCAGCCAATGCAGCTCTGCCAGACTCTTCAGCCAAAGTTACAGAGGAAACACAGGCTCGAGCAGCGCAAGTCTTTAAGGAAATGAAAGAGCTGGAAGCTGAAATGGAAGCTAAAATCAAGGAAGCAGCAAAAACCACTCCTTCTAGCTCCAGCAAAGACTCTAGCAGCGCTTCATCAACTCAAAGCTCGTCAAGTTCTTCCTCTTCAGAAACTTCTAGCAGTTCGGATACACGGACAGAAGTCAATGTAGAAGATGACAGTTTGGTAGATGTCGCAACTGGCATTCGCTTGAAAAATGCTGACTTGGTCAAGGCCGGTCTTCAGCTGTCAGTGAAAAAACTGGAAAGCAAGATTCAGCCGACAGATACCTATGACATTAGCTTGACCGATCCGAATGGTCAGCCGGTGCATCAGGTCAGTCCAACACTTGTGACGATTCCAGTTCGCAAAGACTTGCCAGTAGATGCAGTCTATGCCCTGGATGAAAATGGCAAGCAAGTTGAGAAATTTGATGTAACGGTTAATCAAAACCAGACTATCAGCTTCACGACCAATCATTTCTCTGTTTACCAAGTGCAGTATCGAAATGAGCAGTCTGTCAAGGCCAAGAAAAAAGACCTGCCCTCAACAGGTGAGCAAGTCACTATCATGGGGATTGCAGGTTTGATTATCCTAGCAGGAGTTTTCTTCCTTTTGAAGAAAGCAAAGAAAAACTAATCTAAAATAAAAAGAAGGTCGAGCAAAATGTTCGGCCTTTCTTAGTGGAAGAAACGACTTTTGTCTGGGCTAGCCTTCAAGCTAGAGCCCTTATCTCAAATAATCATAGTTATAAGTAGTCAAAATTATGTCAGTGAGTTCTTCAGGTTCTTCTTGAGCTCCGCCGGCTATCCAAAGAGAAATAATCCCCTCAACACTGGATAGGAAGATTTCCAAGGCGTATTTCTGAGGGATATGAAAGTTCTCTTCTAAAAAACGCTGGGTAGCAGCCTTTTGCTTATCACTCAGAATGATAGTGGTTATGTACTCCCGAATAGCCTCCCGAAAGTCAATATAATGGCTCTTGGTCAGGGCATTGATAAGACGTTCATTAGCGCGCAGTATATGAAATTTTGCTATCATTAACTTTTTGGGATATTCGTTCTCCGCTTCAAACATGCTATAACTAGAAAGTTGGGAAATAATTTCTTTTTTGAGACTATCAACCATCTGATATTTATCTTGGTAGTGGAGGTAGAAGGTGCCGCGGTTAATCCCGGCCCGTTTGCAGAGTTTGCTGATGGAGATAGTATCAAATCTTTCCTCTGATAGTAGCTGAATCAAGGCTTCTTTGATGTCTTCCTTGGTACTAGTTTTTCGTTTCTGGACCATTTTTTCTTCCTTTTTGCTTAAATCAACACTTTGTTGATTTTTGATTATTGCTTTTTGTCTAAGCTCATTATATAATATCTGTGATTTAGAATCAACACCTTGTTGATTTAATGAAAAGAGCTTTGAAAAGGAGAGAAACGATATGGCTTACATTGAAATGAAACATAGCTTTAAACGTTATCAGGTAGGTGATACAGAAATTGTTGCCAATCATGATATTTCTTTTGAAATTGAAAAGGGGGAACTGGTCATTATCCTAGGTGCTTCTGGTGCTGGTAAGTCTACGGTGCTCAATATCCTCGGCGGTATGGATACCAATGATGAGGGAGATATCCTGATAGACGGCCAGAATATTGCTGACTACAATTCCCACCAGCTGACGGACTATCGTCGCAATGATGTGGGCTTCGTCTTTCAGTTTTACAATTTGGTGCCCAACCTGACGGCCAAGGAAAATGTCGAATTGGCTTCTGAGATTGTCAAGGATGCTCAAGATCCAGTGGCTGTTCTAACTGCGGTTGGTATGGAAAATCGCCTCAATAATTTTCCTGCGCAGCTATCAGGCGGGGAGCAGCAGCGAGTGTCCATTGCTCGGGCTGTGGCAAAAAATCCCAAAATTTTGCTCTGCGATGAACCGACAGGAGCTCTGGACTACAATACCGGCAAGCAAGTGCTGCAAATCTTACAGGACATGTCCCGCAATCAAGGGGCGACGGTGATTATCGTAACCCACAATGCTGCCTTGGCTCCCATTGCTGACCGGGTTATCCGCATGCACGATGCGAGAGTTAAGAGTGTTACAGTCAATGATCAACCACAGGATATAAGTACATTGGAGTATTGATATGAAGAGAAAGATTTATTGGAAAGATATTCTGCGCTCCTTCACTAGCTCTAAAGGACGTTTCCTATCTATTTTAATCCTCATGATGCTGGGCTCTTTAGCTCTCGTGGGCCTCAAGGTCGCTCCACCCAATATGCGCAGAACAGCAACAGATTACTTGAAAGAACAGAGAACCATGGACTTGGCTGTTATGGCGGACTATGGTTTGGATAAGGCGGATCAGAAAGAGCTGGAAGCTATCAAGGGAGCTGATGTCGAGTTTGGCTATCTGACAGATGTCACCGTGGACGAGGAGGCCCTCCGAGTATTCTCAGATACCAAGGATATTTCAAACTTTCAAGTGACCTCTGGTCGTCTTCCCAAGAAAGAGCAAGAAATTGCTCTGGCTAGCTTTTGGTCTAAAAAATATAAAATTGGCCAGGAGATTGATCTGACTGAAAAGGCCGGCAGTCGGTCAGTTCTGAAAAACAAGACCTATAAGGTCGTGGGATTTATCAACTCGGCAGAGCTCTGGTCTGATAGAAATCTAGGCAATGCGACTAGTGGTAGCGGGGCTTTATCAGCCTATGCTGTAGTTAGCCCCAAGGCCTTTGATACAGATGTTTACACTATTGCTCGCCTGCGCTATCATGATTTAGAAAAGCTGGCTCCCTTCTCTGAAAGCTATCAGGAGCGTTTGGAGCAGCACCAGACTGCTTTGGACAAGAGCCTGGAAGATAACGGAGTGGCTCGCTTTAAGCGATTAGAGGCGGATGCCAAAAGTACCGTTCAGAAGGGCCAAGATAAGATTGCTCAGGCTGAGAGCGAGCTGACTCAAGGGAAAAAACAATTAGAGCAAGCTCAGAGTCAGCTATACCAGCAAAAAAACCAGCTAGCAGCAGCTCAATCCGCTTCTATCCTCCCTCCTGCACAGCTCAGCCAGAGCCAGCAGCAGATTCAGGAAGCTGAGTCTCAACTCAATCAGAAAAAATCTGAGCTGGCACAGGCAGAGAAAGACTTATCAGCTAGCAAGGACAAGCTAGCTGACGCTAAGGCAGACCTGAGTCGTTTGAAAGAGCCGGCCTATCATAGCTATGACCGCAAGTCTCTGCCAGGTGGGAATGGCTATCATATGTATAAAAACTCCATGAATAGTATTGCGTCGATTGGTAATATCTTCCCGGTGGTGCTCTATCTGGTGGCAGCTATGGTGACCTTTACCACCATGACTCGCTTTGTCGATGAGGAGCGAACGAATGCAGGCGTCTTCAAGGCTCTAGGCTATCATAGCCGAGATATCATTCGCAAGTTTGCTCTTTACGGTTTGGTGGCGGGGAGTCTAGGTACCCTCGTAGGGATTCTGCTGGGACATTATTTCTTGTCGGGAGTGATTTCTTCTATTATTACCAGAGGAATGGTGCTTTCTGCCCCGCATGCATATTTTTATATTTCCTATAGTTTACTGGCCCTGGGGCTTTCCCTTCTTTCCAGCGTTCTCCCTGCCTATTTGGTGGCAAGACGGGAGCTGACAGAGGAAGCAGCTCACTTGCTTTTGCCCAAGCCACCGGTCAAGGGCTCCAAGATTTTCTTGGAAAGACTGACCCTTATCTGGCGACGTCTTAGCTTTACTCAGAAGGTCACAGCTCGCAATATCTTTCGATATAAGCAGCGGATGTTCATGACCATCTTTGGTGTGGCGGGTTCTGTTGCCCTGCTCTTTGCCGGTCTAGGACTCCAATCTTCCATTGGTGGTATTCCAAAACGTCAGTTTGAGGAGATTCTGCGATACGACTTGATTGTCGCTGTCAATCCTGGGGAGAATCAAGCTGAGCAAGACAAGCTGAAAAAGATGCTGTCAGATGGCTCGATTGCTGATTATCAGGAGATCTATAGTGAAACCTTGACAGAGAAATACAAAGGAAGAAAAGAGACCGAATCAGTCACTTTGATGGTTACGGACAAAGAAAATTTTGAACCTTTCATCTCCCTAGAAAGTCCCGACAAGCAGCAAAAGCTGACTCTCAAGGACGGTGCAGTGGTTTCGGATAAATTGGCCCGCATAGCTGGAGTTAGCCCCGGTGGCAGTATAGAGCTGGATGGCAAGTCTGTCAAGCTCGCAGCAGTCAATGAGAATCATTTTGGTCATTTTGCCTTCATGAAGGCAACTGACTACCAGAAAATTTACGGGAAAAAGCCCGATAAAAATACTTATCTAGTGCGGCTCAAGGACTCTTCCAGCGAAAATATTGTCGATAAGGCCAATGAATTTATGAGCCTCAAATCTGTCAAGAGTGTTTCCCAAAACGCAAGCATGGTGAAGCAGTTCAACGTCCTAGCAGATTCTCTTAATAATACAATGCTGGTTTTGGTCCTGATTTCCATTCTTTTAGCGGTCGTCATTCTCTACAATCTGACTAATATCAATGTCGCTGAGCGGATTCGCGAGCTGTCCACTATCAAGGTTCTGGGCTTCCATAATAAGGAAGTGACCCTCTATATCTATCGAGAGACCATTATTCTGTCAGTAATTGGGATGGCAGTTGGGCTTCTAGGCGGTTTCTTCCTGCATCGTTTTTTGATTGAGAAGGTTGCGCCTAGCATTATCAGCTTAAACCCTCAAGTAAGCCCCTCAGTCTATCTGTTTCCTCTAACTGCAGTGACTCTTATTTTGACCTTACTTGGCTTCTTTGTCAACTACCGTCTCAGACGAGTAGATATGCTGGAAGCACTTAAGTCTGTTGATTGATAAAAAAACACTTCAAAACTTTCACTCACTTGATGGGTGGAAGTTTTTTTGAACTTTGATATAATATTCTTTGTAAAGAAAGAGAAAGACACACGATGACACGAAAAATTGCCTTATTATCCGATGTGCATGGGAATAGCACAGCCTTGGAAGCAGTACTGGCGGATGCGGAAAGCCAGCAGGTGACAGACTATTGGTTTTTGGGGGACTTGCTCCTGCCAGGAACTGGCCGCAGAAATATCTTAGATAGGATGGAGAAGCTGCACATCAGTCTCCAGGTCAGAGGGAATTGGGAAGACAGTCTCTGGCATGCCCTGCACCAAAAGTTAGACTTGACACGTCCCAGCCATCTCTACCTGACTCGGCTCTGCCATTTTGTCCTAGAGGAAATCAGTCCTGAAGAGATTGACCGTATGCAGGAACTTCCTCTGCAAATCTTGACAGAAGTAGAAGGATTGAAGATTGCAGTCAGCCACCATCTGCCTGATAAGAACTGGGGGCGGGAGTTGATTCATATTGGCGAGCAGAGTGATTTCGACCGCCTTTTTGAAGGAAATGACTGCGCTGTTGCTGTTTATGGTCATATTCACCAGCAGTTTCTCCGCTACGGGACTAAGGGGCAGCTGATTATCAATCCTGGCTCTATTGGTCAGCCATTCTTTCTTGATTCAGTTTTGCGTCAGGACTTGCGAGCCCAGTATGCCATTTTAGAGATTGATGAGAAGGGTCTGGCTGATGTCGACCTGCGGCGTGTGGCCTACGATGTGGAGCAGGAGCTGAGATTGGCTCGGGAGCTCCACTTGCCTTACTATGAGATTTATCGGGAGAGCTTGGTCAATGGTATCCACCATACTCATAACCACGACCTACTGCAGGAAATCAGTGAGCGGGAAGGCTATGCAGATGAGATTGCAGCTTTCTTAAAGTCCAGTCGTAACTCTTGAAGTTACACCATTTTTGAGATATAATAGTGAGAGAAAATGATGAGGGAGGAGAAAAAATGCAGATTTCTAGCCGTTTTACCATTGCCACCCATATGCTGATTGTACTGGCTTTGGAGGGAAAAAAACAAAAACTGACAAGTGATATTCTTGCTAACAGTGTTGGCGTCAATCCAGTTATTATCCGTAAGACCCTGTCCCAGCTCAAGAATGCTGAGATGATTACCGTTGCTCGTGGGACTGGAGGAGCAGAGATTGCTAAAGATTTGAAAGACATTAGCCTGTTGGACGTCTATAGTGCGGTTGAATGTCTGGGTAAGAGCGGCCAGCTCTTTAGTTTTCATGACAAGCCCAATCCAGACTGTCCTATCGGTAAGAACATTCACAACGTCTTAGACGACCGCTTGGCGGCTATTCAGGCAGCCATGGAAGCTGAATTGGCTCAGACCAGGCTTGACGAGGTCGTCGCAGCGACCGAAAAAGAAATTAAAGAACAATCTGTTTCCTAGTGAGCAGATTGTTTTTTTGTTAAGAATTTTTCAAGATGTAATTGTTGACATTACATTAAGATCTGCTATACTAGTAGATGTAACACAAACAATTACAATTTAAGTAAGTCTTCGGAGGAAATGACTATGAAAATCGCAGTAATCGGAGCAAATGGAAAGGAAGGCATCCGCATTAAGGAACTTATCTCTGTTTTGAGAAAATAAAAAAAGATTGAGCAGGAAACCTGCAGACATTTAAAATTAAAGAGAGGAGAAAAAACATGACTTTTGAATATGAAAGCAAGATTTATCTAGGAGAGGTGGCGCTTTACGTGGCTGACCTAGCAAGACAAAAGGATTTTTATCAGCGTGTTTTAGGGCTGGAACTTTTGGAAGAGCAGGATGGACAGGTGGCTTTGGGCCAGGACGGGCAAGTGCTGGTGAGACTCTTAGCGACCAGTGACCGGCAGTCAGTCAAGTCGGCTTATGGTCTTTATCATCTGGCGCTTTTGCTTCCAAGCCGTCAAGCCTTGGCAGATATCCTGAAGCATTTATCCGAAAATAGAGTTCCTATGGTTGGAGGGGCGGATCACGGTTATAGTGAAGCCATTTATCTGGAGGATCCAGAAGGCAATGGCATTGAGCTTTATCGGGACAAGCCTCAGGCTGATTGGGATATTCGGGAAGACGGTCGCATTATCGGAGTGACGGAAGCGCTCGCGGCTCAAGAAATCTATGAACTGGGTCAGGAAGTCCAACCGTTTAGTATTGCTAAAGGCACTCGTATGGGCCATGTCCATCTATCTGTGAAAAATAGCAGAGCAGGCAGTCATTTTTACCAAAAGCTTCTAGGCTTGGAGGATAAATTTTCTGTACCTTCTGCTAGCTGGCTGGCATCAGGAAACTACCATCACCATTTAGCAGTTAATGAATGGGGAGGTTCTCACTTGAATCATCGCCAACCTAAACAACTGGGACTAGCCTATTTTGAAGCGCAAGTTCAAGGAAAAGAAGACCTAGTAGCTATTTATGAAAATGCTCTGGACTTGCAGGCGCCAGTCCGATGGATTAGCTCCCAAGAGCTAGAAGTCACAGACCCAGATGGGATTGTGGCAAAGCTCCAAGTCACCTAGTTAAATACGATATCATCCCCCATCTGTTAAAGATACGGGGATTTTGTTTTTTTGATGAGAAAGCCAGATTGTTATATTTCCGCTTCCAAAATGATGGTATAATAACTAAAAGAAAGGTGGAGATATGTTAGCTAAAAATATAATCTATTTAGAAACGTCATCTATCTTTGACTGGGTACAAATCATTTCCTACTTATCAAGAGAGGAAAAGGAAGTGATGTACCAAGTTGCAAATGACAGAATTAAGCGCTTGTTTAAAGTCGAAAATGAATTTTATCTTTGTACGATTTTTTACAATGAGCAAGTTCAAGAGATATGTATCCAGGCGGAAAATCAGCCTATTTTTTCTGCTGAGGCTAGAAAAGTTATTAGCAATTTTGTCAGAGATTGGTTGGATTTAGATCAGTCATTAGATGACTTTTATCAGTTTGCACAAGAAGATAATATTTTATCTCCTTTGGTTCAGAAGTTTTACGGACTTCGTTTGATTGGTGTCCCAGATTTTTATGAGGCTATTACTTGGGGAATTTTAGGACAGCAGGTAAATCTTGCTTATGCTTATACCCTAAAAGAACGTTTTGTCAAGAAATATGGCGAAGCTTTTCACTATAACCATGAAACTTACTGGCTTTATCCAAAGCCTGAGATGGTTGCAAATAGTGTGGCTGAGGAGTTATTGGAGTTGCAAATGACTCGTAAAAAAGCAGAATATTTACAAACAATATCAATGCTCTTGTATCAGGGGACCATTTCAAGAAGTTATTATCAAAAGTTAGATACAGCTGAGCAAATTGAAAAAGAGCTGCTTAAACTTTATGGTGTCGGTCCGTGGACGGCTCATTATGTGATGATGCGATGTTTTCGTATCCAATCGGCTTTTCCGATGGCTGACATTGGATTGCAGAATGGCATATCTTATATACTTGGTCTAGATGAGAAACCGTCTAAGGAATTGCTATTAAAGTTAAAAAAAGAGTGGGGCACATGGTGTTCATATGCAGTTTTTTATATTTGGCGTTTGCTTTATTAGTTGATTTTCATCGAAAAGGAGAAGAAATGTACAAAACTTATTACAAATCCTCAATCGGCCGTATTCTCATTATGACGGACGGAACTGCCCTGTTGGGACTATGGCTGGAAGGACAGAAATATTATGGCGCAGGCTATGATTTGGAGCAAGCACAGCAGGAGGAGACAGAAGTAAGCCAACGCGTTGTTGCATGGCTAGATGCTTATTTTAAGGGGGAAAATCCTCCGACAGATGAGATTCTACTGGCACCTCAAGTGACTGAGTTCAGAAGCAAGGTTCTGGCAGTGTTGCAGAAGATTTCCTACGGTCAGACGGCTACCTATTCAGATATCCTACGAGAGTTACAAGCCGAGTATGGTAATATTGGTTCGGCCAGAGCAGTCGGAGGTGCGATTGGGCATAATCCTATTTCTATTTTAATTCCCTGTCATCGGATCGTTGGAAGCAATGGCGAGCTGACGGGTTATGCCGGCGGACTTGATAAAAAAGCTTACCTGCTGAAGCTGGAGGCGAGGAAATGATGGCGTTAGGACATATGGCTGAAGATTGGGAGTGGGAGGCTATTAAAAGTAATAACAGTGATTATGATACGTTTTTTTGGTATGCTGTTAGAAGTACCGGAATTTTCTGTCGTCCCTCATGTGCCTCTCGTCTTCCCAAAAAAGAAAATGTAACGATTTTTCAAAAAGCAGAGCAGGCAGTTGAAGCAGGATATAGACCATGTAAACGATGCCGTCCACTAGGAAAGCCGGTTAGCAAAGAGGAGTGGGTAGAAGAAATTGATCATATTTTAAAAGAATATTTCCAGCAAAGTTTAACTTTGAAAGATTTAGCTTTTATGGCAAAAGGCTCTGAGTCTTATCTTCGGCATGTCTATAAGAGTGTGACTGGAAAAACACCACAAGAACGTTTACGCGAACTTCGATTAGAATACTCTAAAGAAATACTAATCAACACTAATCTCTCAATAAAAGAAGTTGCAGAGTATTCAGGCGGCCTGCATGCAGCCTATTTCGCAAAATTATTTCGGAAGACTTACGGAGTGAGTCCGATGGAGTATAGAAAACGACATTATAAATAAGAGTATAATGAATTCTCATGATGTTACAGCGTAGATTTTAATAGCGAATACCTGTTGGTAATAAATACTTATTGAAAACCAATTGTCAAAGAAGAAAGGAGATTTTTACTATGTCTAAACAAATTGTAGACCCGATTCAATTGCGTCACGGTGCCAAATTAACCAACCGTTTGGTGCTGTCCCCTATGTATACTTTCAGTGGCTTAGAAGGAGGATTTGTGTCTGATGATACTTTGCGATACTACGGAGCACGCTCTCAGGCAGCCAGTCTTTTGATTACTGAATTTCATTATGTCAGTCCATCAGGAGGGCCTTGTTACCAGACTGGCTATCCAGTTCAATTAGGTATTTACTCTGATGACCACATTGAAGGGGAGAGAAAATTAGCTGCTACCCTTCAAAAAGATGGCAATAAAGCGATTTTGCAGCTTCATCATGGTGGGATAGCAGCTTCAGGCCGTGCTTTGAAGGGTGGGGAAGTATTGGCTCCCAGTGCCTTAGATTTTTCTTTTCTGCCTTATCCTGTGAGAGAATTGACGGATGAAGAAATCCTTGAAATTATCAAGGATTTTGGTCGAGCAGTCAAACGTGCAGTTCAAGCTGGTTTTTCAGGAGTGGAAATCCATGGTGCCAATCACTATCTGCTGCAGCAATTCTTTTCTAGCACTTCCAATGTTCGTCAGGACAGATGGGGCGGAACTTTGGAAAAACGTATGGCTTTTCCTTTGGCAGTAGTCGAGGAAGTGAAGCGTGCTGCGGACAAGTATGCGCCGGAAGATTTTATTATTGGCTATCGGATTAGCCCAGATGAAATCCATGAAGATCAAGTAGGCTATACTTATGAAGAAGCCAAACTTTTGGTCAAGGAGCTAGTCAAGCACGAACTAGACTACATCCATTTGTCGCTTTTGGCTGGCTATGCTTCAAAACCTACAGGATCTGACAAAACCTATGCAGATCATTTTAAGGAAGTGATGGATGAGCAAACTAAACTGATTACAATCGGTGGTGTCTTTAGTCAGGAAGATGCAGAAGCTGCTATTGAGGATACAGCTGCGGATTTAGTTGCAATCGGCCGTGGCACCTTGATTGACCCGCTGTTTGGCTATAAGGTACAGACGGGGCGAGGAGCAGAAATTGTCCATGAGATTAGCCCTGAGCAGTTGAAAAACTCTCAATTGACACCAGGCTTGCTTGAAGTGTTCAGTCGTAAAGATTCTGGCGGGCTGCCCGTTCTACCTGGTCATGACAGTATTATCCACCTTCATACTGGTAAATTTGGGGATGAGGGACAGTAATAATTTTGGTGTAATTTTTTCCAAGACTTTTACTATTTTACTGGTGAGAGTCTTTTTTACGTACAGCAATAAACTAAAAATCCCTTTGTCAGCTGCTGTGAGTGACAAAGGGGTTTTTTATTAGTCAATATGCCATTGTGTGGCCAGCCAGTCGGAAAAGGCAGCATAGCGCTCTTTGAGGGCTTCATGATGCCCATAAGGGTCAAAGATGGAGAATGTGGTAAGGATTTCTTTCTGAATCAAGCGATGAATTTCTTCAGCATAAAAAGGAGCTTTGGAAAGTCGATTTGAGTGATTCGCGCCTTCTGTTTTCCCATTCTGCAAATAGACTAGACAGTCCTTGTTTTTCAAGTTCTGTGTCTGGCAATAGTCGGTGAAACCTGGGTACCAAAAGGAACCGCAGATAGAAAAGACACAGGGAACTTCGCAGACACTATAGAGACTGTAAACAGCCGCTAGTCCACCGAGTGAGTAGCCACCATAGGCAATTCTCTTGTCATCCAGTAGGTAGTGCTGTCTGATTTCTGTTAATATACCTTTGAATAGTTTCTGATGGTAACTATCTGCTCTGCCGCCAAAATCAGGATTGCCAGACTTTAGAGCATTGGCTTTCCAGGGTGTATAATCGTCCAGCCTGTTGTTCGATATCAGTCCGATCAAGATTACCGATGAAGAAAGCCTGCTCAGGTAGTTTAGCTGTCCATCATTTAGCAAGATTGCTGGATAAGGTCGTAATCCGTCATAATCTTGGGGCAGGGCAATATTGACAGTGATACCTTCCCAGACAAAGGTCTTATTTATTGACAAAGTTATTGATTTTCTCGAGTGAGTCGATTACAGCAGGACCATAATCCATGAACTCATCATAGGAGATGGTCATGATTTTCTGATTTTTGACCGCTGGGACATCTTCTAGAACTGGATTGGCCTTCATTAGATCAACTGCTTGCTCATCCATGGCCTTGTTGCGGTCGCTGGTTACGTAGATGATGACTTCAGGATCCATAGAGACCAGATTTTCCAAGCTTAGGTCAGAGGTTCCAGTCGCTACATTGGTATAGCCGAGCTGGTTAAGCAGGCTCTCCTGCAGGGCAGATTTATAGGCACCGAAAGTCTCATCGTTGTAGGCACACATGATGAGCGCTTTTTTCTTTTCCCCTTGACTAGCCTTATTGGTCTTCTTGACACCGTCAATTCTTGCCTGCAGCTGGTCAGCATACTGATTGGCCTTGTCTTGAACGTTAAAGATGGTTCCTATATTCTTGACATCTTCAACGATATTTCCTAGGTCTTGCTTGGTATTGGACAGGGAAGCCTTCTGTGTGTAGACAGGGATTTTGTTTTCATTCCATGCACTGACTGTCCCCAGAGACTTCTCGGAAAACATCATGTTTCGGCCAAGAAGAGCGTCTGGCTCATAGGATAGCACAGTTTCCTGTGATACGGTTTTCTTGTCGCCAACTTGCGGAATGGTGGCAATATCAGCCTTGTATTTATCTGTGACATCATTGTCTGGATTGAGCATACCGGCGATCTTGTCTTTCAATCCTAGTTCAATCAAGATTTCGGTCGTCGAAAGGTTGTTGGTGATGACCTTTTCCGGTGCCTTTTCAAAGACCTGATCAATCTCCTTGCCTTCGGCATCGTAAGTTTTGATTGTCACGGGATATTTTGTCTCTGCTGTGCTCTTTTTCGCGCTTTCTGTTTTGGAGGAAGATTGTGAAGTTGAGCTTTCTTTCGTACTTTCCTTAGATGAAGAATTGCAGGCTGCCATTGTCAGTGCAGCAGTTGCGACGAGTAAGATACTGAGTGTTTTTTTCATATTGCCTTCCTTTCTTGGGCTTGAAGCTTGTATAGATAAAGCTGAAAACAGGCTCTTATAGATACTGAATCATGGCCTGTCGATCCTTGGTCCAGATTACTTTGCTCTGAATGCCGTAAACGGCTTGAAGTGAATCATGGGTGATGGCCTCTTTTGGAGCGCCTTGGTATGCAATCTCACCTCCCTTCATGAGGTACAAATAGTCTGAATACCGACAAGCCAGTTGGATATCGTGTAAAACAGCCAAAACATTGATGTTCAGGTCTTTCACGATACGCAGCATATCCAGCTGGTATTTGATATCCAGATGATTGGTCGGCTCGTCTAGGAGCAGTAGGCTTGGCTGCTGGGCCAAAGCGCGTGCCAGCAGGACTCTTTGCTTCTCACCACCAGACAGGGATAGATAGGTTCGCTCTCCCTTATCCAGCATGTCCACCTGTCTCAAGACATGACGGACGAGGGCATAGTCTTTTTCGCTCTCTTTTTGAAAAAGGGACAGATGTGGTGTCCTGCCCAACATGACGATTTCTTGGACGGTGCAGTCAAACTGAAGATGGTTAAACTGAGTTACAACGGCTATTTTCTGGGCTGCTTTTTTTATGCTGACCTGTTCAAGTGGCCTACCGTTTAGATAAATGTCTCCGCTGTCAGGTTTGATTTGGCGGTAGATGGTTTTGAGCAGACTAGTTTTGCCGCTTCCGTTGGGCCCTAAAATGGTGTGAAACTGATTTCCCTCGACCGTGAGTGAAATCCCTCTTAAGATTTCTTTTTGGCCGACAGCATAGTGGATATTTTGGCAAGTTAGATCCATATCAGCTGCTTACCTCCTTTCGGCTTTTGGCTACAATGTAGATAAAGAAGGGTGCGCCGACCAAAGCGGTGAAGATTCCAATCGGCAGCTCGGCATTTTTGACCAAAATTCGAGCCAAAACATCTGCCCAGACCAGAAAGAGAGAGCCGAGCAGGGTAGCGATAGGAAAGAGCCTTTTGTAGTTGGTACCGACTAATCTACGAGCAATGTGCGGAGTGATTAGTCCGACGAAGCCAATAATGCCGCAGCAGGCAACCAGCACTGCGGTCATGACTGCGACAACTGTGATATAGAGGAACCAGTAAAAACGCAGAGGTACCCCCAGTGTCAAAGCTGCTTCGTCCCCCATCATCATAGTATTGAAAATACGATACTGGGAACAGAAAAACAAAAAGGAGAGACCAACAACAAGGGCCGGCAAGGCAAGGTCTGACCAAGAAGTTCCGGCCAGTGAGCCCATGGTCCAGAACTTGATCGTCATAAGGCTGTCAGCATTAGCACCGACAGAAATGATAAAGTTGGAAAAGGCGATAAAAAGGGCATTTACAACTGTTCCTGATAAAATCAGACTGCTTGTCGTCATTTTTCCCTGCATGGATGCGATAAAAAGGACCACTACCGATGCCAGAATGGCTCCTATAAAGGCACCTGTGCCAGTAATGGATTTGAGCCCTAAGATAATGCTCAGTGTGGCTCCGAAGGTTGCACCCGCTGAAATTCCTAGGATATAAGGCTCTGCGATGGGATTATTGACAGTAGATTGCATGACGCTGCCACAGACAGAAAGGCCAGCACCAGCTAGGATTCCCAAGAGCACTCTTGGAACCCGCATGTTCCAAACAATAGCGATTGTAGACGGCGATAGTTTGCCTGTGCCAAGGGAAAAGCCGAGCTTGCTGAAAATAATCCGGTAAGTATCCTGTATATCAATAGTGACCGATCCCAAAGATACAGCTAAAAAGAGGGAGAAAGCCAGAAAAAAGATGAGAAGCAAGAGCAGGCAGATATAGCGAGAAAATCGATGATTTTCTGACCTTTTGAAGAGCATCCAGACCTCCTTAACAGCAAAGATTAGAATTTTTAGACAATTTCATAAAAAATTATAACATTTTTAAATCAGAAGGGCAAGAAGGGATAAAAATCTCTGATATGATAAGGCTTAATGACGCTTTCTATTGTAAAAAGTTTTTTATCTTTTCAGTGATGAAAACATGTTTCTGGTGTAAGAACTGGTTAGAGCGGATCAATTGAGTTTTTCGGAATGTCTCTGCCAGACGACTTCATTGGAGGAAAAGTAGGTGAATCTAAATGACTTAGTATAATTACTAGGAAACAAGAAAAAACGACAGAAACTTTTCTATCGTTTTTTGAAATTATAAATGCGTAAGGACTGAGATAGCTATAACGATGTTCAAAACCTATTTGGACTAAAGAAGAGTGAGAAGCGCTCACGGTATTCGATTTCCTCATTAATCAAAAAAGTGATGCCTGAAAGCCTCCAACAATGATAGCTAAAATGGGCAGATGGCTTTTGCCAAGTCCAATAATCATTCAAGACATAATATAGGCTTATAAAATTCTATTCAAAATACAACAAGTCCTTGCTAGTTTCGGTGAAGAGTTCAAAACCATTCTTAGTGACATGGCCGCAGTCTTCGATGCGGACACCGACCTTGCCAGGGATGTAAATACCAGGCTCAACAGAGAAGCACATGCCTTCTTCGATGACCATGTCGTTGCCCTCCATGATGGATGGAAATTCGTGAACATCCATACCGATGCCGTGGCCGAGACGGTGGTTGAAATACTCACCATAGCCAGCTTTTTCAATGACTTGCCGAGCTGCGCGATCTACTTCATGAGCTGTGACCCCTGGCTTGATAAAGTCAAGAGCAGTTTGCTGGGCTTCCAATGTCAGATGGTAGATATCTTTTTTGAACTGGTCCGGCTGGCCAACAGCAACGGTCCGTGTCATATCGCTGGCATAGCCATTAACCATGCAGCCAAGGTCAAAGAGCAGGAGGGCGTTATTTTCGACTTTATTGGCACCGGGAATGCCGTGCGGATTAGCTGCATTATTTCCCGTCAGCACCATGGTTTCAAAGCTCATCTCATAGCCTTCTCGCTTGATGGCAAAGTCAATCTGAGCGATGATATCTGTTTCAGTATTGTCCAGTGAGATATTGTCAAAACCGATATTGACAGCCTTGTCAGCATATTGCCCAGCTACCAGCATTTTCTGGATTTCATCGGCAGACTTAATCAGGCGCAAGCGGTTGACGTAAGGAGTCAGGTTGGTAAATTCTGCACTATCAAAGACAGTTTTCAATCCATGATATTTGGTCAAAATCAAGTTATCAAACTCAAGAGCGACAGTCTTGAAGGAGTGAGCTGGCAGGGCTGCTTTAATCTTCTGCCAAGGATTTTCAGAGTCCATATATCCAAGGACTGAAAAGGGAACAGCTCCTGAAGCTCGCTCAACTTCTAGAGCAGGTACGAAGAGCAGGGGCTCATGGTTAAGATAGACAAATAAAAACATCTGCCGCTCATGCGGGTCACTGTAGAAACCAGTCAGATAATTGATAGTGACTGGATCAGACAGCACAGCAGCATCTAGCTTCTCATTCTCGAGATAGTGGGTGATTTGTTGGATTTTTGTCATGGTCACAACCTTCTTTCTATGCCTCTATTTTGGCAAAAAATGTCAAAAAAAGCAAGACTTTTCAAAAACTTATCAAAATACTTGAAAGTGTTTACAAGAAGTGATAAAATGGTGAATGTAGGAAAGTGAAAACGATATTTTCAATAGAAGAAAGGAAACTATATGAACACAGACGACACAGTAACCATTTATGATGTCGCCCGTGAAGCGGGAGTTTCGATGGCGACAGTCAGTCGGGTAGTGAATGGAAACAAGAACGTCAAAGAAAACACACGTAAAAAAGTTTTAGAGGTCATTGATCGTCTTGACTATCGTCCAAATGCAGTGGCACGTGGACTAGCCAGCAAGAAGACTACAACCGTAGGCGTTGTCATTCCAAATATTACCAATAGCTATTTCTCAACCTTGGCAAAAGGGATTGATGATATTGCTGAAATGTATAAATACAATATTGTCTTGGCTAACAGTGATGAGGACGATGATAAGGAAGTATCCGTTGTCAATACTCTCTTTTCTAAGCAGGTGGATGGCATTATTTTCATGGGCTATCATCTGACAGAGAAAATTCGCTCAGAGTTTTCACGTTCGCGTACACCGGTCGTTTTGGCGGGTACTGTCGATGTGGAGCATCAGCTTCCGAGCGTCAATATTGACTATAAGCAAGCAACGGTTGATGCTGTAGAATTACTGGCTAAGCGCAATAAGAAAATTGCCTTTGTCAGCGGACCGCTTGTAGATGATATCAACGGGAAAATCCGTCTATCAGGCTATAAAGATGGCTTGAAGAACAAGAAACTTTCTTACAGCGAAGGCTTGGTTTTTGAATCAAAATATTCTTATGATGATGGCTACCACTTGGCAGAGCGTGTTATTGCTTCCAAAGCAACAGCTGCTTTTGTCACAGGAGATGAACTGGCAGCAGGCCTCTTGAATGGTCTGTCTGATCAAGGCATCAAGGTTCCAGAAGATTTTGAAATCATTACCAGTGATGATTCGCAAGTAGCTCGTTTCACTCGTCCTAACCTTTCCACAATCGGTCAGCCCCTCTATGACATCGGCGCTATCAGTATGCGCATGCTGACTAAGATTATGCATAAGGAAGAATTGGAAGAACGCGAAGTTCTTCTGGCTCACAGTATTAGCGAGCGTAAATCAACTCGGAAATAAGCAGTGATCTGCAAGTCTGATTAGGAACTTCTCTGAGCTTGAAAAGCGAGCGAAGAGACTAAGTCAATGGCTTCTTTAAGAAAGTTTCATGACTATGAAGCGATGCTGAGGTGTAATACCTCAGCTTTTTTGTGTTTCCGTTTAGCTAGGGGTACTTTTCTAAGCCTTATCAGGCTTTGGATGGATTTTTTACCTCATTTGCCCTTGTGGATTTCCTTTTTATTTTATTTTAGGTATAATAGGAAGTATGAAAGTATTACTGTATCTTGAAGGAAAGTCCGTTTTGGAGAAATCAGGAATCGGCCGAGCCCTCCAGCATCAGATGCATGCCTTGGATTTGGCTGGGATTCCTTATACGACGGACGTTTTAGGAGATTATGATGTGGTCCACATCAATACCTATGGTCCCCGTAGCTTGCTTCTCCTGCATGCTGCCAAGAGGGGCAATAAAAAAGTGATTATGCATGGGCATTCGACCAAGGAGGACTTTGAAAATTCCTTTATTGGATCCAATCTCTTTGCTCCGCTTTTTGGCAAATATCTGACGCACATGTATAAAAAGGCGGATTTCATTATCACACCATCGGAGTATTCCAAGCAGCTTATCCAGTCTTATGGGGTCACAACACCTATGGTGGCTGTGTCAAACGGTATTGACCTGCCTAAGTATAAGAAAGATGATCGCAAGGAAGAAGTTTTTAAAAAGTACTTCAAGATTGAAGAGGGGCAGAAGGTGGTCGTTTGTGCTGGTCTTTATTTCCGCCGCAAGGGGATTGAGGATTTTGTAGAGGTTGCCCGAAGGATGCCAGATGTGCGCTTTATCTGGCTGGGCTCTATCAATCTCTGGTTGATTCCGCGCAAGATTCGCCGTCTGGTTCTTTTTGACCATCCTGATAATGTTGAATTTCCCGGCTATTTTAAGGGAGCGGTATTTCAGGGAGCCATGTCTGGAGCAGATGCCTTCTTTTTCCCGTCCTATGAGGAAACTGAAGGAATTGTTGTCCTGGAAGCCTTGGCCAGTGAGCAGAATGTTGTGTTGCGCGATATTCCAGTTTATCATGGCTGGGTGGATGAGCGTTCAGCCGAGCTCTGTCATAACATAGACGAGTTTGTCCAGTCTCTGAGAAATGTCTTAGATAAAAAGGTGGACAAGCGCGAAGCAGGCTATCAGGTGGCTAAAAGCCGGTCTATTGACGATGTTGCAGATCAGTTAGTCAAGGCTTATCAAACAGTTTTGGAGATGTAAGATGCGTATTGGTCTTTTTACAGATACCTATTTTCCTCAGGTCTCTGGGGTTGCTACCAGTATTCGGACTTTGAAGACGGAGCTGGAAAAATTAGGTCACACGGTATTTATTTTTACGACGACGGATAAGGATGTCAACCGCTATGAGGATTGGCAGATTATTCGGATTCCCAGCGTACCTTTTTTTGCCTTTAAGGACCGAAGAGTGGCTTACCGAGGCTTTTCTCACGCCTTAGAAATTGCCCGTCAGTACCAGCTGGATATTATTCATACCCAGACTGAGTTTTCACTAGGGCTGCTGGGGATTTGGATTGCCAAAGAGCTGCGGATTCCGGTAGTACATACCTATCATACCCAGTATGAGGATTATGTGCACTATATTGCCAAGGGGATGGTCATCCGTCCTAGCATGGTCAAATATATCGTCCGTGGTTTTATGAGTGACTTGGATGGGGTTATCTGCCCTAGCGAGATTGTTTATGACCTTTTGGTTAATTATAAAATCGAAGCAGAAAAACGGGTGATTCCGACAGGAATTGAGCTGGCGAAGTTTGAGCGGCCGGAAATTTCGCGTGAGGATATCAAGAAACTTCGTTTCAAGCTAGGACTAGCTGAAGATGAGATTATGCTGCTCAGTCTGTCCCGTATTTCTTATGAAAAGAATATCCAGGCTATCGTTGAGGCGATGCCTGCCGTCCTTGAAGAAAATGACAAAGTCAAGCTAGTCATTGTCGGCGACGGTCCCTATGCGGAAGACTTGAAAGAACTGGTTGCCAAGCTTCAGATTGAAGAAGCTGTCATCTTTACGGGGATGATTGCTCCTAGTGATACAGCCCTTTACTATAAAGCTGCGGATTTCTTTATATCCGCGTCAACCAGTGAGACTCAAGGTCTGACTTATCTGGAGAGCTTAGCCAGCGGCACACCGATTATTGCCCATGGAAATCCTTATCTGGATAATGTTATCAGTGACAAGATTTTTGGGATCCTTTATTACCAAGAGCGTGATTTATCAGGTGCTATTTTAGAGGCGATTATTGCGACGCCTGACATGGATGAGAAGAAGCTAGCAGACAAGCTTTACGAGATTTCAGCGGAGAACTTTGGTCGCAGAGTCTATGAGTTTTATCTAGATTTGACTATTTCCAAGGACTTCCATAACGAGCTTAGCCCAGAGGAAAGTGCTGCCAAGCGTCTGGCCAAGACAGTTGCCTATCTGCCTGGAAAGGTCATCTCTCTACCAATCAATGGCTCCGTTCGTATCCTCAAAGCTTCGAGTAAGCAAGTGAAAAAAATCAGGAATATTACTAAATTATTAGAATAGAAACATGCCTTGCATCATTGCGACAATAGCTATTTATGCAAGGTTTTTAGAAATAGAGGAGAAATCTTATGAAAAAATATCTCAAACAGCTGCCTTTGTTGCTTTTGTTCTATGGCATTGTCGTTGGTTCGGGCTTGATTTGGGAACAAATTTGGCAATATTTTATAAATAATACAGAAAGTATGGGAAGCGATTTGAGCTGGCTTTCTAATCTTAATTTATTTTATTATGCTGTGCTGCTTCCTTTGATTGGTGCAGTGATTGTTTATATAAATACTCGGATGCAAGGTTTTTCACTGCCCTTTCTTCTTTTGATTCCAGGGGTTCAGTATTATTACTTATTCAAAAACTTTTTTGACGGACTTTTTTACTCAGGAGACAAGATTTATAATCCAATCACTTCCACGCTTTATAATGCTAGGGATATTCATGTTTTGTTATTCCTTTCTTTGGGAGGAATGCTGTTAGCAGAGCAATACCGTAAAAAACGTCAAGCTGCCACTTTGAGTCAAGAGGCTCTAAATCGTTTTTCTGGTTTTGATGGTCAATAGCTCTTGCAAATTTTTCCAATCGTGCTATAATGTTTTCTAGAGACAAATCACCTGCAGGAAATCTTTTAGAGAGCGCGTGGAGCTGGAAATCGCGTAGAGGATGCAGTTGGGACTACTCTATCAGCTTTTATGCAAACATAAAACGGTGGCTACGTTAGAGCCGATTCGAGGTGTAAGTCTTTTGGCTTGCATAAATGAAGGTGGAACCACGTTGCGACGTCCTTTTGAGGATGTCGTTTTTCTTTTGTCAGAAGGAGGGAGAATGGTGCTTTATATGATTGGCGGATCGCCTTGTAGTGGGAAGTCAACAATTGCTTCACTTCTTGCTAGACAGTATCAGCTGCTTCATATCAAACTGGATGATTTGGTAGACGAGATGATGAGTCAAGCAAGTGCAGACTCACAGCCGATTTGCCTTCTTAGACAGGACAGAAATCCGGAACAAATCTGGATGAGAAATCCAGAAGAGATGGCAGATGAAGAATGGCGCTTTTATGAAGAGATTTTTCCTTATGTAAAATCTTACTTGATAAAAAATCAAGATAGACCACTCTTGGTTGAGGGGGCAGGACTTTTGCCTCACTTGGTAAAGGAGCTTGAATGGCCAGCGTCTTCCTATCTATGCTTGACTCCGACAGCTGATTTTCAGAAAAAGCATTATAGACAGAGAGAATGGGTTCCTTTTGTCTTAGAGGGAACAACCAATCCTGAGCAAGCTTTTGAAAATTGGATGCAGCGAGACATTCTTTTTGCCCAAATGGTTCAGAAGGAAGCGGTGAGATTAGGCTATCCTAGCCTCATAACAGATGGTCGTCAATCAGAAAAGCAGACTGCGGAAGAGATTGCTCGAATCTTTAAATTGTCCAATATAAATAGAATAGATATTAAAGGAGAAAACTCATGATTAAGATTACTTTCCCAGATGGCGCTGTGCGTGAATTCGAATCTGGCGTGTCAACTTTTGAAATTGCTCAATCTATCAGCAATTCCCTAGCTAAAAAAGCTTTGGCTGGTAAATTCAACGGCAAATTGATTGATACGACTCGGGCCATCACTGAAGATGGTGCCATTGAAATCGTGACACCTGACCACGAAGATGCTTTAGACATCTTGCGTCACTCTACAGCCCACCTCTTTGCGCAAGCAGCTCGCCGTCTTTTCCCAGATATTCACTTGGGCGTTGGTCCTGCCATTCAGGATGGTTTCTACTACGATACGGACAATGAAGCAGGGCAAATTTCAAATGAAGATCTGCCTCGTATCGAAGAAGAAATGAAGAAAATCGTCAAAGAAAACTTCCCATCCATCCGTGAGGAAGTGACCAAGGATGAGGCGCGTGAAATTTTCAAAAACGATCCATACAAGTTGGAATTGATTGAAGAGCACTCAGAAGATGAGGGCGGTTTGACCATCTACCGTCAGGGTGAATATGTGGATCTCTGCCGTGGACCACATGTCCCATCAACTGGTCGGATTCAAATCTTCCACCTCTTGAACGTGGCTGGTGCATACTGGCGTGGGAACAGCGACAATGCTATGATGCAGCGGGTCTATGGTACTGCTTGGTTTGACAAGAAAGACCTGAAGAAATATCTGCAAATGCGGGAAGAAGCTAAAGAACGCGATCACCGTAAGTTAGGTAAAGAGCTGGATCTCTTCATGATTTCTCAAGAAGTGGGTCAAGGATTGCCGTTCTGGCTGCCAAATGGTGCCACTGTCCGTCGCGAGTTGGAGCGCTACATCGTTGACAAAGAGTTGGCTTCAGGCTACCAACACGTCTACACTCCGCCTTTGGCTTCTGTGGAGCTATATAAGACTTCTGGCCACTGGGAGCACTACCAAGAGGATATGTTCCCAACCATGGATATGGGTGATGGAGAAGAGTTTGTTCTGCGTCCGATGAACTGTCCTCACCACATCCAAGTCTACAAACACCATGTTCACTCTTACCGTGAGCTGCCAATCCGTATCGCTGAGATTGGCATGATGCACCGCTACGAAAAATCTGGTGCCCTGACTGGTCTTCAACGTGTTCGTGAAATGTCCTTGAATGACGGCCACCTCTTTGTAACGCCAGAGCAAATTCAAGAAGAATTCCAGCGTGCGCTGCAGTTGATTATCGATGTTTACGCTGACTTTAACTTGACAGAATATCGTTTCCGTCTGTCTCTTCGTGACCCTCAGGATACGCATAAGTATTTTGATAACGATGAGATGTGGGAAGATGCCCAAACCATGCTGCGAGCAGCCTTGGACGAAATGGGCGTGGACTACTTTGAAGCAGAAGGAGAGGCAGCCTTCTACGGTCCGAAACTCGATATCCAGGTTAAAACAGCCCTAGGAAATGAAGAAACCCTGTCAACTATCCAGTTGGACTTTCTCTTGCCAGAGCGCTTTGACCTCAAGTATATCGGAGCTGATGGCGAAGAGCATCGCCCAGTTATGATTCACCGTGGAGTTATCTCAACCATGGAGCGCTTCACAGCCATCTTGATTGAAAATTACAAGGGCGCCTTCCCGACTTGGCTAGCTCCGCATCAAGTGACTTTGATTCCTGTTTCTAACGAAGCCCATATTGACTATGCTTGGCAAGTGGCTAAAAAGCTGCGCGACAAGGGTGTCCGTGCGGATGTGGATGAGCGCAATGAAAAGATGCAGTACAAGATTCGTGCCTCACAAACTAGCAAGATTCCTTATCAGCTCATCGTTGGTGACAAGGAAGTCGAAGACGGTACTGTTAATGTCCGCCGCTACGGTCAAAAAGAAACACATACAATACCAGTAGACGAATTTGTAGAGCAGATCTTAGCAGACATTGCCAACAAATCACGTGTTGAAAAGTAGAACTCATTAGATAACAATTAAACCCGAGCCAACTGCTCGGGTTTCGTTTATAGGCTATTTAGGAAGGTGCCTGATTTCTGCTTGATACCATTCAATTTTATTATCTAATTTTTTTAGTGATATTTGCCAATTTTCAATTTGTTCTTGAACAAAACTGCGGTGCTTCTGCAGCATTTCTAAGCGTTCTTTCAGGCTGCCATCACCCCGGTAGCGCAAGTCAGCATATCTCTGAATATCTTTCAAATGCATACCCGTATCTTTTAAACGCTGAATAAACTGAACCCAAGCAAGATCGTTCTCGTCATAGAAACGCTGACCGCTTTGATCTCTATCAACTTTAATCAATCCTCGTTTCTCATAATATCGGAGCGTATGCGTTGATAAATTCACTTTTTGGGCAAATAGACCGATTTTCATAAAAAACCTCCTTTGATTTCTTGACTTAGAGTATGGTCTAAGATTTATAATGACATTGTAATCGTTTAAGGAGGTAAATGCAAATGAAAAATAAGCGATTTGAACGTGGATTGGAAAGACTCAATCAGATTGATGGTGAGGGCGGTGAGAAGGTCATTTCCTCTCTGAAAGAAATAGCTCCCGATCTAGGAGACTATATTGTAGAATTTGCTTTTGGCGATATCTATAGTCGGGAGGGGCTGAATCTACAGGAGCGAGAAATCGTCACTCTTGCTAGCCTTTTGACACAGGGAGGTTGTGAAGCACAGCTGGAAGTACATATTCAAGCGGCTTTAAATGCTGGTTTAACCCCCGAAAAGATTATAGAATGCTTTTTGCAGTGCATCCCTTACGTTGGATTTCCTAGAGTACTAAATGCTGTTTTTCTAGCTGAGAAACTATTTAAAAAAGAGTAATAAAAAGGCCGCTGATTACATCAGTGGTCTTTCTAGTTTTAATTCAAGTATTTATCCACATAATCATCAAAATCAGGATACTCATTTCGGTTCATAGCATAGAGCATTTCCCCATAGAGAGGGTCGCTAGACGGGTCATCAGGCTCTAGAAGAGTAGCTATTTTCATATCATCATCTGGGAAAAGGATGGTGTAGTGATAGGTGTCGCTGACAGTAATACTGTAATATTTGGTGTTATCTTGATAGCCTGACTTATCTATCTTATAGTGAAATTCTTTATCGCCTAGCTTGCCTGTTTTGCCATTAAAGACAATGTCAATGTCCTCGCCGTTTGCTTTCTGAGCCTTCCATTTTCCTTGAAAGCTAGAGTGCTGACCGCAGGCGCTGAGAAAGATTAGTGATAAGAAAGTGATGAAAAGCCATGTTAGTTTTTTCATATCGTTCTCCTTGTCTATCCTTTGATATTATTCTATCACAAATATTAAAAATAAAAAAGCTGAGATGGTAAACTCAGCTTTTGAACAGTAGGTCTGTATTTAAGCTACTTATTCTGCAGCTTGAGCCCAGCGTTGGGATAGCTTGCGCGAGAAGCTGGAAATGGCGAAGTTAATCAGGAAATAGATGGCAGCTACTAGTAGGTAGAGTGTGAAGACCTGTTCAGCTTCAAAATAGCGTCCCATTAGAATTTGAGCAGAACCAAAGAGTTCTTGGAGTGCAATAACAGAATAGAGCAGGCTGGTATCCTTAATCACAGTCACAAACTGAGAAATGATGGCTGGTAGCATTTTCCGAATAGCCTGAGGTAGGATGATGTAACGCAGAATCTGAAACTGGGTAAATCCTTGAGATAAGCCAGCTTCAGTCTGACCTGGATCAATAGCATTGAGGCCGCCTCGGATAATTTCTGCCAAAGCAGCAGAAGTAAAGACAGTGAAACTGATGATACCGGCTGGCGTTGACTTAATCTGAAAGACTAAAAAGATAGTGAAGATCCAGAGCAGATTGGGTACGTTACGGACAAATTCGATGTAAATGCTGGCAATCAGCTTGAGCAGTTTATTTTTTCCATTTCGCATGACGGCTAGAATAGTTCCAAAAATCGTGGATAGGACAATGGAAATGAAAGAAATTTGTAGCGTCAGCCAGAGCCCCTTAAGGATAAAGAGGAGGTTGTTTGCGGTTAAGACTTTTAAAATATTTTCCATAGAGACCTCCTTAGATACTGTAAGCTTGTTTATTGGCTTCCTCTACCCTACGTCCCCAGCTGGCGATTGGGAAGCAAAGGAGGAAGTAGAGCAAAGCTGCTCCAGCAAAGGCTGGGATGTAGTTGGAATTCAGAGCAGACCAGGACTTGGTCACGAACATCAGATCCATACCAGAGATAATAGCGACGGTAGAAGTGTTTTTTATCAGATTGACGATCTGATTGATTAACGGTGGCAGGATAATCCGAAAAGCTTGAGGCAGGATGATGTATCTCATGGTTTCTACATAGGTAAAGCCCTGAGATAGTGCAGCTTCAGTCTGTCCACGAGGAATAGACTGGATACCTGAGCGGATGACTTCGGCGATATAAGCACCGTGGTACAGTCCTACACAGAGAACCGCAGTCCAATAGATTGAAGGCATGATGGTGTAATTGCTGACTAGCGGAAGACCGTAAAAGACAATCACAAATTGCACTAAGAGTGGTGTATTCTGATAAAACTCAACAAAAACACGAGCTAGGCCACGTAGAACTTTATGCTTACCTGTGCTGATAGCTCCGAAGAAAATCCCTAGTAGAAGAGCCAAGGTCAGGGCACCGATAGAAATGGCTAAGGTAAAGAGGAATCCTTGGAAAAACTTGCCAAAGTCCGCAAAGTAGGCCTGCCAAGAAGAAATACTAAAACTCATGGGGTCTCCTTTCTAATCATCTGTTGAAGCAGATGGTTTTAAATCATATTTGTCATAAATTTTCTGCAGACTGCCGTCTTCTTTCCATTTAGAGATTAGGCCATCTACATAGTCATTCAACTGAGTATTGGATTTTTTTGTTACCACACCATAATCAGCTTTTTTGAAGCTGTAATCCAGAATGTTTGACTTGGAGCTTACATAACCAGTCAGGATGGACTTGTCAACAGAAATGGCATCAATACGGTGAGCCCGCAAGGAAACAGCAAGTTCAGGGTAGGAGCCTAACTCCACATATTTGAAGTTGAGTTTTTTCTCTTGGGCGATTTCTTCCAGCAAGGTCTGAGTGATAGAGCCTTGAACAACGCCGATAGTCTTGTTATTCAAGTCCTTGACGTCTGTAATTTTGCTGGATTTATTAACTAGAAAACCAGAAGCATCTGTATAGTAAGGGGTTGTGAAATTATAGATTTCCTTACGCTCGTCTGTGATGGTAAAGGTCGCAATGACCATGTCAACTTGTCCGTTGTCCAAAAGTGGTCCGCGTGTTTGTGCAGTAACTGGAACGTAGTTGATTTTGACGCCTAGTTCCTTGGCAATTTTCTTTGCAATATCGATTTCTAGACCGCTGTAAGTATTACTATCAGGATTGAGGTAACCAAAGTTAGGTACATCCTGCTTGACACCGACATTGAGGACTCCGCGTTTCTGGATGGCCTTGACCTGTTGGCTGGTACTGGAATCGGCTTGTGCAGGAACAGCATTAATAAAGCCTAGAGTCAGAAGGAGTAAGAGTAGGCTGATGAGTATTTTTTGTAATTTCATAGGTCTTCTCCTTTTTAAGAAAGCACATTATCACTCTCATGGTTGATAATTTTACTGAGAAATTGCTTAGCGCGTGGTTCAGTAGGATTGTCAAAGAAAGCATCAACATCGGTAGTATCCACCAGCACCTCACCGTCTGCCATGAAGATAATGCGGTCAGCTACCTCACGGGCAAAGCCCATTTCGTGTGTGACCACAATCATGTTCATGCCGTCTTTGGCTAATTTTTGCATAACAGCCAGAACATCCCCGATTGTTTCAGGGTCCAGGGCAGAAGTCGGTTCATCAAAGAGCAGTAGTTCAGGATGCATAGCTAAACCGCGGGCAATGGCAATCCTTTGCTTTTGTCCACCGGACAGCATGCCTGGGTAAGAGTCTTTCTTGTCCCACATGTTGACAAATTCTAGATATTTTTGAGCGATTTTTTTAGCTTCTTGTTTATCCATTCCTAGAACTTTAATAGGAGCCAAGGTAACATTTTCTAACACCGTTTTGTGGGGGTAAAGATTAAAATGTTGAAAGACCATTCCGACTTCTTTGCGTAAGTTGACCAGATCTTTGGCAGCAGTGTTCGGGACCTCGTGGCCATTGACGATCAAGCTTCCCTGGTCAATACCTTCTAAAGCGTTGATTGTACGGATAAGAGTAGATTTTCCTGAGCCGGATGGTCCCAGCAGTACAACCACTTGACCTTTTTCAAAACTGAGATTGATATTGCGCAGAGCATGGTAATCTCCGTAATACTTTTCGACATTTTTAAATTCAACTAAAGCCATATCTTTCTCCTTTGTGTTAGATAATATGACATAGATTTTACCATAGAATAAATAAACTGTCAAATTGAATAAAAATGACTATTTTCGTTCAGAGAAAAATATTTTAGATGAGAATCGTCCATTTTCTACAAATGTGGAATAAAAATGGCTTGAATTAGTGTTTTTTAAGAAAACTTTGGTATAATAAGACTAGATAAATAAATAAAATTGGATTGGGAGTCTAGCTAGGCAAACTAGATTGCCTTTTGCACGTTTTGATGCAGGACGACTTAGCTGACTATGTCACAACTTTTCTATCATGGAGTTGATTCAATCCCAATCTTATGTTAAGGTGAACATATGAAGAAAATATTAGTTGTAGATGATGAGAAGCCAATCTCAGATATTATTAAGTTTAATATGGCCAAAGAAGGCTATGAGGTTTTGACTGCCTTTGATGGTAAGGAAGCCTTGGAAATGTTTGAGGCAGAACAGCCAGACATCTTGATTCTGGATTTGATGCTGCCAGAAGTGGATGGACTGGAAGTTGCTAGGACTATTCGCAAGACTAGCAATGTGCCGATTATTGTATTGTCTGCTAAGGACAGTGAGTTTGACAAGGTTATCGGCCTTGAAATCGGTGCAGATGACTATGTGACCAAGCCTTTCTCAAATCGTGAGCTGCAGGCGCGTGTTAAGGCACTTCTTCGTCGGGCAGACCTTGTTGTGGAAAACCAAGTGGAAGAAAGTGGCCCGAACGAGCTGACTATTGGGGAACTGCAGATTTTGCCAGATGCTTTTGTTGCTAAGAAGCATGGCAAGGAACTGGAGCTGACCCACCGTGAGTTTGAGTTGCTTCACCATTTGGCGACACATATTGGCCAGGTAATGACACGTGAGCATTTACTGGAAACAGTATGGGGCTATGACTATTTTGGCGATGTCCGTACAGTGGATGTGACGATCCGCCGCCTGCGTGAAAAGATTGAAGATACGCCAAGCCGGCCTGAGTATATCTTGACTCGCCGCGGAGTTGGCTACTATATGAGAAATAATGATTGAAGCAATTAAACAATTTGTGATTTCAGCGGATTTCGTCTTTGCAATCATTATTATTGGCTTCATTGTAGTTGTTGCCTTGCTTTTATTGGAAAATCGCCGTGATAACCAAAAGCTTGTACAGCTTAATCAAAAGGTTAAAGATTTGATTGCAGGTGACTATTCTGAAGTGCTGGACATGCAAGGGAGTCCAGAAATCACAGATATGACCAACAGTATCAATGATCTTTCAGAGGTCATTCGACTGACACATGAAAACCTTGAGCAAGAAACTAAACGCCTTTCCAGTATCCTGTCCTATATGACAGATGGCGTGCTTGCGACCAACCGCCGGGGGCAGATTATCACTATCAACGATATGGCAACCAAGCAGTTGGGAGTTAAGAGAGATGAGGTCCAAAATATGAGTATTTTGGATCTGCTTTCGATTTCAGACGAGTATGATTTGAGGGACCTGATTACCAATGTTCCTGAGCTGACGATAGATTCTCAGGATGAAAATGGTGAGTACTTGAGCTTGCGAGTCCGCTTTGCCTTGGTAAGGCGGGAGTCGGGCTTCATTTCTGGTTTGGTAGCTGTCTTGCATGATACGACAGAGCAGGACAAGGAAGAGCGGGAACGTCGCCTCTTTGTCTCCAACGTCAGCCATGAGTTACGTACTCCGCTGACCAGTGTTAAGTCCTATCTGGAAGCCTTGGATGAGGGAGCCTTGTCTGAGCCAGTAGCACCGGACTTTGTCAAGGTATCACTCAATGAAACCAACCGCATGATGCGGATGGTGACGGACTTGCTCAGCTTGTCACGTATTGACAACGAGACCAGTCATTTGGAAGTAGAGCTGACGAATTTCACCGCCTTCATCACCTTTATCCTCAATCGCTTTGACAAGATAAAGAATCAAGACGAGACCAAGAAATACGAGATTATCCGTGATTATCCCATTACACCGATTTGGGTGGAGATTGATACAGATAAGCTGACCCAGGTTATTGATAATATCATGAACAATGCCATCAAGTATTCGCCGGATGGTGGAACCATTACTGTTTCCATCAAGACAACAGATGAGCAGTTGATTCTCTCGATTGCGGATGAAGGTCTGGGAATTCCCAAGCAGGACCTGCCTAAGATTTTTGACCGCTTTTATCGAGTGGACAAGGCACGCAGCCGTGCCCAAGGCGGAACGGGTCTGGGGCTGGCTATTGCCAAGGAAATTATCAAGCAGCATCAGGGCTTTATCTGGGCTAAGAGTGAGTATGGTGTGGGCTCAACCTTTACCATTGTCTTGCCTTATGAGAATGATGGCGTCCGCGATGACGACTGGGATAATGAAGATATATAGAAAGTAAACATGACTAAAGGATTTCAATACAGTATTCTGGCGTCAGGATCAAGCGGTAACTGTTTCTATCTGGAAACAGACCAAAAGCGGATTCTGGTTGACGCTGGCTTATCAGGCAAGAAAATTACGAGCTTGCTGGGCGAAATTGGCCGCAAGCCTGAGGATTTGAATGCCATTTTAGTGACCCATGAGCACAAGGACCACATTCATGGCGTTGGAGTGTTGGCCCGCAAGTATCATCTGGATATTTATGCTAATGAGGCCACTTGGAAGGCTATGGAAAAGGACTTGGGCAAGCTGGATGCTAGTCAAAAGCATATCTTTGAACTGGGCAAGACCAAGACCTTTGGAGACTTGGATGTGGAGAGCTTTGGTGTCAGTCATGACGCAGCCTGTCCGCAGTTTTACCGCTTTATGAAGGATGACAAAAGCTTTGTCATGCTGACGGATACGGGCTATGTCAGTGACCGGATGGCTGGGATTATCGAAAATGCCGACGGGTACTTGATTGAGAGCAACCATGATATTGAAATTCTTCGCAGCGGTGCCTATCCTTGGAGTCTCAAGCAGCGGATTCTTTCGGATATGGGTCACTTGTCCAATGAAGATGGAGCGGAGACCATGATTCGGACTCTGGGCAATCGTACCAAGCGAATCTATCTAGGGCATCTCAGTAAGGAAAACAATATCAAGGAATTGGCTCACATGACCATGGTCAATCAACTGGCTCAAGCTGATATGGCGGTTGGTCACGATTTTCAGGTCTATGATACCTCGCCTGATACCGCAACGCCTTTGACGAGTATTTAAACACCAGACCGAAAAGTTTGGTTTTCTTGCTCTAGTGCGGTATCCATTAAATATTTAAAAAGCAACGGTTTTATTTTGTAAAGGAGCTTGTATGCGGCCAATTTACTTTGTGGTAGGTCTATTATCTTTAGGGTTAGGAGTTTTGGGAATTTTTCTGCCTCTCCTGCCAACGACGCCATTTCTTCTCTTGTCCATTGCCTGCTTTTCGCGCAGTTCCAAGCGCTTTGAGAAGTGGCTTTATCATACAAAGATGTATCAGACCTACGTGGCAGATTTTCGAGAGACGGGAACGATTGCCAAGGAGCGTAAGAAAAAGATTATCGTTTCCATCTATATCTTGATGGGTATTTCCATTTTTCTAGCGCCTATTATTTGGGTTAAGATTGGACTGTTGGGTCTGACCGTTTTTATCACCTATTATTTGTTTAAAGTAATTCCGGATAAGGAATAGAAATCACTGTCAGCAGGTGCGTTTGCGCCTGTTTTTTGTTATAATAGAGACTGTATATCTTTGGAAAGGAAAAGGTATCATGCTGCTTATCTGACTGAAGTCAGCATGATGTAAAAATAGTAATGGAAAATTTGAAAAAAGCATTGCTGGAGCAGTTTGACTTGGTTTTCACTGATGAGACCTTGTTGGAAACGGCTTTTACCCATACGAGCTATGCCAATGAGCACCGCCTCTTAAAAATTTCACACAATGAACGCTTGGAATTTTTAGGAGACGCTGTTCTACAACTGATTATTTCGGAGTATCTTTATACCAAGTATCCTAAGAGACCAGAGGGCGACCTATCCAAGCTGCGCTCCATGATTGTTCGGGAAGAGAGCCTGGCAGGATTTGCCCGTGATTGTCAGTTTGATCAGTTTATCAAGCTGGGACGCGGAGAGGAGAAGTCTGGCGGCCGGAATCGTGATACGATTTTAGGAGATTTGTTCGAGGCCTTTTTAGGCGCTTTGCTCTTGGATAAGGGTGTGGAAGCAGTCAAAAGCTTTCTCTATCAAGTCATGATTCCCAAGGTGGAAGCGGGAGATTTTGAGCGGGTGACGGACTATAAGACAAAGCTGCAGGAGTTGCTGCAGATTAATGGCGATGTGGAAATTGCCTATCAGGTCGTCTCCGAGACAGGGCCGGCTCATGCCAAAAATTTCGAGGTGGCCGTTCTCATCAATGGTCGTAAGTCCGGTCAAGGCCAGGGGCGTTCTAAAAAGCTGGCCGAGCAGGAAGCTGCTAAAAACGCATTTGAAAAGGAAAGTTCTTCATGTTTTTAAAGGAAATTGAAATTCAGGGCTTCAAGTCATTTGCTGATAAGACTAAAGTTGTCTTTGATCAGGGAGTGACAGCGGTTGTTGGGCCAAATGGTTCCGGCAAGTCCAATATTACGGAGAGCCTGCGCTGGGCCTTGGGAGAGTCCAGTGTGAAAAGTCTGCGGGGCGGCAAGATGCCCGATGTGATTTTTGCGGGAACAGAAACCCGCAAGCCACTAAATTACGCATCAGTGGTAGTGGTTCTGGATAACAGTGACCAATTTATCAAGGATGCTGCCAATGAGATTCGGGTGGAGCGTCACATTTACCGCAGCGGTGACAGTGAGTATAAGATTGACGGTAAAAAAGTCCGTCTGCGCGATGTCCATGATCTCTTCATGGATACTGGGCTGGGACGAGATTCCTTCTCCATCATTTCCCAAGGGAAAGTTGAAGAAATCTTTAACAGCAAGCCGGAGGAACGCCGGGCAATTTTTGAGGAAGCAGCTGGAGTGCTTAAGTATAAGACACGCCGCAAAGAAACGGAAAGCAAGCTTAGTCAAACCCAGGATAATCTGGATCGACTTGAAGACATTATCTACGAGCTGGAGAGCCAGATCAAGCCCTTGGAGAAGCAGGCTGAAACTGCTAAGCGCTTCTTGAGTCTGGATGGCCAGCGCCGAGAGCTTTACTTGGATGTTTTGGTCGCTCAGTTGACAGCTAATAAGGAAAGACTGACCCAGGCTGAAGAAGATTTAACGAGTATCCAGCAGGAGCTAGCAGCCTACTACAGCAAGCGCGATGAGCTGGAAGTTGAAAATCAAACCTTGAAGGCCAAGCGCCATGAGCTCAATCAAACTTTGTCTGATGATCAAGCTAGTTTGCTGGAATTGACCCGCTTAATCAGTGATTTGGAGCGTCAGATTGACCTTTCTAAGCTGGAGTCTAGCCAAGCAGCGACGAGCCGTCGGGAAAATGAAGAACGTTTGGCCGCTTTGTCAGAAAAACTGGCTCAGATAGAAAGCAACATAGAAGACAAGCAGGCTGAATTGAGCCAAATAGCTGCCAAACTGACTGACAATGAGCAGTCTATCACTGCTTTGGAAGCAGAATTAGCAGACTTTTCAGATGATCCAGACCAGCTGATTGAGCATTTGCGTGAGCAGTATGTCAAGCTCATGCAGGAAGAGGCAAATCTTTCTAATGACTTGACTTCTCTGGAGAGCCAGCTGGCTAGCGAGCTTAAATTGGCTGAGAGCAAGAAGGCTGACTATGCTAAGTTGCAGGCTGATTTGGAGGCTAGTCAGACTCAGGAGCAGGCTGGTTTGGAGGAGTTGGAAATTGCTCGCCAAGCCCTCAAGACTCTACTAGCAGATTACCAGAGTCAGGTTCAGTTGGTAGAGAAGCTAGAGGCTGATTATAAGCATCAGCAGACTAAGATGTTTGAGCTTTTGGATGACCTCAAAAACAAGCAGGCACGTTCCAATAGCTTGGAGGCCATTCTTAAAAATCACAGTAATTTCTATGCTGGAGTCAAGAGTGTGCTGCAGGAGGCTGACCGTCTGGGAGGTATTGTAGGAGCTGTCAGCGAAAAGCTCAGCTTTGATCCTCACTATCAGACAGCGCTGGAAATTGCCTTGGGAGCCAGCAGTCAGAATATCATCGTGGAAGATGAGGCGGCTGCGACTCGGGCTATCGAATTTCTGAAGAAAAATCGGGCTGGCCGGGCAACCTTCCTGCCTTTAACAACCATCAAGCCGCGTCAGCTGCCTGACCATAACCGTGCTACGATTGAAAAAAGTGCTGGTTTTCTGGGACTGGCTTCTTCCTTGGTCAGCTATGAGTCATCGTTAGACAGCATTTTTCAAAATCTGCTGGGAACGACCGCTATTTTTGATACAGTGGAGCATGCCAGAGCAGCAGCTCGCCAAGTGCGCTATCAGGTTCGCATGGTGACTTTGGATGGAACAGAGCTTCGGACTGGCGGTTCTTATGCCGGTGGTGCCAACCGCAATAACAATACTATCTTTATCAAGCCGGAGCTAGATGCTTTGCTTGAGGAGATTAAGCAGAAGAATGCCAGCTTGAAAGAGCAGGAAGAAGCAGTGCAAATTCTGCAAAACCAGCTCAGTCAGGCTAAGCAGGTATTGGAACAAATCAAGACAGATGGTGAGCAGGCTCGCTTGGCTGAGCAAAAGGCTAATCTAGCCTATGAACAGTTGGTCAAACGAGTGGAAGAGCTTACAAGTCTGAAAAATCTACAGGAGCAAGAGTTAGCTGGTCAATCTGCTTTGGATATTTCAGAAGAGAAAGACCGACTTCAGACCCGCTTGACTGAGATTGAGCAAGAAAAAACGGACATCACTGCAGAAATAGAGCAGGTTAAGTCGAACAAGGATGCAGTTCAGGCTCGCTTTGAAAAGCTTTCCTCTCGTCTAGCTGAACTCAAGCTCCAGCGAACAGAGTTGACCTCCAACCAACGCTTTGAAAAGAATGACTTGGAGCGTCTGTCCGAGGAAAAAGCCAGCTTTGCAAAAGAGCAGGCGACCTTGGAGCTTTTGATGGAGCAAAAGGAACAGTCCAGCCTGCAGAAGGTGGATATTACGATTCTGGAAGAGCAATTAGAGACCGCCAAGCAAGAAAAGACTGAGCTGGATCAAAGACTGATTCGTCTGAAATTTGAGCTTGAAGATCTAGAAGGTCAGTCTGACGATATTGCCAGTCGTTTGGAGCAAGCTCGCCATCAAAATGAAGAATTGATTCGCCGGCAGGCCAAGGCAGAGGCAGAAAAGGATAAGCTCATGGATGTCATGCGCCGTCTGGCAAGCAATCTGACAGATGACTATCAGATGAGCTTCGATGAAGCAAGCAGCCAGGCTCGTCCGTTAGAAAGTTTATCAGCTGCTGAAAGCCAAGTTAAGGATCTGGAAAAAGCCATTCGAGCTTTAGGTCCAGTCAATCTAGAAGCAGTCGAGCAGTTTGAAGAAGTCAGCAACCGTTTGAACTTCCTCAACGAGCAACGAGACGACGTCCTATCAGCTAAAAATCTGCTCTTAGAGACGATTGAAGAGATGAATGACGAAGTTAAGGAACGCTTTAAATCAACCTTTGAAGCCATTCGTGAAAGCTTTAAGGTGACTTTCCGTCAGATGTTTGGCGGTGGTTCTGCAGACCTGATATTGACGGAGGGAGACTTGCTGACGGCTGGTGTAGAAATCTCCGTGCAGCCACCTGGTAAGAAAATCCAGTCACTCAATCTGATGAGCGGTGGCGAGAAGGCCTTGTCAGCTTTGGCTCTACTCTTCTCAATCATCCGTGTTAAGACCATTCCTTTTGTCATTTTGGATGAGGTCGAAGCAGCGTTGGACGAGGCTAATGTTAAACGCTTTGGGGATTATCTCAATCGCTTTGACAAGGACAGCCAATTCATCGTGGTCACTCACCGTAAGGGAACCATGTCAGCTGCAGACTCTATTTACGGAGTTACCATGCAGGAGTCTGGCGTTTCCAAGATTGTCTCGGTCAAGTTAAAAGATTTAGAAAGTATGTAAAATGAGTATAAAATTAGTAGCAACGGATATGGACGGTACCTTTTTGGACAGTAAAGGTCAGTTTGATATGGACCGCCTCAAGCAAGTTTTGGCTCGCTTCAAAGAAAAAGGTATCTACTTTGCTGTAGCCAGCGGACGGGGCCTCTTGTCGCTGGAAAAGCTGTTTAAGGAAGTGCGGAATGAGATTATTTTTATTGCTGAAAACGGCAGTTTAGTGGAATTTCACGGCGAGGATCTCTATGAAGCAACCATGCCACGGGACTTTTACCTTAAGGTTTTTGACAAGCTGCAGGAATCTCCCTATGTCAATGTCAATGAGCTGCTTCTAACGGGCAAACGTGCCTGCTATGTATTGGAGACTGTGGATCCGACCTATCTTTCTTTCAGTGCTCATTATAATGAAAATATTCAAAAAGTAGCTAGCCTGGCTGATATCGACGATGAAATTTTCAAGTTTACGACCAATTTTGCTGAGGACCAAGTCGCAGCTGGTGAAGCTTGGGTCAATGAGAATATCGACGGAGTCAAGGCCATGACGACTGGCTTCAAGTCAATTGACATCGTTCTGGACCATGTGGATAAGGGGGTTGCCATTGTCGAGCTGGCCAAGAAGCTAGACATAGATCTTTCTCAGGTTATAGTTTTTGGTGATAATCTCAACGATTTGCACATGATGCAGGTGGCTGGCTATCCGATCGCGACTGAAAATGCTCGCCCTGAGATTTTAGAAGTGGCCAAGGAAGTCATCGGTCACCATGATGCTCAGTCGGTTATCACTTACATGGAGGGATTATAATGGCAGATATAAAACTGATTGCTCTGGACTTGGATGGAACTCTTCTGACTTCAGACAAGAAGATTTCTGAGCGCAATTTAGCTGCTTTAAAAGCAGCTCAGGCCAAGGGAGTTAAGGTAGTTCTGACTACTGGCCGCCCCCTCAAAGCCATGGACTTTTTCCTCCATGAGCTGGGAACAGACGGTCGAGAGGATGAGTACACCATTACTTTTAATGGTGGTCTTGTTCAGCGCAACACTGGAGAAATCCTTGATAAAACAGTTTTTTCTTATGATGATGTAGCTCGGATTTATGAGGAGACAGACAAGCTCCATATCCCGCTTGATGCTATCTGCGAAGGACTTGTCTATCAGATTCAGTCCGATCAAGATTCCCTTTATGCCCAGTTCAATCCGGCTCTGACCTTTGAGTCTATTGATTTCAGTGATTTGTCCAGTCAGCAGACTTATAATAAATGTGTCACTGCTTATGCTCAACAACCACTGGATGCTGCTATTGAGCAAATCTCTCCAGAATTATTTGAGCGCTATGAGATTTTCAAATCTAGAGAAATGTTGCTGGAGTGGTCACCGAAAAATGTCCATAAGGCTAATGGTTTGGAGAAACTGATTGCCCATTTAGGCATTGAGAGAAGTCAGGTCATGGCTTGTGGTGATGAAGCCAATGATCTTTCTATGATTGAGTGGGCTGGCCTGGGAGTAGCCATGCAGAATGCAGTAGCCATCGTCAAAGAAGCAGCCAATGTGGTGACACCTATGACCAATGATGAGGATGCAGTGGCTTGGGCTATTGAAGAATATGTACTAAAGGAGGATTAGCCGATGGGATTATTTGACCGCCTTTTTGGCCGAAAAAAACAAGAACCGCCGATTGAAGAAGTTGTCAAGGAAGCATTGGAAAACATTGGCGAGCTTGAAGAAGAAACAGCGCCTATTCCAGAAGCAGGAGAAAATCTTGAAGCGGAAGCTGTTAGGTCCTATCAGGACGAGCAGCAACTTGATGACCAAATTTCGGATACAAAAGATAGTTTGGCTGATGTTGAAGAGCAGTTAGTAACAGAAGAACTTGCATCTCAAGCTATCCAAGAAGAAAGCAAGGAGCCAGAGCATGAAAGAGACATTATTGCAGAAAATCAAGAAGTGGCTCAAGGAGCAACTCAGACTGAAGAAACTCTAGAAGAGCACCATTCCGAGAGCAGTGTCGAAACGGTAGAAGAACTTGTTGAACAAGCGGATTTTTCGGATGAGGCATTATCTCATACTGGGCATGAAGCTGTTCCTTATGACGAGATGGTAACTGATTCAAATAATGAGTTCGAGCCAGAAACAGCTGAGGAGTCACTAACAGAATCAGAACAGGTCAAGCAAGCAGTCGATTTTGCTGAAGAATCAGAAGCTACAGAAGAGTCTGCTGAACTTCCTCAAGAGGAATCCACTCAGGAAAAATATGACCGCAGCCTTAAGAAGACTCGGACAGGATTTGGAGCACGGCTCAATGCCTTCTTTGCTAATTTCCGCTCAGTAGATGAAGAGTTCTTCGAAGACTTGGAAGAGCTGCTCATCACTAGTGATGTAGGAGTTCAAGTGGCTTCCAGTCTGACTGAGGAACTACGCTATGAAGCCCGTCTGGAAAATGCTAAAAAACCAGCTGCTCTGCGCCAGCTGATTATTGAAAAACTGGTGGACATTTATGAGAAAGATGGCCGCTTTGATGAAAAAATCAATTTCCAAAACGGTCTGACTGTCATGCTCTTTGTTGGGGTCAACGGAGTCGGTAAGACTACCTCTATCGGTAAACTAGCCTATAAGTACAAACAAGAAGGCAAGAAAGTCATGTTGGTAGCAGCAGATACATTCCGAGCGGGAGCAGTAGCTCAGCTGGCTGAATGGGGTCGGCGCGTAGATGTTCCTGTAGTGACGGGGCCTGAGAAGAGCGATCCTGCTAGCGTGGTTTATGACGGTATGGAGCGTGCTCAGGCAGAGCAGGTTGATGTTCTTATGATTGACACGGCTGGTCGTCTGCAAAATAAGGACAACCTCATGGCTGAGCTGGAGAAAATTGGTCGCATTATTAAGCGGGTGGATCCAGAAGCACCGCATGAGACTTTCCTAGCTCTCGATGCTTCAACTGGTCAGAATGCTCTGGTTCAGGCCAAGGAATTTTCTAAAATAACTCCAGTCACAGGAATTGTACTGACAAAGATTGATGGAACAGCCCGAGGTGGGGTTGTGTTAGCTATTCGTCAGGAATTGGATATCCCAGTGAAGCTGATTGGCTTTGGAGAAAAGATTGATGATATCGGTGAGTTTAATTCAGAGAACTTTATGAAAGGCCTGCTTGAAGGCTTAGTATAAAGCAAAAAGAGAGTGGGACAGAAATCGGTAATTCGTTAGAATTCGATTTCGTCGTCCC
>NZ_CAURLD010000007.1:0-109917 GCF_963525625.1 uncultured Streptococcus sp.
GGGACGACGAAATCGAATTCTAACGAATTACCGATTTCTGTCCCACTCTCTTTTCCTTTATTCATCTACTTGAGAAAATACTTCTTTTAAAACAGCAATCCCCTGCTGGATTTCCTCCCTGCTGATAGTCAATGGTGGCAGGAGACGGATAACATTTTCTCCGGCTGTCAGGATAATCAAGCCCTTCTGACGAGCGGCTTCAACAATCTTTGACAGGCTAATACTTGTTTCAATCCCAATCATCATGCCCAGGCCTCGAACAGCAGAAATCTTTGGATGGTCCTGAAAAGCAAACTGCAGCTGCTCCAGTAAGATGGCACTCTTAGACCTGACTTCTTCCATAAAGCCTGCCTCTTTCATGGTATGCAAGGTCTCCAAGGCGGCTGCCATGGCTAATCTATTGCCACCAAAGGTAGAGCCATGACTGCCAGGTCCAAAAGCAGGAGCCAAGCTGGATTTTCCCAATATGGCGCCAGCAGGCAGGCCATTGGCCAGACCCTTGGCCAGTGTCACAATATCCGGTATAATCCCATAATGCTCAAAGGAATAAAGCCGACCCGTGCGCCCCATACCTGTCTGTACCTCATCAACAATCAGCAAAATCCCCGCTCGTTGGCAAAAAACAGCCAAATCTTTGACAAAAGCTGCTTCTGCTGGACGAACCCCCGATTCTCCTTGGACCAATTCTAGCATGACAGCTGCCGTATCCTGATTGATCAACTTTTCTACGCTAGCTAGATCATTGTAAACTGCATAGCTGAAGTGAGGAACCCCATCACCAAATCCTTCCTTAATCTTATCCTGTCCTGTTGCGGCCATAGCGCCAAAGGTCCGACCATGAAAGGATTGCTGAAAAGTGATAATTCCTTGCTTACCAGTAGCTTTGCGGGCTAGCTTAATAGCTGCTTCATTGGCTTCCGCTCCGCTATTGCAGAAAAATGCCAAATAATCATAAGAACCTGCCAGTTCTTGAGCCACCTGCTCTTGCAGAGAGCTAAGATAGAGATTGGGACTGTGCCAGATGCGCCCTGCTTGCTGGATCAAAGCCTGCTGGACCTGCGGGTGAAAGCCAAGATTGGTTACGCCAATCCCCGATGAAAAGTCCAAATAAGCTTTTCCCTCATTGTCAATCAGATAGAAGCCCTCTGCTTTAACAAACTCAATAGGCGCCCGCTTGTAGTTTTCAAATAAATAAGTCATCATTATCCCTCTGCTATCAAGGTGCCCGTCAAAAGATTGTCACCAATCAGAACCTGCCCGACACCAGAAAGCACAGTCTGAACAGCACTCTCGATCTTAGGAATCATGCCGCCCTTGATGACACCTGTCTGAATCTTCTTGGAAACCTGACTGGTCAGAAGCTGGGGCAGGACTTTTTTATCCTCTAAAACTCCTTCTATATCTGTCATCAGGATCAGCTTCTCTGCCTGCAAGCTGCTAGCAACTGCCGCAGCCAAATAGTCTGCATTGATATTTAAGAGCTCACCAGCTGCATTTTCCCCTAGCGAAGCCAGCACTGGGACCATGTCCGCAGCCAGCAGCTGCTCTAGATAGGCAGTTTGAATGGCCTTCACCTGACCGACATAGCCATAGAGGTCTTTATCAATAAAATCTACCGAAACTGTCTTCCCCAAATGTGAAACCAGCTGAAGGCTTTCAATATCTGAATCGTTCAGTTCTTGTGTCAGCATCCGACCGACTTGACCTAGCAAGGCCTGCTCAATAATGGGTAAGTCAGACTTAGCTGTCACCCGTAACCCCTTAACCTTGCGAATAGGTAGCTGACGCTCTTTCATGAGTTGATTAATGACCAGACCGCCCCCGTGAACAACCACGATTTTCTTACCAGCTGCTATCCACGCTTGCATTTGCTTGATAAACTTAGTAGACAGCTTTTGCGCAGCAACGCCACCAATTTTTATAACAATCACATCTTTCATTGCATTTCTCCTTAGGTTCTATAGAGGGCATTGATTTTCACATAATCATAGGATAGATCGCAGCCCCAGGCCTGAGCCTCAGCTTCCCCATCGTGCAGGTCAATGGTCAAGGTCAGCAGCTCCCCAGCCATGGCATCACTAGTCTCCTCGGGGTCAAAAGCCACAGGACTAGAAGCCTGCATAACTGGAATCCCCTCAATCCAAATATCAATGTCATCAACCGAGACATCTGCTCCCGCATAGCCGATAGCTGCTAAGATTCGTCCCCAATTGGGATCTTGGCCAAAAATAGCTGTTTTGACTAAGCTAGAGCCAACGACACTCTTAGCAATCATACGGCCGCTCTGTTCATCCTTGGCATGCCGAACATTGACCTCAATCAGCTTGGTTGCTCCCTCTCCATCCTTGGCAATTTTCTTAGCCAAGTCAGCCATAAGATAGCGGAGCATCTTAGAAAACTTTTCAAATTCTTCCGTATCTGGCAGAATTTCTTCATTTTGCCGGCAGCCGTTAGCCATGACTAGCACCATGTCATTAGTCGATGTATCTCCATCCACCGTGATTTGGTTGAAAGTCGTCTCCACATACTGACTGAGAGCCTTTTGCAAGGTAGCACTGGAAATATTAGCATCACAGGTGATAAAGGCCAGCATGGTCGCCATATTCGGATGAATCATGCCCGATCCCTTAGCCACCCCTGCCATAGTCACCAGGTCTGTTCCAAACTCTTCTGTGACCACACAGGTCTTGGTACAAGTATCCGTCGTCAAGATAGCCTCAGCAAAATCTTCTGCCTTGCCACTCACTAGAATTTGTGACAGACCATTTTTCAGAGCATCCATTGGAAGCTGCTCGCCGATGACTCCTGTAGAAGCCAGACCTACCAAGTCGGGCTCAATCTTCAGCTTTTGAGCAGTCAATCGCTGCATCTCATAGGCAGCGACCAGTCCCTGCTGACCTGTACAAGAATTAGCAACACCAGAATTAACCACTATTGCCTGCAATTTCTGACTCTTTTGGATTGAGGCTTTGGTCACTAGAAGCGGAGCAGCAATGACCTTATTGGTCGTATAGACTCCTGCCACACTGGCCGGTACTTCTGAGACAATCCAGCCAAAATCCAACTTCTTTTTCTTAAAGCCAGCGTGTAAACCGTCAGCCGAAAAGCCTAGCGGACTGGCAATCGTTCCATCAATAATCTTCATATCTAACCCTTTCTCATCTAGATATAGGATGGTTGACTGAGCAGACCATCTGTTTCAGGAAAGCCCAGCATCAGATTCATATTTTGAACCGCCTGACCAGCAGCCCCTTTAATCAGATTATCCAGCACAGCCACGACAGTTAAAATGTTTGTCACAGGATTATAGTCAAAACCAATATCTGTATAATTAGTACCGACAACCTGGTGCAAATTCGGCAGAGCAGCTTGGATACGAACAAAAGGCTTGTCCTGATAGCATTCTTGGTAAATAGCAGTCAGTTCTTCCCGAGTCAAAGGTTCTTTCAACTTGCTGTAAACTGTCGCCACGATACCACGATTGAGCGGAATGAGGGAAGTTGAAAACTGAATCTGCTGCAATCTCTTATCAAAACGCTGCAACTGCTGCACAATCTCCGGAATATGCTGATGCTGATTCAGCTTGTAAGTCACATAATTGTCGTGCACATGAACAAAATGGCTGGATGCTGCTGGATTTTTCCCCGCCCCTGTCAAGCCACTCTTGGCATCGACAATAATGGAGTCCAGCTCAATAGCCTGAGCCTGCAGCAAGGGAATCAAAGCCAACTCTGTAGCCGTCGCATAGCAGCCGGGATTGGCAATAAATCGCTTCCCTCTGACATCTGTAAATTCAGACAGCCCATAAATAAACTCTTTTTGAACATGGTCTTCAGCTGGCTTTTTCTGATACCATTTTTTATAAATATTCCCTGGCAAACGATGATCGCCAGATAGGTCAATGACTGGAAATCCCGCTTCTACAAAATCTTTTGACAAATCTTTAGCCACTCCACTTGACGTTGCAAAGAAAACAAGATCTGCTCGTCGCATTATTGTCTGACTGTCGAAAGCTTCTATTTTCAGGTCGCAAATCCCCTTCAAATGGGGATAAAGCTCTGACACTGGAGTCTCCATATCTTGGCTGGCATGAAGGGAAACGACTTCCGCCTGCGGATGCTGAAGTAAAATACGAAGGAGTTCCATTCCTGAATAACCAGTAATTCCTACAATCGAAATTCGCATATTTTTAAAACACCTCCGTATAAATATGCGTTTTATTTTACTCGCATATTTTCCCTTTGTCAAGCATTTTATGTATTTTTATGCAATATTTTTGAAAATATCATTAATTATGTGAAAAAACAATTCATGATTTCCTGCCTTAAAGCGGATTATTTGCTTCTCATATAGAGAAGTAAGTGAGCCGAGTGCACAGAAAAAGATCTGCCCAAAGAGCAGACCTTTTCATCTATCTTTTATCTCATATTACAACTTCTCAGCAACTGCTGCTAGCAGGTCTGGAATAGCTGATTGCTTGCCGCCGCCGGCCATAGCCATGTCTGGTTTACCGCCGCCTCGACCATCTACAATCGGCGCCAATTCCTTAATCAGATTACCAGCATGTACGTCCTTAGTCTTGCTGGCTGCAAGGACATTGACCTTGTCACCAATTGCTGCGACCAGTACGAGAACATCTGAATAGTCCTTCTGCTTCCAAGTGTCCGCGAAGGTACGCAGGGCACCTGCATCAGAAACAGAGACCTGACTAGCGATAAAACTATGTCCATTTGCCTCTTGAACATTCTTGAAGACTTCACCAGAGGCCGCTGCTGCTGCCTTTTCCTTGAGCTCTGCATTCTCTTTTTGGAGTTGACGCAGCTGCTCTTGCAGCGCTTCTACCTTGTGAGGCACTTCCTTGATTTGCGGTGCCTTGAGGGTCGCTGCGATAGCCTTAAGAGCCTCTTCTTCCTCACGGTAGGCTTCAAAAGCTTCCTTGCTGGTAACTGCCAAGATACGGCGAGTTCCAGATCCGATACCTTCTTCTTTGACAATCTTGAAAATACCGATTTCAGAAGTGTTGCCCACGTGAGTTCCTCCGCAAAGCTCGACAGAGTAGTCGCCGATGGTTACGACACGAACTTCTTTACCATACTTTTCGCCAAAGAGCGCCATGGCACCCATTTCCTTAGCTGTGTCAATATCTGTCTCTACTGTCTCAATGGCAAGAGCTTCCCAGATTTTCTCATTGACTTCTTGCTCGATAGCGCGCAGCTCTTCTGCAGTCACCGCTTGGAAATGCGTAAAGTCAAAGCGCAGGAATTCTACTTCGTTCAGAGAGCCTGCCTGGGTTGCATGGTTCCCAAGAACATTATGTAGAGCTGCATGCAAGAGGTGAGTCGCCGTATGGTTCTTCATAACACGATGGCGACGGCTGTGATCAATTTCCAGTTTATAGTTTTGCCCCAGAGCCAGAGGCGCCAAAACTTCTACAGTATGCAGTGGCTGACCATTTGGTGCCTTTTGCACGTCCGTTACTTGCGCTACTAGATTACCTGCAGCATCAAAGATTTGACCGTGATCGGCTACCTGACCACCCATTTCTGCGTAGAATGGTGTTTCTGCAAAGATGAGGGCAGCTGTTCCTGACTCAACAGCTTCGACTGCTGCATCATCCGCCACGATAGCAAGGAGTTCAGCTGTCAGCTCTTCTTTTTCGTAGTTAAAGACACTCTCTACGGTGATAGCCTGTAGGGTTTCATTTTGCATGCCCATTGAACCACCCTTGACAACAGAAGCACGTGCCCGATCTTGCTGCTCTTTCATAGCCGCTTCAAAACCAGCACGATCTACAGTCATGCCTGCTTCTTCAGCAATTTCCTCAGTCAACTCCAGTGGGAAACCGTAAGTATCGTAGAGTTTGAAGGCATCTTGACCAGAGATGATTGTTTGACCTTTTTCTTTCAGGTCTGCTACGATGCCTTGGGCAAAATGCTGACCAGAGTGCAGAGTACGAGCAAAAGATTCTTCCTCGCTCTTGATAATCTTTTCAATAAAGTCTTGCTTTTCAAGGACTTCTGGATAGTAGCTTTCCATAATCTTGCCCACAGTTGGAACCAGTTTGTAAAGGAAAGGCTCATTGATACCCAGCTTTTGGCCATGCATTGAAGCACGACGAAGAAGACGACGAAGGACATAGCCTCGGCCTTCATTTCCAGGAAGAGCGCCATCACCAATGGCAAAGGAGAGCGAGCGGATATGGTCTGCAATCACCTTGAAACTCATATTGTCGCCATCTTGGTCATAGACCTTGCCAGACAGTTTCTCTACTTCACGAATAATTGGCATGAAGAGGTCAGTCTCAAAGTTGGTCTTAGCCCCTTGGATAACAGCGACCAAACGCTCCAATCCTGCGCCCGTATCAATGTTCTTATGTGGCAATTCCTTGTACTCACTACGCGGTATAGCAGGGTCAGCGTTGAATTGTGACAAGACGATATTCCAGATTTCGATATAGCGATCGTTTTCAATATCTTCTTCTAAGAGACGGACTCCAATATTTTCTGGATCAAAAGCCTCACCCCGGTCAAAGAAAATCTCTGTATCTGGTCCAGAAGGTCCCGCACCGATTTCCCAGAAGTTGTCCTCAATCGGAATCAAATGACTAGGCTCAACGCCCATAGCAATCCAGCGGTTGTAAGAGTCCTTATCGTCTGGATAGTAGGTCATGTAGAGCTTATCTTTGGGGAAATCAAACCATTCAGGGCTAGTCAAAAGCTCGTAAGCCCACTCAATTGCTTCATCACGGAAATAATCGCCGATAGAGAAGTTACCCAGCATCTCAAACATGGTATGGTGGCGGGCAGTTTTTCCAACATTTTCAATATCATTGGTCCGAATGGCTTTTTGAGCATTGGTAATTCGAGGATTTTCTGGAATGATGGTTCCATCGAAGTATTTCTTGAGGGTCGCAACACCAGAGTTAATCCAGAGCAAGGTTGGATCGTTGACCGGCACCAAGCTGACAGATGGTTCTACTGCATGACCTTTCGTTGCCCAAAAATCCAGCCACATTTGACGAACCTGAGCACTTGACATTTGTTTCATTTCTTTTTCTCCTTAATTTTTTTCTAAAAATAATTGCATTATGACGACGAACTTTCCAGCATTTCAACATAATCAATAGCGACACAGAGGGAAATGACCAAATCTGAATAAGTCTCATCATAGACACTCACCTGATAAGTAGAGGTTAGATGGAAGAGCTCCTTTGTAATCTCTGCAACGACTTGATTGCTGTTATCCAGCAGACGAAAGTTTAAATCCCAGATGTTCCCTTCAACTCGTAGACCCAAATTATCAAATTTATATTTATCACGCAAAAAAGAGAATTTCTTACGGATATAAAAGCTATGCCCACTGCTGAGTTTGATTTCAAACTGGGGCAGGAGGGTTATAAGGGTCTTGGTAATCTGACTGACGATTTGACCCTGACTATCATAGATAGTAAAGGTCTTAGGAATCTGGAAGAAAGAGCCTTCCACTTGATAATCCACATTTCCTCGATCGTCCTTGATATCAAAGCGTTCGCCGCCTAAGCGAAATTTCTGTTTGACAAGATAGGTTTTCATTATGTTACCTCCACAGTCAACATAAAAGACAAGTTCCTTGTCCGAAGGGCGAAAAACCGCGGTACCACCTTCATTCAATGAACTTGTCATTCTCATTTCGTATTCTATTTTGCTAGATGAGTAGCATGATTCTCCGTCTCAGATGGCTCGCAGCACCGCCAATTCTCTGAACTAAGAACTTGAAAAATCAATTCTCACCAGTCTTATTATACTTGCTTATTGTCTTTTCGTCAACCTTATTCTGCTCCTGAGGATGAAGCTTCTGCTGAACTGCTTTCAGCTGCTGAGCTAGACTCAGAAGTCTTTGAGCTGCTGGCAGCACTTGATGAAGAAGTTGAAGAACCTGTCGTTTCAATATACTGAGCAAAGATAGATTGGAAAGCACTGTCCTTAACCTTGATGTTAGCATCTTTCAACTCTTTCGCCACAACGCTTTGGATGAAGCTAGTATCTTTTTCTTTTTGCGCAATGATAATCTTTTTCAGTTTATCTTTGTAGTCTTTCCAGTTAGAAGATTTCTCTGACTTCTTGATCAGCTTAACAATATAGTAGCTTGCTGAGTACTGTGAATCTGGCACAGTCACAAGGTCTGAAACGCCATTTTCTTCCAAAGCAAAAGCAGCTTTTTTGACAGCATCTGGAACATCAGTAGAGCCAGAGTCAAACTTGATTTCTCCGCCTTTTTCCTTAGTGGCAGCATCGGTAGAGTTTTCCTTAGCGATTTGACTGAAGTCTGCTCCTTCTGCTTTAGCTTTTTCGAGAACTTCCTTACCTTTGTCTTCGCTGTCAACCTTGATGATTTGAGCTGTTACTTCTGGCGTGTAGTTTTCAAAGGCAGCCTTGTAGTTTTCGTCAGTCAGCTCTTTTTCAGCAGCCTTCTTAACGGCATGCTCTACCAGCATATTGGTGCGGATTTGCTCCTTGTAGGCATCTTCGGTCAATCCGTTTTGAGCCAAGACTTGGGCAAAAGCTGTACCGTAAGCCGTTTTAGACTTTTCGAAAGCATCCTTAACATCCTTGTCTTTGACGTCTTTGCCGTATTTTTCTTCAAAGATGTCTTTGATAGCCATCTGCAGCAAGACTTGCTGAGCTGCACCATTGTTTTTCACTTGATCATAGAATTCATTGACAGTAATCGTGTTTCCTTTCATGGTCACGATGTCCTTGCCTTCTGAGTTGGAACATGCTGCTAATACAGCGACTGACAAGAGTGTCACAGCTCCTGCAAATATTTTTTTCTTCATTTTATATTGACTCCTTATTCTTAAAAGTTCACGTTTTCTATTGTAGCACAAATTTGAATTGATATCTTAAATTTTACTAAAAATTTTTGGAAATTAGGAAAAAATCAGAGATGTCATTTTTTTCTAATCATAAGCAGACCATCTCCCAAGGGAAGCAGACTCGAAGTCAAATCTGGACTGTCCAAAGTTGCGTCAAACAGGCTATGCAAACCTCGGTAAATAGCCCTTTGGCCACGCTTAATTTCCTCAAAAGGCTTGGCAACATCGCCACCTTGGAAGACATCATCAATGAGAATCAGACCACCAGGATTGAGGTGCTTGAGGACTTGGGGCAGAAAGACCACATACTTGGATTTGGCAGAGTCCATAAAGACAAGGTCGTAAGAATCCTCCAGTGTCTCAAGCAGATCCACCGCATCACCTTCCAGTAGCGTAATTTGCTGGCGACTGTCATACCTAGCAAAATTAGCCTTAGCAAGCTCAATCATCTCTGGATTGCGGTCAATAGTCGTAATCTGGGCTTTAGGTGCATGCTCCGCCATCAAAAGGGCAGAAAATCCAATAGCCGTCCCGATTTCTAAAATCTTCTCTGGCTGGAGACTTTCGACTAGCAGGCGGAAGTAAGCCACTGTCTCATGGGGAATCACAGGTATATTTTCAGCTTTGGCAAAATCCTCCAGCTCCTTGAGTCCACCGGTAACCGGCTGGAGACGCCGTCTCATAAAGTCAACGATTTCTTCTTTGACCACTGGCCGGCGCATATTAGGATTAGAGTTTTGATTATAAGTCTCGACCATCTTATGCCAGTCCCAACTTTTCTACCAAGGCTTCAAATTCATCCAGACGACGCTCAAAAACAGCAAAAGCAGCATTCAGGTAGTCTTCTTTTTCCATATCCACACCTGCTTTTTTGATGACATTGAGCGGATAGTCAGAGTTCCCAGCATTGAGATAGTCCAGATACTTATCCTTGTCTTCCTGACTGCCATGGACAATCTTTTCAGCCAAGGCAGAAGCCGCTGAAAATCCTGTCGAATATTGGAAAACATAGTAATCGTAGTAGAAATGCGGAATCCGAGCCCATTCGTACTGAATCTGCGGATTGTCTTCTTTATTCAAACCGTAGTATTTCTCGTTCAAATCAGCATAGAGTTCATTGAGAAACTCGCTGGTCAAAACTTGACCTTCTTGGTCAGCCTTGTGGATAGCGTGCTCAAACTCAGCAAACTGGGTTTGACGGAAGACCGTACCTCTAAAGCCATCCAAGAAGTGATTGAGGATAGCAAAGCGGGTAGTATCGTCCTCTACTTCTTCCAAAAGCTTTTCTGTCAGAATATTTTCATTGGTCGTTGAAGCAATCTCAGCTAGGAAGATAGAGTAGTCTCCATAGACATAAGGCTGGGTCTCACGGGTGTAGCTGGAATGCATACTGTGACCTGTCTCATGCACCAAGGTAAAGAGATTGTCCAGCGTATCCTGCCAGTTAAGCAACATAAAGGCATTGGTATCATAAGAACCGCCTGAGTATGCCCCTGAGCGCTTGCCTTGATTTTCATGAACATCAATCCAGCGCTCTGAGAAGGCTTTCTGCACTCGGCTCAAATAATCCTCACCCAAAATAGCCAGGACTTGCTCAGACTTAGCCAAGGCTTCCTCATAAGTGAATTTGTAGTCTGTCTCTGACAAAGGAGTGTACATATCATACATCTTCAAATCAGAAATGCCTAAAATCTTCGCTCGTAAAGCGATATAACGTTGCAAGAGAGGCAAATGCTTATTGACAGCTGAAACTAGGCTGTCATAAACACTTTCTGGAATAAAGTCAGCTGACAAGGCTGCTTCACGGGCAGATGAAAACTTGCGGACTTTCGCATTGTAGTTGTGAACCTTGACATTAGTCTGCAGAGTCTTAGCATAGGTATGCTGATACTGCTCGTATACGCTGTAGAGAGCCTCATAAGCTTCCTTACGGACCTCTCGGTTCTTAGACTCGACCAGGGTGATATAGTTACCGTGGCTGAGCTGAACTTCATTTCCATCTTCGTCATGCACTATAGGAAAGACGATATCTGCATTATCCAAGATAGCAAAGGTTTCGCCCGCTGCACCAAAAATTTCACCAGCACCGGCCAATAGCTCCTCTTCGCGCTGTGTTAAGATGTGGACTTTCTTTTTCAAAAGCTTGTCAAAATAATGTTGGTAAAGTTGCAAACCTGGCTGCTCAGCCAAGAATGCTTGGTACTGCTCTTCTGTAATCGCCATGAATTCAGGCTCATAGAAGGCAAAGCTTTGACCGAATTCACTATAAAGAGTCATACCCTTAGCCTGATATTCTTGATACTTGGCTACACGAGTATCCTGGTCATTCTTCATATGAGCATAAGAATAAAGCTTTTCAATACGACGCATCAAGTCCAGTTGCACTTCAGTCGTTGTTAAGAGACTATCCGCTGAATCCAGCAAATGCCCAGCCAGACTAGCTGCTTTCTTCACTTCTTCTGAAACCTGCGCCAATTCAGCTTCAAAGGCTTCGTCTGTTGGGAAAATGGTGCTCAAATCCCAAGTATATTTTTCTTCAATTTCATTTCTTTGTTTTGCCATAAAAAAATCCTCCGACTCCCCTATTCTATCACAAATCAATGCAAAATCCTTGTATAAAAAGCCGGTGAATAAACAATTTGCAGATTTTTTTGCTGGAGATTGGCATAATAGTTCTCAAACTGCTGATAATAGCCAGTCAGGTCAGTAGTTATCTGACAGAAGGAGCCCGCCTGTATTGGTCGAACCTGTGGATAGAAATCCTCTGCAGTCTTAGTCAAGAGATTATCCCCATTCTGGTAGAGCTGGGCCTGCAGCCGCATCCATCGAGGCTGTTGGTAATAAAGCTGACGGCGGATATAGCTGCAGATCTGCGGATCTTGCTGGGTCAGAAAGCTGTTCATCTCCTGCTTTTGAAAGGGCAAACGCAAAATATCCAAAAGCCGGCCGTGACCAAAGGGAAAGTTCTTGGTCTTGTGCTGGACCTTTCCATGCAGATCTTCGTGAATCAGGTATTTGAGACGCAAAACTTGCTTTTCTTGATCCAGCTCCCAAAGATGAAAGCCCATATTTTTACTAAAATAGAGAAAATCCTTCTGCAGACGGCTTAGGGAATCCTTGAGCCAAAGTTTTCGCCCCAAGAGCCAGAGGACCTGATAGCCATGCTGGCGGTAAGAAAGCGTCCGTTCCTGCAGCCGTTCTATACTTAGGGGGCTGCACTGGACTTCAAGAGCCAGTTTTTTATCAACTAGCAAATCAGCAATCTGCTGCAGTGCAGGCAAAAAAGCCTCCACCTCAACTTCTTCTGTCTGGACAGCCCAGCGAAAAAGCTCGGCCTTAAGGTTCAGGTGCTCAGCACTCTCATTTTCCCTATCAAAACGACACTCTTCTAGCGAAATATGCGCAAAATGCGGCTGCATAACCTTCCCTTTTTTAAAACGGACTGCCCCTGAACAAGCTGGGCAGACGAAATCAGCCCCCTTCTCAATCTTCCCCTCCAGAGCATTACACAAAAGTCCCTTATGATTTCGCGCCACAAACATATCCTAACCCCCTCTAAAATTTCTCTCATTTACTAAAATATTCGCAAAAGAAAAGAGAAAAGAACTACACCATCAAAAAAACGAGTCAAGAGAACATCTCTCCGACTCGTTTTTCATTATCCAAATAACTGATTTCCTTTTCGTTCTGGCAATTTCAGAAAGGGGGCCAGCAGACAGACTAGGCAGATAACCGCTGCTAGAAAGAGGTTCATCCCTTCGTAACCCCAACTGTCCAGAAAATGGCCAGCCAGATTTTGAATGAGAATAGTGCCCAGACTGCGGGCTGTCTGGACCAGAGCAATGGCTGTAACCAGGTATTTTTCATCGACCAAGCTGGCCACGATTTTCAAGGTCACCATAATCAAAACCATGCCTGTCACGTGCTTGGAAAGGAGAGTCATCCCGATTTTCGAAATCAAACCTAGGTCCAAGGCATAGACACTGTACTGGAGAAAGATGATTCCCAAACAGATATAAAGAAGCTTCTTCATCGAAATCTTGTCCATAAAGAGATAGGAATAAAAGATAAAAGGCGCTTCAACCAGAACTGATAGGGCAACAACAGTCGAAGCCATATCCACCTCTAAGCCACTATGCTGTAGCATGGCAGGGATATAGGTATGACCAGTATTCCCCACCCCAGAGTAGAGGGCGACCAAAAGTAAGTAAAAGAGATAGGTTTTGTTGGTCAAGAGCTTCCCCAGACCTGTCTGCTTACGGGTATTCCTGCTTTCTAGGGCTGCTCGGTCGTGCTTGGGCTGGATTCCCAAAAGTCCTATGCTGCTGATAAGCATCATGCCAATAAAAACTGGGAAAATAGCCTGCGGTGCGACTCTTTGATAGATCAATCCTGCCAGCTGAGAGCCTAAAGCATAGCCAATGGTTCCCCAAATCCGAATCTTACCATAAGTATAAGGACTTTGAGCTGCCAGAACATCCATGACTGGATTGACCCCGTTAACCAGCATGAGGACCAGACTATACCAGACCAGTAACTGCCAAAGCTGAGTCGCTTTCATGAAAAATACAGCCCCAACCATCATAACTAGAAAGCTAAAAAGGAAGATCTTTTTAATCCCCAAAGCATCGCTGAGAATCCCAAACAGCGGCTGAGCCAACATGGAAGCAAAGAAGGAAGCTGACACTACCATAGATACTTGGGCATTAGAATAGCCTAAGTCCTGCATATAGACTGATATCAGAGTCGAAAAAAGAGAATAGGCTAAGAAGAAAAAATTAAAGAGTAAAAAATGAGCTAGATAGCTGTTGTGAAACTTTTTTAGCATGAAAATCTCCTTAAAACAGAAAGAAAACTCAGCAAAATCACTGAGTTTTAGCTTGGAAAGTCATTCCGTTCGTATGCGACAGAGGACATTCCCTTTATTCAACATCTGTATTTCTACGACGTTCCTGTTTTGCAGCCTTGCGTTTTTGACGACTGCGGTATTCAAAGTACAGAATGATTAGCAGGATGCCAACAGGCAGCAGAATTAACATCTTATCGCTGAAGAACACACCATACCAAGGCTTGCTTTCCGACTTGCTGCCAGTCACATTTTCAATAGCCTGAGCAACTGGATTCTCAACTTTCTCGACTTTCATTTCATCAGAGATCTTACTAGACAAGGTCTTCAAGCCATTTTCAGCCTTGAGAACATTATTTTCAACCTTGACTTTAGGCTCGGTTCCCTTTTTAACAGTAGCGTAGAAATCCTCAGGCAGCTTATATTTCTGTCCATCAATCTCCTGCTCACCCTTGGATAAGAGTTTTTTGTACTCGTAGTCCGCATAAGCCTTCTCAATCAAAGCATTACCAAAAGGATGGCGGTAATACTCACCGTCTTGGTCAGACCAGTCACCGACTCCCATAATCACAGCAATCATGCGCTGATCTCCACGCTTAATGGTCGCGATATAGTTGAAAGCACCGTTAGGACTAGAGCCTGTCTTCATGCCATCTACGCCCTTGAGTGCGTATTTAGCACCCGGCAGGGAGTAATTATAGGTTTCAAAGGTTTCCTCGTAAGGAGTTCCGGCTTTAACCGTAACCTTGGCTTTATTAGTATAGTTTAGAATCTCAGGATGGTGATTGACAAAGTTATAAGCCAGAATCGCCAAATCACGGGCTGTTGTCTGATTGCTGAGAGTATTATCGTAATTCTGAGGATTGTAATATCCCTTGAAAGAAATCGCTGCTGCACCGCTGGCATTGAACCACTTGGTATTCGTCATACCCAGCTCTTGAGCCTTGGCATTCATCCGATCCAAGAAAGCATCTGGATCATTGTCCGATAGATAATTGGCCAGCATAACGGTTGTCGCATTGGATGACGGCACGATTGTCATGGTAATCAACTCAGATACGGTATAGTCTACACCCGCAACAATTTTATTATTAGAAATTTCATAAATATTAGCAGTAGCTTGATCCTGAGGTGTAGCTGTAATGACCGTCTTTTCGCTGATTTTTCCTTCCTTAATCGCTTCAAAGACCAAGTAAAGCGTCATGAGCTTACTCATACTCGCGGGATCACGCACCTCATCGACATTATCCTCCCAGACAACGTCACCTGTACTTCCATCAATAACGAGAGAAGACTTGGGACGATTAATCGCCTGAACATTATCATGCGGATACATCTTTTTAGCCATATCCACCAATTCATCAGCCCTAGCAGCTAGTGGTGCTAGAGAGGTCAGGAACACAATTCCCAATAACAAAAGCTTTTTCTTCACAGGATCCTCCAAAGAACAATTATACCTATCTAGTATATCATATTTTACGCAAAGTCAACCATAAATCTAAAAATCCTACCTAAAAAATAGATAGGAAATTAAGAGACTTTTATCTGGCAAAGCCAGTTTTATAGCAACAACATTAAAATCTTAGTGTTTTAACAAGCTAAGTGCTTCCTTATCAGCTATAATCACAACATCTGGATGCTTCTGGAGAGCACTGCCTGGCAGCTCCTCTGTCACCTCACCCTCAACAGTCCCTGCTATAGCTTTGGCCTTAGCAGAACCATAAGCAAAGAGAATGATGGACTTAGCATTGAGGATATTGCCAATCCCCATGGAAATAGCCTGAGTCGGAACATCTTCCATCTTGTCAAAGAATCGAGCATTGGACTGAATGGTGGACGGCGTCAGATCTACTAAGTGAGTCTGACTGTCGAAACTGGTTCCCGGCTCATTAAAGCCGATATGGCCATTCGTACCGATTCCCAAAATCTGCAAATCAGCTGGATACTCTGTAAGAACCTGATTGTACCGGGCCACTTCTGCTTCTAAATCTTTCGCTGCGCCATTGGGCAGGAAGCTTTCTTTAAAAGGCTTTTGGTTAAAGAGGTGTTGATTCATGAAATAACTATAAGACTGAGGATCGTCCTCCTGCAAACCGACATATTCATCCAGATTAACACTGGTCATCTCTGAAAAATCAAGGTCGCTCTCAACAATCTGCTTGTAAAATTCTTCTGGGCTGCTTCCTGTAGCCAACCCCAAAGTTTTTGCTCCTTGAGCTATCTTTTCCTTGAGCAGTTCAAGAGCTACTTTGCCACCTTCTACTTGGTTTTCCACTTGAATAATTTTCATTTTCCACCTCCACATCTTTTCTTAATTTTATTATATGGTATAGACCAATTTTTGTCAAGAAAAAGTATGCAAAATTGACCTACTTTTCAGTCATGCTCGCTTCCTTTTGCGGCAAATCGTGTTATAATAGAGACATGTTTTTACTGATTGTTTTATTGATTTTATTTTTAGTCGGAGTCTTACTCTGCAGCTTGAGCTTCCTCATGAAAAAACAGCGAGGCTGGCAGATCTTAACCTTGATTTTGGGTGGCTTGCTTACAGCTAGTCCCTTCCTACTAGCCGCCTACCTACTCTGGCTGATGAAAACAATATAAGGAGATACGATGAATACCGCTGATTTTGATTTTGACTTGCCCGAAGAACTGATTGCTCAGACGCCTTTAGAGAAAAGGGATGCTTCCCGCTTGCTAGTGGTCGATAAAGAAACAGGAGCCTTCTCCGACCAGCACTTTGACCAGATTATTGATCAGCTCCAGCCCGGCGATGCCCTAGTTATGAATAATACGCGTGTCCTGCCTGCCCGCCTTTATGGTATCAAACCTGAGACAGGGGGCCATGTCGAGCTGCTGCTGCTGAAAAATGTCCAGGGTGATGACTGGGAAGTGCTAGCCAAGCCGGCCAAGCGCCTCAGAGTAGGTGCTCAGATTTCCTTTGGCGATGGACGCTTAACTGCTACTGTGGTAGATGAGCTTGAGCATGGCGGACGAATTGTGCGCTTTGGCTACGAAGGGATTTTCCTAGAAGTCTTGGAAAGTTTGGGAGAAATGCCGCTTCCGCCCTATATCCACGAAAAACTGTCAGACCGCGAACGCTACCAGACTGTCTATGCCAAGGAAAACGGCTCTGCCGCTGCGCCAACTGCTGGACTTCATTTCACAGAAGAGCTACTGGAGCAGATTGCTGCCAAGGGAGTCAAACTGGTCTATCTGACCCTTCATGTCGGACTGGGAACTTTCCGACCAGTTTCTGTGGACAGCTTAGATGATCACGAGATGCACTCCGAATTTTACAGTCTGTCTGAAGAAGCTGCCCAGATACTCCGTCAGGTCAAAGCTAAGGGAGGCCGTGTCATTGCAGTCGGCACGACATCTATACGGACCTTAGAGACAATTGGCAGTAAATTCCAGGGGCAGATTCAGGCTGACTCTGGCTGGACCAATATTTTTATCAAGCCGGGATACGATTGGAAGGTCGTTGATGCTTTTTCAACCAACTTCCACCTGCCCAAGTCAACTCTGGTCATGTTAGTCTCTGCCTTTGCCGGACGTTCCTTAACGCTTGAAGCTTATGAGCACGCTATTGCTGAGCGCTATCGCTTCTTCAGTTTTGGTGATGCTATGTTTATCAAATAACTATAGGTGAAAATTTATGAATAAAATTGAAAGCAGACACCGTCTCATCCGCTCCTTAATCATGGAAAAGAAAATCCATACCCAGCAAGAACTTCAGGAGCATCTGGAAGCCAACGGCGTCATTGTAACCCAGTCCACTCTTTCACGAGATATGAAAGCACTCAATCTGGTCAAGGTCAGTGAGAACGATACTTCCTACTATATCATCAATAGCATTGCACCATCCCGTTGGGAAAAACGCCTTCGTTTCTATATGGAGGATGCTTTGGTCATGCTGCGGCCAGTTAAAAACCAAGTCGTTATGAAAACTCTGCCTGGTCTGGCCCAGTCTTTCGGTGCAATCTTAGACGCTCTAGAGCTGCCACAGATTGTTGCTACTGTCTGCGGTGATGACGTCTGTCTGATTATCTGCGAGGATGATCAAGGGGCCCTTGACTGCTTTGAGAAGCTCAAAGAATTCACCCCACCATTCTTCTTTAGTAAATAAAAGCTGAGACAAAATTTGCCTCAGCTTTTTCTATTTACAATTTTTGCCTCAATGAAAATCATCAGCAAATCAGAAAGCCAGAATTGACTAGAGCAATGCATTACCGAAGATAGTTTCAAAAAGTCAGCATTTAAGGTGTTGTAGCCAAACGATAAATGGCTTCCGCGTAAATATCCATTGCCTCATACAGATCGTCTAGGCGGAATCGTTCATTGACCTGATGCTCTGTCTGATCAGCTCCCGGAAAGAGAGCGCCGAAGGCAACACAGTTAGGCATAGTACGAGCAAAGGTCGCTCCGCCAGAAGACATAGCTGGACTGTCGTCTCCTGTTTTCTCCTGATAAATTTCCATCAGGGTGCTAACCAACTCACTGTCCAAAGGTACGTAGAGCGGAGCCAAGTAGTCAAACTCCTGATAGGTCAGCTCGTATTGACTGGCTATTTCTGCTAGATTTTCAACCAACTTATCCTTGTCTGCCAAGACCGGAATCCGCATGTCAATCCGAATCTCAGAGCGATCAGAGGTTAAAGTCAGACCAGCAACATTAAAGGAAAGAAAGCCCGTCGGTTCATCAGACACAGGACCAAAGAGATGGCTGCCTGTTGCATCTTCACCGACCGCCTGAGCCAGAAAGGCAAGAGCCGGATGCGAATTCAGGGGCTGCAAGACCTTGGCTAGGCGAATAATGGCATTGACTCCTTGGGCAGCATCCTTGGCATGCTTGGGCAAGCCGATAACCGTTACTTCTTCTGCCGTTTGCTCATATTCATAGCCTAAATCTTTCAGTCCTGCAACGACTGACTCTAGTAGTCTGCCTGAATAGGAAGCCTTGGCAGGAACGACATTAAAAGCTTGACCAGCTTCGAGCTCTAAAGTATCAGATCCCGGCCCTTCCAGCTTGAGCTGCAGAAGCCCCTTCTCAGCATAAGTCAAAGGGAAAGAAGAGTCTGGTGCAAAACCAAGCGTCGCCTGCTCTTCTAGCTGGTTGTATCTTCCCATACAGCGCCAAAGCGTCTCCTCATCTGTACCAAAGATAAAGCGAACCCGCTTTTTAAATTCTACTCCGCTGTCCAGCAATGCTTTTACCGCATAAAGAGCTGCTATGGAAGGTCCCTTGTCGTCCTGAACCCCACGGCCGAAAATCCAGCCATCCTCGACAGTAGCTTCAAAGGGCGGCGTCTGCCAGTCCGACTCATCACCTGATGGAACAACATCCAAATGACAGAGAACGGCCAAGAGCTGAGCTCCATGACCGATTTCTGCATATCCGTAATAACCTTTAGGGTCGAGGTAGGTTGTAAAACCTAACTCTCGACAGATTTCTAAAGTTTTTTCTAGGACATCTTGGATAGCTTGTCCAAAAGGTGTTCCATTTTGACCTTCATTTAGTACTGAAGGATAAGAAACGATTGTTTTCAAAGATTCAAGAAAATCTTCTTTAACTTCTTCCGTTATAAAATTTTTCATGGAATCACCTCAGCTTCTAGCTTATAGGAATGGTAAGAAAGTTCCTAGGAGTAAGAGACCAATACTGATAGCAATAATCGCTACAATCAGCTTGCCGATAAATTTCCACCAAGTACCGATATTGATACGTCCGAGTGCCAAAGCTCCCATAACGATACCAGAAGTTGGTGCAACCAGATTCAGCACACCTGAAGCAGACTGATAAGCTGTGATGATCAAGCTAGCCTTGACATTGACAAATTCTCCCATTGGAGCCATGATTCCCATAGTTGCACTGGCTAGACCAGATGATGATGGGATAAGGAAGGACATTGGCAGGTAGAAAATGTAAGTCAAGACGATAAATACTTGTGATGACAAACCGCTGAGTCCTTGTTTCCCCCAGTTGAGGATAGTGTCTGTAATCATACCATCGTTCATGATAACTTGGATACCACGGGCAATTGCCACGATTAGGGCTACGCTAAGCAGATCAGCTGCACCGTTCATAAAAGCAGAGATAATCTTGTCTTCCTTGAGACCGTACACAACACCAATCAAGATTCCCATGAAGGCAAAGAGCATAGCTCCTTCTGGGAAATACCAAGTACCCAGTGCAGAAGTAGAAGAACCAACAATCTTACCAAGAACTGGAAGACCAGTCAGCCAAGTATTGAAGTCCTTAAAGATAGTAACACCGAGATCTGTCCAAGGAATGAAACTCAATACCATAAGGACAAATGTCATAATGAACAGGAATAGAACAATTCTTTGTTTCTTGCTCAGAGTTGACTCAACAGATGAAGAAGTTTCAACGTTAAAGTGTTTCAAATCTTCTTCTCGAGTGCTGTAAACCAGTGACTTGGTCGGATCTTTTTGAATCTTATCCGCATAGCGGTATACAAACCAAGTACTGAGAGCTGTCAGAACAACCAAGAAGATGAGACGAAGGACAATCCCTTCACCAGTTCCAACACCAGCAGTTGCTGAAGCGATACCCGTTGCAAATGGATTTAGCGTAGAAGCCAAACATCCGATTTGCGAACCAAGCAAGATAATAGCCACCCCAGTCAGACTGTCAAAACCAACCGCCATCATCACTGGTACCAAAAGCGGATAGAAGGCCATGGTTTCCTCACCCATACCATAGGTAGTACCACCGAGGGCAAAGAGAGGCATCAAGACAACAATCAGCATCTTTTCGCGACCCTTGTACTTCTTAACGATAGAGGCAATTCCTACATCCAAAGCGCCAGTTTCGTTTACAACACCAAGGAAACCACCAACCATGAGGATGAAGAAGGCAACATCAATGGCTGCGCTTGTCTCCTTAATCAAGGAGCCTTCCTCTGGGTGCGTACCCAGCATAGCACGAATCGGCGCCATCAGGACATCCCAAATTCCTTGTGGATTTTGGGGCTGAGGCTGGTAAACGCCTTTCACAAAAGCCCCTGCTGGGATAATCCAAGTTAGCACTGCCATAATGGCAATGATTATCAACAATACGGTGTAAGATGAAGGCATCTTAAACCCTTTTTTTGTTTTTTCACTCATTTGTATTCCCTCCTAAACATTTTTTACGAGGTTACGAACCTACATTTCCCTGCATGAGTAAACAAGAAAACGCTTACTTTATTTATATTTTACCATATTAACATTGAAAAAGCCAGTATTTTTGAAAATTATAAATGATTTTCAAGAAAAGATTTCCATCAGAGAGATAATCTCTGTTATCATCCTTCAATCAGTATTTTTTTAGCCTTTTTCAATAATCGTGCCGCTTTCAGACTCAATCAGAGCTCCCAGATTTTCCAGAGATGTGATTACTGCTTTCCCTTCTGGACGGCCGTTAACAAAGGCGATAGCTGCTTCTACTTTTGGAAGCATGCTCCCTGGTGCAAATTGCTCTTGCTTGATGTATTCTTCCAACTGAGCAACATTCACATGTTCCAGTTTTGCTTGATCTGGTTTGTTGTAGTTAACAAAGACATAGTCCACACCAGTCAAGACGATGAAGAGGTCTGCATCAACCAACTCTGCCAAGCGCTGAGAAGCAAAGTCCTTGTCAATAACGGCTTCAACACCAGTAAGATGACCATTGTCTTCCTTGACGACAGGAATTCCCCCGCCACCCGCAGCTACTACTACTTGACCTTGATTCAAAAGCGTACGGATCGTTTCAATTTCCTTGATATCCACTGGTTTTGGTGAAGCAACGACCTTACGCCAACCACGGCCGGCATCCTCTTTGAAAGTCGCTCCGCTCTTTTCAGCTTCTGCTTTGGCTTCTTCTTCTGAATAGAAAGGACCGATTGGCTTGCTGAGGTTGACAAAAGCTGGATCGTTCTTATCCACTACTACTTGCGTCACAACAGAAGCAACATTCTTTTCAATACCTTCATCCAAGAGAGCATTTTGCAAAGCATTCTGCAACCAGAAGCCGATACTGCCTTCTGTCATAGCCACAAGAGAGTCTAGTGGGAAGGCAGGATTCTTTTCAGAGTCAGCTGCCAAGTGTTGCAGCAGCAAGTTTCCTACTTGCGGACCATTTCCGTGGGTAATGATAAGGTCATCCCCGTTTTTAATCAATTTCACCAAGTGTTTAGCAGTTTCCACCAAGGCTTCCTGCTGTGCTTTCGCAGATGGGTCAGATGAAAGGATGGCGTTTCCTCCCAAGGCTACAACGATTTTACGATTTGCCATTTAATTTTCCTTTATTGCACTCCAAAGAATGCACTTCCAATTTATTTTAGTAGATTTTCAAATTTTCAATAAGGAAATAAGCATTCCTTATCATATAAAAGAGGGCCGGACTAAAGCTATTAGTCGCAGCCCTCATAGCTGTTGGTAGACGATTTCATATGTAAGATTATACTTTTGGAATATAGAGGTTTCCAAGAGTTGCAGCCATAACCGCTTTAATTGTGTGCATACGGTTTTCTGCTTGGTCGAAATGACGAGCATATTTGCTGCGGAAGACTTCGTCTGTTACTTCCATTTCCTCTACGCCGAATTTTTCAGCGACATCTTTACCGTAAACAGTATTTGTATCGTGGAATGCTGGTAAGCAGTGCAAGAAAATCAAGTTTTCGTTATCAGCCTTCTTCACCAAATCCATGTTTACTTGGTAAGGTTTGAGGAGGGCAACGCGTTCTGCAAACTTGTCTTCTTCACCCATAGATACCCAAACGTCTGTGTAAAGAACATCAGCGCCTTTAACTGCTTCGTCAGCATCTTCTGTAATCAGCACACGAGCGCCGCTTTCTTTAGCAAAGCCTTCTGCCAATTCAACGATTTCTTTTTCTGGGAAGAGTTCTTTTGGTGAGAAGATGTGAACGTTAACGCCAAGGATAGCTCCTGTTACCAGCAAACTGTTGGCAACGTTGTTACGTCCATCACCACAGTATACCAATGTCAAACCTTCCAGACGGCCAAAGTTTTCTTGAACTGTCAAGTAGTCAGCTAACATTTGAGTTGGGTGCCATTCGTCAGTCAAACCATTCCATACTGGAACACCTGAGAATTCTGCCAATTCTTCCACCATGCGTTGGCTGAAGCCACGGAATTCAATCCCGTCAAACATACGGCCCAAAACTTTAGCAGTATCTTCTGTAGATTCTTTCTTGCCAAGCTGGATATCGTTAGCACCAAGGTATTCTGGATGTGCTCCCAGGTCAATGGCTGCTGTTGTAAAAGCTGCACGAGTACGAGTAGATGTTTTTTCAAACAAGAGAGCGATATTCTTGCCAGCAAGATAGTGGTGTTGAATATTGCGTTTTTTCAAATCTTTCAAGTGAGCTGAAAGACCGATAAGGTATTCTAACTCAGCACGGCTAAAGTCTTTTTCTGCTAAGAAGCTACGTCCTTGGAATACTGAATGTGTCATTCTATTATTTCCTCTTTCTATTCTTTGAGTATCAGTAAAATACTGGATTCCTAAATTTCTTCACGTTCAAATGGCATAGACATACAACGTGGTCCACCACGACCGCGAACCAATTCACTTCCGCGGATCTTAATCAAACGCAAGCCGTATTCTTCCAAAATCTTGTTAGTAACGGTATTACGGTCATACACTACTACTACACCAGGTGCGATGGTCAAGGTGTTAGAACCGTCGTTCCACTGCTCACGCGCAGCAGCTACGATATTGCCACCGCCACAGCGAATCAGATGAACTTTTTCTACACCAAGGTTTTCTGCCAAGATTTCTGCTAAATCACCTTTTTCTTCAACAATCTTAAGTTTGTCATCAACATAAGTTACAGAGTAAACGCGAAGATCACCTTCGATTTCTGGGTGAATCGTGAACTTGTCATAATCAACCATAGTGAAGACAGTATCCAAGTGCATGAACTTACGGTTGTTAGCAAATTCAAAAGCCAAAACTTTCTTGAAGCCAACATTTTTCTTGAAAATATTGACCAAGAGTTTTTCGATAGAAGCTGCGTCTGTACGTTGTGAAATCCCAACTGCTAGCACATCTTTTGAAAGAACCAACTCGTCCCCACCTTCGATACGTGTATCTTCTTCACGGTTGTAAACAAGTTCAACATTTCCACCGTATACTGGGTGATGTTTGAAGATGTATTTACCGTAGAGAGTTTCACGATTACGAGTATCTGCATACATGTGGTTAAGCGATACAGCATTACCAATCGTAGCAAATGGGTCACGTGTGAAGTAAAGGTTTGGCATTGGATCAATAGCGAATGGATAATCAGATTCTACCAAGTCTGTCAAGCCTTTTGCTTCTTCAGGAATTTCTGGCAATTCAACTTTTTGAACTCCTGCCATCGTTTTTTCAACCAACTCTCGGTTATCTTTGATACCACGGAGCAGTTCACGAATAGCCTTCTTGGTTTCACGGCCGCGAATATTGGCTTCTTCCAGATATTCTTCGATGAATTGCTCGCGGATTTCTGGGGAAGTCAGTGACTCAGCAGCCAGCTGCTCAAGATAGAGCACCTCAACTCCTTCATTACGAAGCGCTTGAGCAAAGTTGTCATGTTCTTTTTGTGCATCTTCTAAGAAAGGAATATCGTCAAAAAGAAGACGTTCTAAGTAGTCCGGCTGCAAGTTTTCCAACTCCTTGCCAGGACGGTGCAACATAACTTTTTTCAGTTTTCCAATTTCTGAGAAAACACGAATTGGATGTGTAGACATCTACTATCCTCCTTTTTCTTTGCGGTTTAGGTTTTTCTAAGCCCGTTTACATGTACTATTCTAGCATTTAATGCTACCGCTTTCAAGAAAAAGCCTACATTGCAAATGTCAAATCCTTTGCTTTTTTCTATTTCTATTTTTATAATATTCTTCTTTAAAGCGTTTTCTTTGAATATTTTATGCATTATATTATTTTTGTGAATATTTATTTTTTAAAATAAAATCAGTACATGGTTAATATTAGAATATTTTGAATTTATTTAACAAAAAAGAAGCTAATCAGAACCGATTAGCTTCTAGCAAGGTATTTCATAAAATACTCTTTCTCTTTAAAAGTTAATTTTTTATGTTCGTATTCAATCCGACCTTCATCCAAGAGCTTTTTCAGAACTTGATTGACCGTTTCCCGAGTTGTGGCTCCTAGTTTTGCCAACTCTTTCATACTGATAGGAAAGGGCAGGCTATCCCCCTCCTTGCACAAATCCATGCAGAGCAGCGACAGAGACTGGATAACACGCTCGCTTGCACTAGCTGCTACGACATTGCGCAAACGAAGTTCCTGAAATTCCAGGATTTGCGATAGGCGCTTGGTAATGAACAACAGCTGGTCCACACTCTTCTTTGAATAATCTTCAAACAAATCGATAGGAATGGACAAATATTCGACATTGGTGACAGCGCTGGCTGTGTAATGATAGCGCTCATCAAAAAACATACCTCCATAGGGGAAAACACTGTCTTTCTTGACATAATCTATATAAGAAAATGTGTCTGTCGAATCATACTGCTCAATCCGAACATAGCCTTGAGACAAGAGAAAAAGGCGCTCTCGTCGGTCTCCTGCAAAAAAGATAATTTGCCCTTTTGGAATCTTGCGATACTGAATCTCCACTGCTAATTTATCGAAAAGCTCCACTGGCAGATTGACAAAGGCAGGGTGCTGCCGGATAAATTGATAATGCTCCTTGGTAATCATGATAACCCTTTTATTTGATACTTGATACCATTATAGCATAAATCCGCTTACAAATAGAAAATGCTGACTATAAAAGTAAGAAATCCTAACAAAACAAAGAGGTGTGCCCATTTTCTATTCATGGAATTTCTGTCAGCTTGTACTTTTTTGGGCAAGTAATTGCCTACAATTATGAAAACCAAAGCAACTAGCATAGTTGCTATTTTACGCACATCAAAACTCTCATTTAAGCCCCGATAAATAGTAGCTAGATATAGCGAAACAAAGGTAAAAGGAAATATCCATCGAATAAGGTGCTTAAAGGTTCTATTCAAGATATCTTTGGCAATGGTTGTCCAATAGATCATAACTTCTAGCAGCATCATGACAATTGGAAAAGCAGATACTATTAGAAGCTTAGGTAAAAAAGCATTTCCTTTTCCAGACAAGTCAAGGTGAATAGCTAGGTTTTCTGGTAATTTTTGATAGACCCAGATGGCATATAAAACTGGCAAGAGCATGACGCCAAGTGCCCAGCCTAATTCTTGTAAACTATTTTTTTTCATTTTTGTTTCCTCCTCCAAGAGATTGAAACCAGATAAGAATTTCTTCAAAAACCGTGACATCTAAGCTGTAATATATAAAGTTCTTCTGCTTTTCTTCTATGAGCAGACCGGCTTTCTTTAGCTGAGAGAGGTGGTAGGATACCGTCGCAGGGGTCAGTTCAAAAGCTTGAGCAATTTCCCCTGCAGACTTCGGACCATGCTTGAGCATTTCCAGAATATCCCTCCGAACTGGGTCAGCTAGAGCTTTAAGCGTTTGACTGATCCCCATGATTGAACCTTTCTTTCAGGTAAACTTTCAAGATTTTCTTGGTCAGAAAGACTAGTGCCACTACTTCTACTAAGAGCAGAGCCTCAACAGCCAGTGGCGGAAGAAAGCCTACCTGAGCCAGAGCAGGCGCTAGGTCAATCAGGGCGTGAAGTCCCAGAGCAGCTAAAAAATACACTGGAGCCTTCTCCTTGACCGCCTTCCAAACCCAGAATGTTAGTAGGATTTGAATGAGAATAGCCAAGATCCGTTCAAAAGCCAAAAGATAGATGCTGCCAGCGCTCATAGAGCGGACATTGTCAATAACTGCTTGAGGAATTTGAGCCAGCGTCTGGGCATTCCCCTGAGTCACTACTTGAGCTATAACCCAAAAGTTTAAGAGACTGACAATACCAATAAACAGAGCCTCAATACCACCATGCCCCAAGCCATAGGCCACACCATCCCTAAAGGTCAGTGGACGCTTCTTTTGCAGCCAGTAAAAGATGACCCAGCGGGCTGTTTCTTCAAAAATAGCTGCCGCAGCAATACCATAAAGGACATATAGCCAAGGATTTTCCGTCTGCAAAGCGATAGTCCCATCAGCCTGAGGCTGTAAAACGATACGGTGCAAGATATTTTCCAAAACTTGACTCGATAAATAAAAACCAACCCCCCCTAAAAGAAAGACTAATAGAGAAATGTGCTTGGTCTTTTTAAAATAAACCAAAGGAACAAGGACTGCCCCTAAAATCAGCAGCATAGCAATCAAGATATGAATGGAAATCATCGTTTTTTCTCCTAAACTGTTTTGGTTTTTTTCTAAATAGATTATACATCTTTCCTTTCTTTCTGTCAAATCTATTTCGAATTTTTTCTAAACAACTTCAATCTAAAAATTATCAAGCTCTACTGCAATAAAAAACGGCTCTATAATTTCTGTAGTGGGTAAAACCACTGTAGGAATAATGGAGCCTATTTGTTGTAGAAAAAAAGTCCCATAAGACCTATAATGAAAAGCGACAAAACCATCATTAGAAAGACTCTTATGGAACAGTTCAATTTTATCACAAACTTACTGGGAATAAAAGACCCTAACATCATAATCTTGGATGTTCTAGATGCTGGAACTCATAAAGAAATCATCGCTAAACTGGATTATCCTGCTCCTAAATGCCCTCACTGCCAAGGACAAATGGCTAAATATGACTTCCATAAAGAATCCAAAATACCTTACCTAGAGTGTGCGGGATACAAAACCCTAATTCGGTTAAAGAAACACCGTTTCCGCTGTAAAGTCTGTAGGAAAGTAGCTGTCGCAGAGACTTCCTTAGTCAAGAAAAACCACCAAATCGCGACCATCGTCAAGCAAAAAATCGCACAAATATAGGGCACTCAAACGCTACTGGAAACTCATTCAACAGGATAGCCGTAAACTCAGCCATAAACGTTTTTATCGTCCAACTTTTCGCATGCACTTGACCAGCGGAGAAATTCTAGAAAAACTTCTCTCTTGCTCTCAAGAACTCCGAAAACACTATAAACTCTACCAACTCTTGCTTTTTCATTTTCAAGAGAAAAAACTGAGCATTTCTTTGGACTCATTGAAGATACCATTTCTTATGTAAATCCTATTTTTCAAACTGTTTTTAAGACCTTCTTGAAAAACAAGGATAAGATCCTGAACGCACTGGAACTGCCCTACTCAAACGCAAAATTAGAAGCTACTAACAACCTCATCAAAGTCATCAAGCGAAACGCTTTCGGTTTTCGGAACTTTGACAATTTTAAATCTAGAATCCTTATCGCTTTGAACATCAAAAAGGAGAGGACTGATTTAGTCCTCTCCAGATTATAACTTCTCATCAACCCACTACAGTTGACAAAGAGCCAGAATGAGACTAAACAAAAGCGCACAATCTGTGCACTTTGTTTTCACTTGATTTACAAAAGAAAAAGTCCCACTAGTACGGCTGTCAATCCGACTAGGATAAAGAGGTAGGCTAGCCAACGCGGCGCTGGTTTTTCTTCCACCACCACTTTCTTGGGCATATAATTCCCAGAAATCATAAACATCAAGCCTGAAAAAATCAAGGCAATCTTATTAACATTGAAGTGAGAATCGAGAGCATAGAACAAAATAGAAAGATAGACAATGATATGGGTCAAGGGAACAATCCAAAGGACGAAGCGGGCAAAAGCTGGCTTGGTGATTTCTCGGTAAGCCGTTGCCCCATAAACAATCAGCTGTGCCAAAGTCATAAAGATTGGCAGACCCCAGATAAAGAGAAATTTGGGTACATACTTAAATGTCGGGCTAATCGGCGACGTGAAATTGATCCTAATATTCTCTGGCAAACTAGGATAAATCCATAAGGCATAAGCAAGTGGCAGCCAAATAACCAAGAAAGTCAGCAGCAATTCCCTAAGGTTATTTCTCAGTTTCGTTTTCATTATTTTTCCCTCCTAGCGCGGCAATCCAGACCAAAATTTCCTCAAAAACCGTAGCATCTAAATGGTAGTAAATGTAATTTTTCTGCCGTTCTTCATAGATGAGCCCCGCTTTTTTCAACTGGGACAAATGGTAGGATACCGTCGCTCCCGTCAAATCGAAGACTTGAGCGATTTCACCAGCCGACTTAGGACCTTTTTTTAATATTTCTAATATTTCCCGCCGAACTGGATCAGCTAGGGCTTTCATGGTTTCACTAATTCCCAATTTTGATACCTCTTAAAATTGATTTCTAGCTAAGGACAAACAAAGCAACTAGCTCTAGATAAGTCATGGCTCCTACAAATGTAAGCAAGGCGCTACTCAAACGGACAAGATTTTCTGCCAGCAATCCTCCTAAAACTATTTAGAGAACTTTCAAATTCTTTTCTCCATTATACTGTTTTTGAGGATAAAAGACAAGGAGGGCTTAGCTAAACACTTGCTTTTTCTTGGCTAGATAGGCGGTGAGAAGAGCAGCCAGCGCCATAACGATGACTGCTATCAGCCCGCCTGATAGAGGTTCGCTTGGCGTTCCTGCTAAGAAACTGTTGGCTTGACTGGTCAAAGTCGTCTGTAAGAAACTACCGTGCTGGAGATTGTTGCCCGTCCCAATCACTCCAAAGACACCTAGATAAATCATGTTATTAGCCGCATGCAGCGCTATGACCAGCCAGAGATTGTCCGTCAGTGCAAAAAGGAGGGAAAGGAAAATCCCGGTCAGAAAGACATTGAGGATATAAAGGACGGGCGTTCCACCTTTAAAAATGTGGATAACCGCAAAGAGTAGGGAGTTGAGCAGGACAGCCGGTAGCAAGTCCAGCTTGGTGCGGAGTTTGTTCATGACAAAGCCGCGGTAAATCATCTCTTCAGCCAGCGCCTGAAAGAAGAAATTGACCAGGAAAAAGAGCCAAATTCCTAGATTGAACTGCTTTTCGACTTGAATGTGGAGCTGTCCGCCGAGCAGATTGAAGCCCACAGCCAGAAGGACTAAGAAGAAACCCAGTGCTGTACCAAGCAGCAGATTGAACCCTAATTTTTCCTTCCAAAGTCCAAAACTGGCAAGGCTGCGCCGCTCCCAAAATTTAGCGACGAAGAGAATGATGAGTAAACTGCTACCTAAAAAGACGGATAAAGAAACGATGCCTATCAGTAAGCGATTGGCGTCCGTCATGCTCGGCAGCAAGAGCCATTGGGACAAAGCTCCGCTGATGAGGCTTCCCGCAGCAATCGCAAGAAAAGCCAGCGGCAGGCTCAGCCACCAATTTTTTGCCCCTGCTTCTTCTTGCAAGATTTCCAGACTAGAGCGATGGGCTGTCTTTTGATAAGTATGTGTCATGTGTGACCTCCTTAAGGTGTATTTTCCCCTACACCCTTATCCTAACAAAAGAAGTACACCAAATCAATCTCTTTTTGGTAAGTGGTTAGATTGCGCTAGTAAGTGGTAGAAAAATCACCTAAAAAATATTAAGAAATCCCCTGCTGACTTTCTCTCTCTTCGCGCTTGGTCAGCCAAACGGCAATGACAAGAGCAATGAGAGCGCTAAAAAGTCCAGTTGGACCAGGACCAAGGAATTTAAACGTTTCTACCCCACTAACAGTGAAAACGGTAGTTATCATGGCAACGGCATCAATGACCCCATGTCCAAAGGCTGGCAGCCAAATGGTTTTGCTACGTACATAGTAAATATCAAGGATAATCCCAAAAGAAATAGCCATGATATAATAGGGAATTAAATTTAAGAAACGCTCACCCAGCGTCCCTGCTCCAATCATATTGACAGGAAAATGCCAAATAGCCCAGATGAGACCACCAATGATGCGTCCCTTAGTCCGTCCGTAGCGCTCTTTCAAATAAGGATAGAGAATACCCCGCCAGCCAACTTCCTCGCCCAAGCCAGAAAGACTGATGGCTAGAGTTAAGACCGTAAGAATCATTAAAATTTGAAGGGCGACTTGTGGGTTCAGGGCAAAAGCCAAATGCTGCGGAAAGACAGCAAAATAGACAAGTGCGCCGCCAAGTATAATGCTACAAATGGCTAACCAGCAGGCTAGGTAATCGCGCCATTTACTGGCGAGCTTCAATTTCCAGCCGATAGACTTTACAGGAGCTTTAGCCAAAAAAGCAGCCACCATAGGGGCGAACATTACCACACTTGCGGATAAAATGTTACCGACAAGTTTCTGATTGATCGCATAAAAGTAAGCTATGACTAGCATACCTGGCCAAGCGAGCCCAAACGCCCATGCTAGAAACCTTTTAATGGTTGAAGTTGAAATTGTGTTTTGCATATAAAATGCTCCTTTCTTTTTTCAATTCTAGTTTTCTTTCGCCTCCCGCTTGGTTAGCCAAGTAACCACTACAATGGCTAGTAAGCCTACAAATAGCCCATTGGCTCCAGGCCCGAGATAGGCAAGAGGTTTGACATTTCCTGCGACCAACAAAGAAGTCAGGGGGCCAAGTGTATCAATAGTGGAGTGACCAAAAGCAGGCAACCAAATGGTTTTGCTTTTTACATAATAAATATCTAACAAGAAGCCCATAGTAATCGCCATAATATAGTAAGGAAAGATATAGAGAATGGTGTCTAGTGATAATTTGTCCGCAAACAGTAACATAGGTAAATGCCACGAAGCCCAAATCAGACCACCGATAAAGCGACCCTTCGTCCGACCGTAGCGCTCCTTAAGATAAGGATAAAGCACACCCCGCCAGCCTAACTCTTCACCTAAAGCTGGAATGATACAAAGTAAATTTATCCACGTTAGAATATTAAAGACATACTGCCAAACCGTGGATTGAACTAGAGCTGGATTGCTAGTTCCAATGCTTTTAGCAAGCAGGCTAAAGGCTAGTGAAAAGTGCTGGGGAAAAATGCTAAAATAAACTACCGCACCAAAGATAGCATAAAAGGCAATCCAGAGCCAGACTGCAGCATAGGACTTCCACTTTTTGCTCAGATTAGGTCGCCAACCGGCCTCTTTAATGGGAGCTTTGGAAATAAGAGCCGCGATACTCGGCGCAAACATAGCGGAAATAGAGAAGACCGAGGCTATGACGTTTTGTTTTTGCTGAGAGAAATAACATAAGAAGATCATAAGAAACCAACCTATGCCATAAGCCCAGATGAGAAATTTTTTAATAGTTGAAGTTGAAATGGAAGTCTGCATGTGAAATGCTCCTTTCTGTTATTTATAAAGTCCACCACTGGTAAAGGCTCCAATAAAGGATATTGAGAACGACGATAAGTGAAGCGCTGCTGGTCAAGTAGGTCAAGATTTTTCGACCCTTGCTCACTTGGAATTTTGAACGCAGAAAGATTGGCAACCCAGCATTGACCAGAAAAATCAGTGCTAAGAAGGCAAAGAGAATGGCTTGCCAGCGATAATCGGGCATGTACTTGCCCGAAACGGCAACTATGACGAGACCTGCTAGATTGACTAGGCTAACCAAAATCAGTCCGCAAGTGCCATAATGCCAAATTTTCCAACTTCTTGGAGTCGCTCTTTTACTTTTTTTCCCAAAAAGCAAGCGATACACCTTACCCAAAGCAGCTAACAAAAGAACAAGCACAGCATAAACAACTGCGAGACCCAGCAGAGCGACAGAACCATAATCCTTTACCACCTCCCAAAGCGAGAGCTTTTCTAAATGATTATAGGTTGTTTCAACTTCTGTTCGTCCTTGGCGCTGTTGCAAAAGCCAATAGTTGCTGACTAGCAGATGACCGTCTTTGATCACATCTTTCACATAAAAAGTATAAACAGGAGTAAGGCGCGAAATAGAGGTCGGGCCTTGCTGAATGGAGCGGGAAGACCGATACATGCCCTCCTGAAAGTCTTTTTGAGACTGGTTAGGGGCTTGCTTTTTCTTGCCAAAGACTAAATCGGGCAGACCGAAAGAAAAGGTGGCTTCTTCTCTCTGATTTACCATGGTAACCATGCCGATACCCGACTTGAAATCCAGCGAAATCATGGTTGAAAAACCGGCAAAAGAATGACCGCCGTGCCCTAAAATAGAGCCTATCTCATACTCTGTCACCCAAAAGCCGTGGGCATTCTTAGCGACTGCTTTATCTGAGAATGTAGAAGTTGTCTGATACAGTTCATTCCAGGTTTCTGGGCGCTTAAAGAGCTTTTCCTTTTTCAAAAGAGCTTGCGCGAACCGCTTGAAATCGGCAAAAGTCCCTGTCGCCTGCCCCGCTGGATAAATATCCGCGGGAAGCAATTTATCTAGATATAAACTTCCGTTTGTATCATAGGTTTTCTCACCCTGCCGCTTGTCTCGGACATAGGTATTGTCCGACAAATCAGGTAAGAGAGCGGTATGGTTCATGCCCAAAGGCTGGAAAATATGCTCGTGGACATAATCCGCAAAGTTCTGTCCGCTGATGCGCTCCACGATATAGCCTGCTAGAGCTGTACTGTAATTGGAATAGGATGTCACCGTCCCTGGCTCATAAGTTTGAGCGGGCTGGCTTTTTAGTAATTCTTCCAAGCTCTTGCCTGTTCCTGTGTTCAGCGGCGTTTCATCAAAACCCGCTTGGTGGTTCATCAGATCCAGCATGGTAATGGGCTTGTCGTATTTGAGGTGTTTCAGGAAATCCTTGGGCAAATACTCTTTTATATCTGTTTTTAGGTCAATTTTTCCTTCTTCCCAGAGCTGCATGACGCTGAGCCAGACGGTCAATTTGGTGGCAGAGCCCCACTCAAAAACCGAGTTGTCGTCCACAGCCAGCTTCTTTTCCTTGTCCATATAGCCAAAGTTCTTTTGGTAAATGGTTTGGCCGTCCTTATCAAAGACTGCTGCCGCCAGTCCCGCGCTGGTTTTTTCGTGTTCCTTGTGGAAATTTTCAATTTTCTGACCGATTTGGTCATAAGGCGTGCCCGACGGCAATTTTTGCTGGTCAGCTCGAACTTGCGCTGCTCCAAAAGCCACCAAGCCACATGTTACCAGCGCCACAGCGCTTTTCAAAAATGATGTTTTCATGATATTCACCTTTCTATTAAAGTGCCCACCACTGGTACAGCGACCAGTAGAAAATATTAAAAGCGATGATAAAAGCGGCGGAGCTGGTCGCTAGCGTGAGGTATTTATTTCCTTGCTTCAATCTCTCTTTGAAAAAAGGCAGATAGGGCAGAAAAGCACTAATCAGCAAGACTAGAGCAAGCAAGGCAAAGAGTTGAAAATACCCCGTCAGACCAGCTAGGTCGAAAGAATTTTTCGCAAGAATAATAGAGAAAAATGAGAATAAATTGCGAAACACCCAAAGAATAATGAAGCCCGTCAGATAATGCCAGATTGACCAAACAGCTGAGTTGCTTCCCTTATTTTTCCTAAGGAGCAAACGATACAATTTTGCCAAAATACCACAAAGATAGCAAAGGGCAACATAAAGTAAGGCTAGCCCAGCAAGCACTAAACTGCCATAGTCTTTGATGACATCAAGCAAGGACAGCTTCATTCTATCTGAAATGGGCAAATTCAAACGATAGCTCCCTCCTTTTTCTCCTGCCGTCCAAAAACCAAAATAGTCTTTGATAGCCGCATTTTCAGAGGGATTGTCCAGATAGCTGGTCGATTTGAAAACTCTAAATATGGACAGAGGACCTTTGCTAAAAATGCGCGCTTCGCGATAAAAACCAGCTTGAAAATCTCTTTGTGACGCCTTTGAGGCTTCTTTTTTCCTACCATAAATGAGGTCAGGCATGGCGATAGCAAAATGGAACTCATTTCTCTGATTGACTGTAACGACTGAGCCAATCCCTGACTTCAAATCAAGCAAGAGGCTGGTCGTAAAACCCGGCGAATTTCCACCGTGCCCAAGCGTTCTGGTGTTTTCAAATTCTGTTGCCCACAGTCCATGAGCATTGACAGGAACGTCCGTACCCGGATAAGTATGGCTAGCGCTGTAAAAATTCTCCCAAGTCTCTGCTCGCTTAAAGAGCGTTTTCTTTTGCAAGAGAGCTTGGGCAAAGCGTTTCAAATCGAAAAAAGTGCCTGTCGCTCGCCCCGCTGGATATTCTCCGAGGACAAATGGCACATCACCTTTTAGCAAGTTACCTTCTGTATCGTAGGTTTTCTCCTTCTCCCGCTGCTTTTGTACATAGCGATTATCCGACAAATCAGGCTTGAGAGCGGTGTGCTCCATACCCAGCGGCTGGAAAATATGCTCGTGGACATAGTCGGCAAAGGATTGCCCGCTCACCCGCTCCACGATATAGCCTGCCAGCGCTGTCCCATAATTAGAATAGGAGGTCACCGTTCCCGGCTCATAAATCTGAGACGGAGTTTTTTTCATCAATGCTCCTAAATCCTTGTCAGAACCTATATATAAAGGGTAGTCTTCAAAACCCGCTTGGTGGTTCATGAGGTCAAGCATGGTAATGGGCTTGTCGTATTTGAGGTGTTTCAGGAAATCCTTGGGCAAATACTCTTTTATATCTGTTTTTAGGTCAATTTTTCCTTCTTCCCAGAGCTGCATGACGCTGAGCCAGACGGTCAATTTGGTGGCAGAGCCCCACTCAAAAACCGAGTTGTCGTCCACAGCCAGCTTCTTTTCCTTGTCCATATAGCCAAAGTTCTTTTGGTAAATGGTTTGGCCGTCCTTATCAAAGACTGCTGCCGCCAGTCCCGCGCTGGTTTTTTCGTGTTCCTTGTAGAAATTTTCAATTTTCTGACCGATTTGGTCATAAGGCGTGCCCGACGGCAACTTTTGCTGGTCAGCTCGAACTTGCGCTGCTCCAAAAGCGAGCAAGCCACACGTTACCAGCGCCACAGCGCTTTTCAAAAATGATGTTTTCATGATGATCTCCAATCATTATTTTCTATATTTTCTTCACTTAAAAAGGAAAAAGAAAGAGTAAACTGAGTAGACCGAGAAGGAGCCAGATCCAGCCAAAGATAAAGAATAAAAGAATTTTAACAAAAGTAAAAATATGAAACATGATTTTCTCCTTTCCTAATTTTCTATATTTCCTTCACTTAAAAAAGAAAAAGAAAGAGTAAACTGAGTAGACCGAGAAGGAGCCAGATCCAGCCAAAGATAAAGAATAACAGGATTTTAACAAAAACGAAAATATAAAACATGATTTTCTCCTTTCGTATCAGACATTTTTAAAAGAGGAAGAGACTGACCAGAAAAAGGATTGAGCTGATGCCACTGAAGATATAAGCTAAAACGCGTGGAGCCGGCTCTTGGTCTGCCACTATTTTTCTCGTGAGAAAGTAGCTGACAGCATTAAGGCTGATTGCCACCATAATCCCATTGACCTTAAATACCGGAAAAGCCGGATTGAGCCCATAAAGAAGAACGCTGATATAAACTACGGCATTGATAAAGGGAACCAGCCAGTAAAGGAAATGGACAAATTGCTTGTCGATAATCTCTTTAATAGTCGTCGTGTAGCAAACAATCAGTTGAATTACACTCAAGAGAACTGGCAAAAACCAGATAAAGATTTGCTTGGGCATGCCTAGACCGCTATAGGGCAAATTCCCTCTGATTAGCTGAGGTAGGTCTGCATAGATTGACAAAGCGTAGATAAGCGGTAGCCAAATAGCGATAAGGCTTGCCACTAATTCTTTCCATTTTAATTTCATTTTCTTTCCTCCTTTTATAATTCCAGACAGTCATCAAAGCGGTCTAAGAGTGCCCTGCCTTGATTATGAGTAATAACGATAACAATGCGGTCCTTGATGGACAAGATATAGTCCATGACTTCCGCCGCCAAGCTCGGGTCAAGATTACTGGTCGGCTCATCAAAAATCAGCACATCATAATCCTTAACCAAGAAACGCGCCAAATCAATCCGCTGCTTTTCACCATAGGAAACTTCCTGCCGCTCCAAATCCAGCTTCTTGCTCAAGAAAGCCTCATTAAAATGCATACTTTGGTACAAGAAAGTTTGGTCAGGTGCATTTATATCTCTGTATAGCGCGATATTGTCCGCCACACTTCCCTCGATAAAAAAGTCATTCTTTTGGATAAAGGCGATTTTCTGATAGAGACTGTCGCTTGCTAGCTGGCTGACCGCTTGACCATTGACCATGATTTGACCAGCGTAGTCCTTGCTATCAAAATAATTGAGCAAGAGCTTCATCAAGGTCGACTTGCCCCGACCAGACTCGCCGATAATAGCATAGTGCTTGTCCTTGGCAAACTGATAAGAAAAATCCTGAAAGAGAGCCTTGTCGCCCAACTCCAGACCGAGATGTTCAAAATCAATCCGATCAATCGTTTCGGTCAGATTTTGAGCGGGCTCCGCTTCTTTCTTAGCCAACTTAGCATCAAAATCATTCTCAATATCCTTGACCGTGCTCATGAGATTTTTGTTATTGATAAAAAGCTGCAAAGGAGTGAAGACAAAGTTCAAAAGCTGAACACTGGCAATCAAAGCCCCAATGGTCAGAGACCCTTGGCTGACAAACCAAATCCCCAGAGACATACAAAATATCTGAGACAGAAAGCTAAAGAACATCATCAGAGTCACAGCGCCCTCCTTAGCCGCATTATAGCTTTTTCTGGCTTGCTCAAAGTCGCTGTTGCTGCTAGACAGGTGCTCAACCACCCTTTTTTGGATTTGCAAAAGTTTGATTTGCTCAAAGCCTTCCAAAAAATTGGTGACTTGCTTCAAAAAGTAATTGCTTTTCTGAGTGAAATTCGCTGTCGCCTTGCGCATCAATATCCCTGGAATTTGTGACGCAGCCATGGTCAAAAAAGAAATGAGAATAAAGCCCAGAGCCATGCGCCATTCAATCCAAAAAATAGCCAGTGTACTGATAAAAACTGAAGAAAAGGCAGCCACAATATCACAGCGCGGGGTCAAGTAATTCTCTTGGTAAATATCCATATTCTTGGTCGTTGTGTTGAGATAGCTATTTTCCTGCTCGGAAGCCTTGTCATGCAAATTCTTGTCATAAAAAGAATGGAAAAGCCTCGTTTTGACTTCTTCCAAGACTTGCTTATTATGATTGTTCTTGAACCAAATAGCCAGCAAGCTGCAAAGAGACCAAGCACAAGTGCAAAAAAGGCAGATAAAGAATTGTCCAAGCAAGTTAGAATGAGCCTTCTGCGCACTGTCCACAACAACTCCCAGCTGCAAAGAAAACAAAGTGATAAAAATCGTTGCTCCAATGCTAAAGATAGTCGCACCCAGATAAGAAGCGCGGTATTTCCGTAAAATTTCTTTCAACATTTAATTTTTCCTTCCAATTTTCGTCTATTTTTGAAAACGATCCAAGACGGGATTGCCCAGCAGACGGATAAAACCGTGAGCAAGCCTATAAGCAATAAAAGTAATCCTCTTTTCATCTTTTCTCCTTTATCTATCTATTTAGAAAATTTTCTAAATAAAGAGCACGAAACGAAGCAATCTAATCCTTCTTAGGTATTTCGATTTGTTTCTAAATACTCTGGATTAAAAAATCTAGTCTAGAAAAACTAGATTGCCTATTTTGTATTTAAAAATGTTTTTGATTGGATATTTTTTGCAGGTCGTCCTTATTTTTATAGAGCACCCAGGAAAAAACAGCCAGCCAAATGGATAGACCCGTCACTAGACCTACTACGGTTAGTAGGATTGAGTTTCTTGCTTTCTTCATTTTTCCTCCTTTTTGAGTAGAGAAATTTAGAATTTTTTCTAAATAGCTTTTACAAAAAATTGCTCAGTGACTAATTAAACAGAGCAGAATGAAGTAATTAGAACATCTTCTAAATAGATTGTAACACTTCTCTTTCAAAAAAGCAAGAGGTATTTTGGTTTTTTTCTAAATAGCTATCAAAAAATCTAGCCTGTCTAGACTAGATTGCTCTTAGTTCATATTAACCCGATGCCATTCATTGATGACGTAGGCTAACTGACCAACTTGCTCAATTCCGACACCACTGATCTCATCACTGGCCTCAGTGCTACCACCTAAATAAGCCGTATAGAGAGCTATAATATAGGGCTTCTCTTCCATAACTAATGCATCCACATTGAGCGCCTCACGAACATATCCAGGCTTTTGATAGATGGTAATGTCACGCAGATAGCGCTTATAGTATTCACCTGGGAAGGATTCGCCTATATAATAAAGGATATCCTTGTACTTTTCCTGATTTTTAGACAAATACTCAAGGACTTGAATATAGTAGTCCGTCGTGGTCTTATTATTCTCACGGCTGATCGTCTTAATATCAGCCTTGGACTGACCGTAGCGACTAAACATATCATAGGCCTTTTCCATACCGCCTAGACGCTCTGCTAAAGCGTAGGCTGGAGTATTTTCAGAATAAACCAAGGAATATTCCTGCATGTCTGATATTCTCATAGCACCGTTGAAAGCACCAACATAGTTATCATGCTCGCCCCTATATTCATAGTTTGTATTGGTAATATCAAACCGCTCGTCCATAGAAAGTTTGCCGGCAGCAACCTCATCTACTACCAGCATATTGAGAGGGAGCTTGTAGGTCGATCCCGCAGTCATAGGCTGGGTATCATTCATTGCAAAGGTCTTGCCAGTCGTCAAATCCTTATATGAAAATGCAACCTGGGAGGGTTCAATTCCCATTTCAGTCATATAAGCCTGAATGACCTGAGTCAAATCCAAATTTGCATAGTCAAATCGAAGTCCTAAAGCATCCATAGTCGGGCCGTCCGCCTCCATGACCTTCTGCTTCTCCTCTGGACTTTTTTCAACTGGCTTGGGCTTTTCTTCAACTGGTTTGGAATCAGGCTTGACTTTCTCCTCCTCCTGTTCTTGCTCGCTAGATGTTGCAAGTTGGGCAGCCTCTTGTGCTTTCTTTTCAATGGCCTTATTTCGTTGAGTTATAAAAAGGACGATGAAGCCCAGCAGACAAATACAAGAAACTACAGCTACGATAATCGTTACAATTTTTTTACTCAAAACATTTCTCCTAGCATTTGTATTATAAAAAATTATGAGGAAAATAACAAGTGAAATCCAGAAAAAAGGTATTTTAAACATTAAAAAAGGCAAATCTTTAAACGATTCACCTTTTTATATATTGAAACTGCCTGTTTATTTCGCAGCTGCGTAAAGTTGGTCAACCTTTTTCCAGTTAATAACTGAGAAGAAAGCTTGAATGTAATTCGGACGAAGATTGCGGTATTTCACATAGTAAGCATGTTCCCAAACATCCAGTCCCAAGATTGGAGTTTTGCCTTCTGAAATAGGAGTATCCTGATTTGCTGTTGAGGTCACCTCCAACTTGCCTTCTTTATTGACAACCAACCAAGCCCAGCCAGAACCAAAACGAGTTGTAGCCGCTGCAGTGAAAGCTGCTTTAAAGTCTTCAAATGATCCAAAAGTAGCTTCAATATCTGCTGCCAATTCTGCAGATGGTGATGTTTCTGCTGGTGTCATCAATTCCCAGAAAAGAGCGTGATTAAGATGACCACCACCGTTGTTGATGACTGCCTGACGGATATCAGCTGGGATAGACTTCACATCAGCCAATAATTTTTCCAAGTCTTCACCAATTTCAGGATGTTTTTCAAGCGCAGCATTAACATTCGTTACATAGGTATTGTGGTGCTTGTCATGATGCAAGTGCATTGTTTCTTCATCAATGTAAGGCTCTAACGCATCGTAAGCGTAAGGAAGATCAGGTAAGATAATTGCCATTTGATAGACCTCTTTTTCTATATGATTATAAAAATGATAACGCAATCATTAGAATTTTTCAACTATTTTGCTTGTAAGTCACCCGTCGCAATCTTGAGCAGAGCCAAATCAAACAGGTAATCTTTATCATACAGCCCCGACTTAATCTGGTAATCCGTTTCAATCAGACAGGCCATGGTCCTTTTAAGAAAGGCTAAACTCAGTGAGCGAGCATCCTTTAAAGCAAACTTGACTTGATAAGGATTGACCTTGCGGCCTAGATAATCGGACAAATCAGACACAATCTGACTCTCAGCTCTGCCATTTTCTGCTAAAACTTTAACCTGCGTAAAGATACGAAACTGCCCCAGCATAATAGCAATAAGCTTGATTTCATCCTCGCCTTGAAGTGTCAAATCTCGTACCAAGCTTCTGGCCTCATCAATCTTCTGCTGTAAAATCAGCTGGGTCAGATCAAAAATATTGTCCTGAAGGGTCTTGGGAATGGCCTCGGCAATGTCTTCTAAACCAATCTGACCGGACTCTTTATATCCTTTCAGAAAGGCTAAATTTTTACTAACTTCACTGAACTGAAAACCTGATTTCAGCAGCAACTGGTCGAAAGCTGTCGGAGCAAATTGTAATCCTTCTGTCTGCGCTTCCTTGCTGAAATAAGCCCGCAGATCTGCTTCCTTGAGTTCTGCAGCCTCAAAAATTTTCCCGTCCCGTTTCAGTAGTTTAACCAGACGGCGCTTGCTATCCAACTTACCTTCTGCGAAGATAACCAGACGAGTTGTATCCGCTGGATTTTCCAGATAATTTTCAAAAGATTTGAGTTCTTCATCAGTCAGATAGCGCTTCTTAGCTGTTGTCAAATCAGCAAAATGATCCAAAATCACGATTTTTTCATCTGCAAAAAAAGGCAGACTGACCAAGTCCAACTCCACATCCTGGTAGTTTGCTTCTTTCATATCAAAAATAGCTGTGTTCAAATCACCTGCTTGAAACTGAATCTGGCGGAGAAACTGCTCTTTCAGCAACTCAAACTGACCCAAGTCATCTCCAGCCAAAATGGTCAAAGCAGGAAGGTTACTTGGCGTGATTTTTTTAATTTCCTCAATAGCTAACACCGAAAGTCTCCTCTGCTTTATATTTGTCAATTTTTTTCATGTATTGATTGTAACAAAAAAGAGTCGGAAAGTCTGCTATTTTCTTTGCAAACAAAATCTAATTTTTGAGTATATCTGCTATATAAATATGAACTGTCAATGGCTTCATTTTTCTTTGTTCTAAAAAACTATCAATGTCCAGTTCTGTTCAAGATTTTCTGCGAGCGACAGAGCAAAAAGAGCTGGAAAACTTCCAACTCTTTCTTTGTTTATTCTTGGTTTTCAGTTGCATCCTCTACACTGTTTTCAACTGGTGTAGAAGGTTGCTCCTCTTGAATTGGTGAAACAAAAGGATTATCCTCAACAGGTGCTTGAGTTCCAAAATCTTGAGGTGTTGACTGCTCAGATGTTTCAGCAGTAAATGGATTTTGAACTGCTTCTGCTTGCTCAACAGGCTGGTTTTGATTCGCAACTGGTTGTTGTGGCTGTTGACCAAACTGCTGTTCTTGGAAGCCACCTTGCTGTGGTTGTTGGCCAAATGGTTGGTTTTGGACAGGTTGTTGTGGCTGTTGACCAAACTGCTGATCTTGGAAACCACCTTGTTGAGGCTGTTGGCCAAATGGTTGATTTTGAACAGGTTGTTGTGGTTGTTGACCAAATGATTGGTTTTGGACTGGTTGCTGTGGTTGTTGACCAAATTGTTGTCCTTGGAAACCACCTTGCTGTGACTGTTGGCCAAACTGTTGATTTTGAACAGGTTGTTGTGACTGACCAAACTGTTGGCCTTGGAAACCGCCTTGCTGTGGCTGTTGACCAAATGGTTGACTTTGGAAACCACCTTGTTGCGGTTGTTTTTCATAGTTCAAACCTTGATTGTATGGCTGTTGGCCAAACTGTTGGCCTTGGAAGTTTTGCTGACCATATGAATTTCCAACCATTTCAGGCTTAGATCCTTGACAAAGCAAAACAATCAAAGCAATACTACATGGAAGAGATACTATTCCTGCAATAATATTTAGAACTGGAATAAATGATAGTAAAAAAGGACCAACATACAAGAAAAGAAATGCCCAATGATAACCAGCATCACGTAAACGACGGACAATGATAGCTAAATTAGGTACAAAAGTTGCCAGAGCATAGAGAATTAAGATGAAAATAAAGATTACAGCGAATCCTGCTCCAGCCAAGATTGCTGATGGATCTGATTCATATCCATAAGTTGAGTCTTGAACTGCTGCTGAAAGAATACTTCCAAAAGCAGATGCCCAAAAAATGATAAATAGCGGTGCAGTAACAATAACATGACACAAAACTACCCACCAATAGTCTGATCGACTTGAACGACCTGAAAAATCAGCATAATGTGTCCAGAATTTTTTATATGCAGCAAACATAAAATTCTCCTCTATAATTTTTTATACCCATTATCTTATCACAAATGCATAAATAAATCAATATGACTTCCTGACTGAAGCTAAGCAGTCTACAAAGTATGAGTTGGCATCTTTAGCGCGGCTATCAATGAACTGTTTCAATCCTCCAGGAATTCCAACCAGTCAACCGAATGGCCCCCTGCTGGTCAGTTCGATAGATGGCTGTATTAAACTTCTCAAATCTTTGCAAAGTTTCCTGATGCGGATGACGATAACGATTATTCTGACCGGCTGATATCAAGGCCAGTTTCGGCTGAATTTGCTCTAAAAACTCTGGACTGGACGAGCCTTTGGAACCATGGTGCCCTGCTTTTAAGACATCCGCTTTCAGCTGAGGGAAGCGCTGCAGCAGTTCGGTTTCTCCTTGTCTTTCCAAATCACCTGTAAACAAAAATTTTGTCTGAAAGAACTCCCCGTAGAGTACAATTGAATCATCATTTCCACCGTCTCCTGTTCCGCTAGGATAGAGAACCTGCAAAACTGAGTCAAATACCGGAATCTCATCTCCTACTTCTACGACATGGACAGAAGTTTCTATCTGCTCCAGTTTTTGAACAAAATCAAGCTGAGTCAGACTTCCTTTAGAAACATAGATTTCCTTGATGGAAAAATGCTTAGCTACCTCCAGCATATCTCCCATGTGATCGGTATCGGTATGAGTCAGGACCAATACATCCAGACTAGCAACGCCACGACTTTTGAGATAGGGAATTAAGGTCTTTTCTGCATTGGATGAAGTCTGTCGCTCCTGCCAAGCCTCTTTCTTTCCTATCTCGACTCGTCCTCCTACATCAATCAAAACCGTCCTGCCTCGCCAGTCCCTGAGAAAAATGCTATCTCCCTGACCAATATCCACTACTGTGATCTCGTTTTGCAGCGGATGCTTTGTTAGGAAAAATAAGAGAAGAGCTAGCAAACTAAAAGATAAAAGCCAGCTTTTCTTTCTCCGAAAGTCATAGATTAAAGCCAAAACCAAAAGCAGAGCGAACAGTAACCAGAGGTTGGGCTTTCCAAAAATCAAAGGGCGCGGAGCAAAATCAGCTACCCAACGAATCACATCTTCTAGTAACTCAAAGAAAAAATTGACTTGAGTGATTTTTAAAAGTGGCGACAAAATAAAAATGAGGGTTAAGCCTGGCAGCATCAGCAGATCAAAGAGTAGTGAAAATAGAAAAGTTAAAATCACGGACCAAGGCTGAAATTCAGAAAAATAGTAGATTAGTATAGGCAAAATCCCCAATGAAATAGTCAGACTTTCCGCTAAAAGCTTCCGAAACGGCGACAACTTCTCAAAATCCATCATAGAAATCAAAAAAGCATAAGCACAGGATAAGACACCGCCAGCTGTCAGAAGAAAATTGGGCATGATGATAAAGAGAACCATCAGTGTCAGGGCAAAATTATCAAGTCTGGTCAATCCTTGCTGGGCCAATAACTTCTGAACTAAGCTTCTGACAACAGAAACAGAAAAGCCTGTCAGTCCAGCGTAGATAAATGAAAAAGGCAGCTGCAAGGCGTTTACTGTCTCCCTCTTCATCCCCAAACGTAGAAGAATTCTGCGAAAACCATCCAAAAAGAAACCGACCTGCATACCAGACAAGGCAAACAAATGGATGATACCCAAGCTAGAATACAGGTCACTCATTTCCGCAAACTCCGTATCCAGGTCACCAAACAAGAGTCCAGTCATATAATGACTCATCGGGCTGGGAAAATTACTTCGAATATAGACCAGCGCTTTTCTCCGCCAAACAGACAGCCAATCCAGTGGATTCAGGCTGGAAATTGGTCTTAGTGACTTAATCTTATTGATTTTTAAGATACGGTAAATCCCCTGACTCTTTAAATAAGCCTGATAGTCAAAGCCCGAAAAATTTCGTTGCTGCTGAGCCTGTTCAAACTCTCCTTCAATATCAAGTACGACCAAATCTGTCAGTTGCTGAAAATCTTCCTTTTCACTGGCTGATTTGATCTTGTAGAAGACCTGATAAAGTCGACCGTTGGTTCGCCCTCGAAAGGATAGGGAGTCTCCATTGACTTTGATCGTATCTGGCAAGACCTGAACCGAGCTAGTTGACGGAGCTTCCTGCCTAAAGGCCTGCTCTGCCATTTCCCGACGAAGCAAGAAAAAGAAGACAAAAAGGGACAGGAATGCCAAAGCAGCTAGACTTTTTTTGAGGGGATAGCTGAAAAAGAGACGAAGCAGAAGGACACCCAGCCCAAAATAAGCCAAAGAACTTCCAGAATAGACTGCAAAATAGGCCCATACAAGGATGAAAGCCAGATAGATAGGGGTGAGGGGTAACTTTTTAATCCACTGTGACATATTCTTTCAGCTTTTCTAAGGTCTTATCTCCAATACCTGACACCTTTTTCAGATCATCTACTGACTTAAAGCGGCCACTGCTTTCGCGGTAGGCGATAATGTCAGAAGCCCGCTTCTGTCCGATGCCTGAAATAGTCTGCAGTTCAGCCTCTGTCGCCGTATTTAGATTGACCTTGTCCGACTTTCCACCACTGGCACCAGCAGAATCAGAAGCTCCTGCTTGACGCTGGCCAGTCTGGGTGACATCAGCTCCTTCTTCACCAATCTTTGCCACATAGATTACTGCTTCATCCGTTAATTTTTGTGCCTGATTGATGGACTTAGCCTCGGCGTCTGCTGTCAATCCGCCAGCTTTTTGGATGGCTTCATGGACTCTCGCTCCTGCTCTCAGCTCATAGACACCAGGATTCTTGACTGCTCCCTTAATATCCACAGTAATCTGCTCGCTTTCCTCTTCGTCCGCCTTGGCCTTAGAGACAATCTTTTCGCTTTCTTTATCAGCTGAGCTGGATGAGGAAGTTACCTCTTGACTTAAGGCGGCTACCTGGTTTTGCGGTTGATGATTTCCTTTGATGAGGAAAAAGCCACCTAGCACAGCGCCAACCACTGCCAGACCGACAAAGAGCTTGTATTCTTTAAGCTTCTCAATGATTTCTTCAAGCATATTTTTCTCCTTTGTCTTTTTATTCGTAAAACATTTAAAAAAATAAAACAAGCCGAGAATATTTTCAGCTTGTCATATTTTAAAATCTTTATTTTGCAAGTAATCGTAGATAGAAAGGCCATTGATAAAAATAGGAGCTGTAATATTAGTCTGCTTTGCTTATCCTGTATATCCAAGTTTCTATCTTTTGAGCTTTGCTATGTAAAAAAGCAAGGTTTACTAGAAGAAAAGCCATCATTAGCACACTTAGAATTAGAAGCAGCGGCCAAGAAACTGACTGCTGATATAGATAAAGGATGAAGACTAAGATGAGTATAGGAAAAGTCGTCAAAGCTGTGAAGCCGCCCGGTACCCAACGACGAAAGCGAAACACTTGCATGATATGGCCCAGCAGATGAAGAGTATGACAGAAGCCAATAGCCAGAGCTAGCTCGGGAATGCGAAATAGAATCGCAAGCAGCAAGAGAATAAAAGCTAGCAAAAATTCCTCCGCAATCATCAGAGCAATGCTTTCAGCAGAAAGATAACTTCCTCTTCTGGCAATGAACATCTCCTTTTGATAGCCTTGATGGTCTTGATTCTGAGAAATCCAAGGCCGAACCAGGATAATCTCATCAAACTCGTGCAGCATAAACAGTGATAAGGTTACAAAAGATAAAAAAGCAAGAGACATAGCATCCTCCTTATAAAACATAGCAACATTATAACTCACTTGCATACAAAAATCAGCTCCCAAGCAAGATTGCTCAGCAAGCTGATTAGTATTTTATTTTCTATGCTTATCTGGATCCCAGACAAAGCTAGCAAAAAAGCTGAAAATGATGGTCAAAATTCCAATCAAAATAGCAGGAATAAAGACAAAGGCACGTAAAATCCGCAAGAAAATATTGCCTTTCTTTTGTGTCTGGTAAGGTGCTACTTCAGCATCCAGACGGTCAAACTCAGCATGAACACGGCGAGCCACTTCCTCAACTCCCTCATCATTCATCTTCTTAATGTCTGAAATATCAATGGGATTACCAAAATTCATATCCACGCGCTCCCCAGCTGCTAAGCCTTTGAGGCTCATGGGACCAGCATAGACCACTGGCATGATACGGACCTTAGCCATCTTAGCAATCACTGCTACTCCTCCCTTGACATCCGTAGAATGCCGGCTGCCGCTTGGGAACATAATCAGAGAGCGATTGCTCTTTTTCAGCATATTGACAGGGTATTTTATAGCTGACGGACCAGGATTTTCCCGGTCAATGGGAAAGGCACCACACATGCGAATCCACCAGCCGAATACGCGATTTTCAAAAAGCTGTTTCTTGGCCATGAAAATGAACTGCTTGGGCTTGGTCGCAAAAGCCATGTAAACTGGATCCCACCATGTTCGGTGAGGGGCAACCAAGATATAATTTTCATCTTTTGAAGGAATCTTTTCTTTATTGTGGTAGTGTGCATTGCCGTTCAAGGTCCACAGGATAAAAATCACTAAACCTCGCAAATAGGTATAAAACATAAACTCTCCTTATTTCAAACTGTGATTGTACTTGAAATTTATTACATCCTTTCCCATTATACCCTATCCCATTATAGTCTGCAATATTTTTCCAAACTTTGGCTGTAACAGCTGATTCTGATAGCCATTTCCATAAAAAAATGGTATCATTAATCTCATGAACAAGAAAGAATTAATCGGTTTAAACCAAACCCAAGTAGATGAAAAGATTTCGCAGGGCCTGACCAACGATTTTACAAGTGACACCAGTACTAGTAACTGGCAAATCGTTAAGCGGAATGTTTTCACCCTTTTTAATGCCCTTAACTTTGTTATTGCTCTAGCCTTGGTCTCTGTCCAAGCCTGGAGCAATCTGGTCTTCTTCGCAGTAATCAGCTTTAACGCCGTCACTGGTATTATCACAGAGCTGCGAGCCAAACACATGATTGACAAGCTCAATCTGGTCAGCCGAGAGCTGGTCACAGTCATCCGCAACGGCCAGGAAGTCAAAATTCAGCCAGAAGAAATTGTACTGGGTGACCTGATCAAGCTGTCAGCTGGCGAGCAAATTCCCAGTGATGCCCGTGTAGTAGAGGGTGTTGCCGAGGCCAATGAAGCCATGTTAACAGGGGAGAGTGACCTAGTGCTCAAGGAAGAAGGCGCTGAGCTGCTGTCTGGTAGCTTTCTAGCCAGTGGGCAGATCTATGCTGAGGTGCACCATGTCGGAGCAGACAACTATGCCAACAAGCTCATGACTGAGGCTAAAACCCTCAAGCCTATCAACTCGCGTATTCTATACAATCTTGGGAAAATTTCCCGCTTTACTGGAAAAATTATCATTCCTTTCGGAATGGCTCTCTTCTTTGAAGCCCTGATGATAAAGGGATTGCCTGTCAAAAACTCTGTCATTACCAGCTCAACAGCTCTTTTGGGTATGCTGCCTAAGGGAATCGCCCTGCTGACAGTCACGTCACTCCTGACAGCTGTCATCAAGCTAGGTATGCGCAAGGTGCTTGTTCAGGAAATGTATTCAGTTGAAACTCTGGCTCGGGTGGATACTCTCTGCCTGGACAAGACTGGGACAATTACCCAAGGTAAGATGACTGTTGAAGCCTTGCATAGCCTGTCAGATAAGTTTTCTGATGAGACCGTCGATCAAATCTTAGCAGCCTACATTCAAACCAGCGAGGATAATAACCCAACAGCCCAAGCTATTCGCAAGGGCTACGGCCATCTGGACCATGCCTATACTAGCGACAATGTCATCCCATTTTCTAGTGACCGAAAATGGGGCGCTATGCATTTATCCAGTGTCGGAACTATCTTTCTGGGGGCTCCCGAAATGCTGCTGGACAGCAATCCTGCAGCGGTTGGAGAGGCTCAAAAACGCGGATCGCGGGTTTTGGTGCTAGCTCACAGCAACCAAGTGCTAGACAAACACAGTATTCAACTGCCTGAAGATATGACCGCTTTAGCTGTTCTGGAAATCACTGATCCTATTCGTGAGGGAGCGGCTGAGACACTGGACTACCTGCGCTCTCAGGATGTTGATCTGAAAATCATCTCTGGTGACAATCCAGTGACCGTTTCCCATATTGCTAGCCAGGCTGGATTTGCCAACTACAACAGCTACATCGACTGCTCTAAAATCAGCGATCAAGAATTGGTTGAGCAAGCAGAAGAAACAGCCATCTTCGGCCGTGTTTCTCCCCATCAGAAAAAGCTGCTGATCCAGACTCTTAAGGCCGCTGGTCGGACAACAGCCATGACCGGAGATGGGGTTAATGATATCTTGGCCTTGCGTGAAGCAGACTGCTCCATCGTCATGGCCGAGGGCGACCCCGCAACTCGGCAAATTGCCAACTTGGTCCTTCTTAACTCCGACTTTAACGATGTCCCCGAGATTCTTTTTGAAGGCCGCCGGGTTGTTAACAATATCGGCCGGATTGCTCCGATTTTCTTCATCAAGACGATTTATTCCTTTATCCTGGCTATCATCTGTATCGCCAGTATCCTGCTAGGAAAATCTGAATACCTCTTGATTTTCCCATTCATCCCGATTCAGATCACCTTGATTGACCAGTTTGTCGAAGGTTTCCCGCCCTTTGTCCTCACCTTTGAGCGCAATATTAAGCCGGTTGAAAAGCACTTCCTCAAACGCTCCCTGCAGCTAGCTCTGCCAAGCTCCCTCATGATTGTCTTCAGCGTGCTATTTGTGCGCATCTGGGGCAGCAGTCATGGCTGGAGCGATATAGAAATGGCCACCCTGACCTATTACTTGCTAGGCAGCATCAGCTTCCTGTCAGTCATCCGGGCCTGTCTGCCACTCAACCTCTGGCGCAGCCTGCTTATTATCTTCTCTGTCTTTGGCTTCTATCTATCAGCTTTTGTCCTGCAGCACCTTTTGGAAATTGCGACGCTGACAGCCGCAACTTTACCAGTCTATCTGATTCTCATGGTCGTTTTCGGGCTTGTCTTTGTTGCCTGCACCATCAAGCAGAAATACAGATTTGATTAAGAGCTAGCTAAAAAAAGAATTATCATTTAAGCTCATGGAAACATGCGAGAGCCCTCGCATGTTTTTTTGATTGTGCAAAAACTTCCCATATCCCTTTGGAATCCTTGCTAAATCATGCTATAATTGACTTATGAACGAAGCAAAACTAAAAGACGGAGAACGAGTCAACCAGCTCTTTTCAACGGATGTCAAGATTATTCAAAACAGTGAGGTCTTCAGCTATTCGGTAGACAGCGTGCTGCTTTCCCGCTTTCCCAAGCTGCCTCAGCGGGGTCTAATCGTTGATCTCTGTGCTGGAAATGGCGCTGTTGGACTTTTTGCCAGCACTCGCACCAAGGCTCAGATTTTAGCAGTCGAGATTCAGGAACGTCTGGCAGACATGGCCGAGCGCTCCATTGAGCTCAATGATTTGACTCAGCAAATGCAGGTCATTCAGGACGATTTGAAAAACCTAGGACGCTATATCACTGGCAGCAAGGTTGATATGATTCTCTGCAATCCGCCATATTTCAAGGTTGACAAGAAATCCAATCTCAATGAAAGCCAGCACTACCTTTTAGCCCGCCACGAAATCTCAACCAATCTGGGAGAGATTTGCAAAATTGCCCAGCGAGTCCTCAAATCTAATGGTCGGTTGGCTATGGTTCATCGACCAGAACGCTTTTTAGATATTTTAGATACCATGCAAGCCCACAACCTGGCTCCCAAGCGCATCCAGTTTGTCTATCCAAAGTTGGGTAAAGAGGCCAATATGCTACTTATCGAAGCTATTAAAGATGGTTCCCGCGACGGTCTAAAAATCCTGCCTCCTCTCTTTATTCACAATCAGGACGGCAGCTACACTCCGGAGATTCACGAGATTTACTATGGAAAATAAAGCATATATGTACGTGCTTGAATGCGGGGACGGCTCCCTCTATACTGGCTACACAACGAATGTCCAAGCCCGACTCAAAAAACATCAAGCTGGCAAAGGCGCCAAGTACACCCGCGCTCGGCTGCCAGTTACCTTACTTTACCAAGAAGAACACCCTAGCAAGCCGGCTGCCATGTCGGCTGAAGCACTTTTTAAAAAGAAAACTAGACAAGCCAAACTGGCTTACATCAAAGAAAGGACTCAACATGCCTGAAATCCAGTTTAAAGGCGACTTTCATCATATCGAAATTTCCCCAGATAGTCATCTTGATATCGGTCAAGATGTCATCTTCCAATCTTTTACCAGCCTCAATGTAGCCAGCGGCGCACAACTCAAGCTAGGAACCCGGGTTTTCTTTAACGATCACTGCACTGTCCGCTGTCAGCACTCTATCGAAATCGGCAAGGACACCATGTTTGGTGATGGCGTCCGTATTTTTGACCACAATCATCAGTATTCTAATTACCATATCGAGAAGATTGATTATAGTGTTGCGCCAGTCAAGATTGGAGCTAACTGCTGGATTGGGGCCAATACTGTGATTCTCAAAGGTGTGACCATTGGTGATAATGTCATCATTGGAGCCAACAGCTTGATTTTCCAAGATATTCCCAGCAACTCTATCGCTATGAGCAAGGAAGAGCTTATCATCAAGGAGCGTCCACAGGGCAATTTCCATGCCTTTACGCTGACGGCTTCTGATACTTTGGAACAACTGGCCTATTTAGCAGAAAATCTGCCAGAATTAGAATTTCACATAGCTGCTAAGACCAATATTTCTCCTTACTTAGCCAGCTTTAATGACTATCCCAATATCAACCTCTACACCAATATTCACCAGGATGACTTTATTGAAGACTTGCTCGATAGGGCGGATATTTACTTGGATATCAATCACTGGGGAGAAGTCGACCAGATTGTTCAAAGAGCTATCAGCAAGGGGAAGCCAGTTTTGGCTTTCAGCCAAACTGCCCACCAGCCTGAAGAAAATACTTTACTTTTCGAATCGGACCAACCCCAGCAAATGGCTGATGAAATACGAAAATTAATGCAAGAAAAGTCTAGGACATAAAGGTCCTAGACTTTCTTTTGCAGTCGATATGCATTTTATTAACTTTATTCACCAGCAATGCCATTTGGAATGATAACTTCCTTGAGTAACTGCTCTTCTTCCTTGATACGAACGTAAAGGGTGATACAGTAAATCGGGAAGAGGATGAAAAGAGCAAAGTAGGCATGACTGAGCAGGGCCAAGCCCACCAATTCTGGTACAACATTCAGGAAATAATTAGGATGTTTGACATTGCGAAAGAGCCAGTGGTCAACAAACTTATGATCCTTAACCAGCATTAGCTTGATGGTCCAAACTGGTCCCAAGAGCTTAGCAACAAGGTAGAGCATAAACATAGAAAAGAGCAACAAGACAGCGCCCAATAGACTCACAAAGTCAAAAGCTGGCTTTTTCAGGATCAACTCCAGAAAGCAGACCGCGTAAAAAAGCATGTGTAGGTACTTCATGATAGTTGAGTTTTTCACCCCGTACTCCATGCCACCCTTGGCCAGAATATCCTGCTCATTCTGAGAGGATTTCCTCAAAAACACCAAACGAAAAAGCGACACAGCCGCAAAAATCACTATATTGATTGTCATAAGACCTCCTAAAATTTAATAATATATTTTATTATATAAGGAATTCCGCAGCAAAGTCAAGACTGTTGTTTACAAAAATCGACCAAGATATAAAAAAGCTGCGACTAGAATTTCTAGACAAAATCCCAGTCACAGCATCTATAAATTATTCATTTGAGCTAGGTTTCTCTCATCGGTCAGACATCACAAAATTTCAATATAGGTGCTGTATTTTTCCTTGACTTTCGGAGCGATATTGTCGTCCGTCACAACTGCACTGAGGTTGTCCAGCCGGTAAAAAGAATAGAAAGAATAGCTGTCAAACTTGCTGTTATCGGCTACAATGTATTTGCTGATGGCATTGTTAAGGATAATCGCGTCGCCGTTGCCTTCCTCTTCATTGCTGGTCGTAACATTATGACCGTCAATACCATTCGCCCCAATAAAAGCCTTAGAAACCTTGATTTCTTTCAAAAGATTATTGGCAAACTGACCGACAAAGGTTTGAGTCTTAGCCCGATAGCGTCCGCCAATCAGAATTAAATCTAAATTGGCTCTTTCTTTTAACTTTTCAAAAATTGGTAGCGAATTGGTGACGATGCTGATATTTTTGCCATCCAAATAGTCTCCTATAAAATCCGTTGTGGTGCCTGACCCAATAAAGACCGTATCCCCGTCAACAATCAAATCCGCACATTTACGGGCAATCTGCTTCTTCTCCTCAACATTCAGCATTTGCTTTTCTGAGTGAGAAATCTCGTTGAGAGCATTTTTGACCTTCTTATGGGCTCCGCCATGAACTCGGGTCAGCATGCCCTGCTTCTCCAAATCAATCAAATCCCGACGGATGGTCATATCCGTGACGCCTAGCATTTCTTTGAGATTTTTGACAGCAACCACACCTGTTTGATCCAGTTCTTGCAGAATGATTCTATGTCTACTTTCTTTCATTTTACATTCTCCTTTTGCTCCTGAATTTCTTACAGACTCACCTTCACCTTATTATACAACAGTTCCAGCATATAAACAAAGATTTGTGAATTTTTTTATTTTAAATAGCTTATATGTTGAATTTAAATCTATAAATTAGTTAATTAGTACTATTTAATCTGTTCTACAACAAGAAAACTAGACTTTATCTATATCAGCCTAGTTTTCTTCGCTTGACTATTTGTTTTTATGGCTTACTTTATATCTTATTCTAGCCACAAGCTTTTATTTTTCCTTTGCAGCGTAGGCTTCGTTACGTTTGATCATTTGTTTTCTATACCAAGCAAAGATTCCTACATAAGCTCCCAAGAAGATAACTGCACCGATGATTGCTTTAATATCACCAGTTGTAGTATTACCGATAGTCCAGCCTAGCAGCTTCTCAATCGGTCCTTCTAGCGTAGAGTGAGTGATTAATTGCGATTTGCTGACTCCTTCAGGGAAGGCACCAACACCTTTAGCAAGTTCTGTTGCGAATGGTGCAATCAGAGTTCCTGACAACAGGAAGAGCGGGAGCAAAAGACTTCCAAACACAATCATACGTAAGAGTTTGCCACGTGTAACTACCAAGAGCGCTGGAGTTACGCCCATTGCAATGATACCAGCCAATGGTAGAATACCATTCCCTACTTTAGAAAGAAGAACTGCTTCAATCAGCATGATTGGTGCAAGTACGTTAGCACAAGCCCAGATTTCAGCACGACCTGCAATAAAAGGCCAGTCCAAACCGATATTAAATTTACGGCCTTGTAGACGTTTTGTAGCAACGTTTGTAATACCTTGTGAAAGTGGTTCTACAGCTGCAATGAACCATGAACCAATCAATGAGAACAATTCCAAGCAGACACCGGCAGTCAAACCTAGAGTCAACCAACCTTTAATGACTAATTGCCAAGTATTTGCATCTTCTGCACCTGCTACAGGGTGTGGAGTTCCCATAAAACCAATGACCACCCCGAGAAGGAAACCGATAAAGAACTTAGAGCCCCAGAAACCAATCTTTTTATTCAGAGCCGCAGCATCAAAGTCATACTTATCTAACCAAGGGAAAAATTTATCAAAAATCTTATCCAAAACCATGATGACAGGATTCATCATATAGTTCATGTGAGTAGACGTCATCGGAGATGAACTTGGTGCATTCAAAAGATCATCAAATGTTGGCTTCATCAAGTCTGAGTTGATGATTTTCAAAACACCGACTAGGACAACTGCTGCAGTCGCAATCAGTAGTGATACAGCTGGACTCACATGATTGTTATCCGCATACCACTTAATTAGTAGTCCGGTGATGGACAAGTGCCAAATATCAAAGATGTCAACATCCAGTGTATCTGTCTTTTTCATAACCAGCATAACGACATTGACAATCAGCATGATAAGCAAGAAGTACAAGGTCCATGGAGAACCCCAAGTAATCGTTGCTAAAGGAGCCCAGCCAACATCTGTGATGTTAAGCTGAATGCCTGTATTTTCAACGAATTTTGCAAGTGAAGCTGAGAAAGCTCCATTCAGCATACCGATGATGGCCCCGATACCCGTCAAAGCAATGGCTAGCTTAATACCACCCTCCAAAGCTTTAGAAAATTTCACACCAAATAACAGAGCCAAGACAGTCAAGATAATCAGCATGACTATCGGGCCGCCCATTTTTATAATGGGATCAAAGAACTTATTCGCTATATCAATAATAGCATTCATAACAAAACCTCCTGGTTTAACCTTTTATAACCTAACTTAGACCATGCTCTTTAATGGCCGCTTCAATGTTGTCATACACCGGAGCACTCATAGCTGGGATACGGAAAAGAATCGGTCCTGCTTCAATAACAGGAATTTCTGGTGTGAAGCCCAAATCTGTTGCTGCAATTGGTGTAAAGATGTCGTATCCTTGAATTAAATCTTCATTGACATCCTTAACCATTACCGCATCGCAATGAATATCATAACCACGGTTTGACAACTCTTCCTCAAGGGCACTTTTGATTTGGTGGCTGGAATTCACACCAGCTCCACAGGCTGCTAAAATTTTAATCATGGTAAAAACCTCCATTTAATTTATTTGATGACTGTTGAAATATAACGAAACAAATCTTCATCAGTGTTGCACTTAGCTAACTCAGCTAAATTGCCTTGGCTAGTGAAGAAGTCCATAAGCTGTGCCAAAATGTTAGTTTGACTTGAGCTAGAATGGTTAATAATAAAGAATAAAAGAGAGACTGAAACTGTCTGTGCAGGTGCAATCATATTGTGGAAAGTCACGGGCTCTTCCAACTTAACCACAACCACATTCTCTGTTAAGTTGTGCTCAATGTCTGTATGGGGAATAGCTACATTTGGCAAGTCTTTGCCTAAAAACTCCATATCCAATCCAGTTGGAAAAGATTGCTCTCTTTTTATCAGAGCCTCTTTATAAGAAGGCTTGACAATTTTTCTCTCTTCCAGTAAGTCAGCTACCTGATAAAATAACTCTTCTTGACTTTTTGCAGTTAGACAAAAAACTAACTCTTTATCAAACAATTGAGAAAGCTCCATTATTACCTCACCTTGTTTCTTTTTGTTTGTAAATTCATTATATCATTATGATATAATATAGTCAATAGCTTATTATATCTTTTTTATTAATTGTTTGTTTACAATAATTAATAAATCGTGTACTATTTTGTTTGATTTGATAACCAAGTAACTAAATTACACTTTATGTACTTTTTGCTTATAAGATTTCTCACAAAAAACGCCACAAGATTGTGGCGCCTTTTATCATAAAATATTTAAATGTTCCAATCAAATTTTTTTACAAAAGACGAGTATAATAGCATTAACATCTCATCAAAAGAAAAAACTCCGATACATATTTGATGTATCAGAGTTCTAACTTTTTATTTATCACCCTTATTACGGATAACAAAGCCGGTTTTCTTTTCGCTAGAAGTATTGCGTGGCTTCTTGTGGTCCTTGCGGTAGCGATTTTCTTTGTCAAAACGCTCGTCTTTGCGACCTTTCTTAAATTGATCGCGACGGCCACCTCGGTTGTCATTACTGCGACGGTTGCTATTTCCGCCACGACTGCCCTTGCCTTTTCCGCCAAATCCACCGCCAGACGGTTTAAATGGCAATGGTTTTTCACGGGCAATTTCTACTTCAGGAAGAGCATCTGGATCCTGCACCGTCAAGCTGAGGATATACATAGCCAGCTCTTCTGGGCTGAATTCTGCTGCCAGCTTGCGGGCATCCTTGCCGAATTTCTCAAAGTTAGAACGGATGCTTTCATCCGCAAAATCGCGTTCAATCTTCTTAAGAGCAACTTTTTTCTTAGCTTGGAAAGCTTCCTCTGCAGTCGCTGGCTTAAGGCCTTTCATACGCTTCTTGGTCAGATTTTCGATAATCTGCAGATAACCCATTTCATTTGGTGATACGAAAGTGATAGACTGACCTGACTTACCGGCACGACCTGTCCGGCCAATCCGGTGAACATAGCTTTCTGGATCCTGCGGAATGTCATAATTGTAGACGTGGGTCACACCAGAAATGTCCAATCCACGCGCAGCCACATCTGTCGCCACCAAGACATCCAAATTGCCGTTTTTAAAGTCGCGCAGAACGCGGAGGCGCTTGCCTTGGTCCAAATCACCATGGATACCCTCTGCTCGGAAACCGCGGATTTTTAGGCCACGAGTCAGCTCGTCCACCCGACGCTTGGTCCGGCCAAAGACGATTGACAGCTCTGGCTGCTCCACGTCCATCAGGCGGGTCATAGTATCAAATTTTTCATTTTCTTTGACACGGATATAATACTGGTCCACCAGCTCTGTCGTCAGCTCTTTAGCAGCAATCTTGACATGCTCAGGCTCCTTCATGAACTTGACACCGATACGCTTGATAGCATCCGGCATGGTCGCTGAAAAGAGCAAGGTCTGACGTTCTTCTGGCACTCGTGAAATGATAGACTCAATGTCTTCCAAAAAGCCCATGTTAAGCATTTCATCCGCTTCGTCCAAAATCAAAGTTTCAATCTGATTCAGCTTAAGCGCCTTGCGTTTGATCAAGTCCAAGAGACGGCCAGGTGTTCCTACGACGATATGAGCACCAGACTTGAGGGCCTTGATTTGCTTTTCGATGCTGGAGCCACCGTAGACAGAACGCACCTTGACACCCTTGCTCCGGCCAAAACGGAAAAGCTCTTCCTGACTCTGCACAGCCAATTCACGGGTTGGAGCGATAATCAATGCTTGCACAGCAGGATTATCTGTATCAATCTTCTCCAAAGTCGGGAAGCCAAAGGCCGCTGTCTTTCCTGTCCCTGTCTGGGCCTGACCAATGACATCCTTACCTGCCATAGCAAGTGGAATCGTCTGCTCTTGAATGGGGCTTGCTTCTACAAAGCCAGCTTTTTCAATCTCTGCTAGTAATTCAGCAGATAAATGTAATTCATTAAATTTCAATGTTCTTCTTCTTTCTAAAGGCGGTGCGAAGCCACCTTATAAGGCTTTTGATACTCAACTATCGAAACATACCAAGTGCTTTTCTCTTGCTAAATCTCGATTTTCTGAGAGTATTCGCTCTTCTCTTCATAAATATGGTCTCTCAAGTCTAGGCACTAAAAAAGCGCCAACTCGGTCGCTAGTTCCCACTGAATAGAAAAACTGTATTTCTGCAACTAATCTAGTATACCACAAAAGTACCTAAAAAGATAGGACTTGGCTGTAAAATATTTTATTAGAGATTTCTTTTGTAAAAAATGAAAACTTGAAAATCATTTTCAAAAACATTATAATCTACAAAGAAGAAAGGAGACAGGTATGAATAAATTTTTACGAGTGATTTTCATTTTACTAATCTTAGCTATGCTGGGCGCAGCTACAATCCAGATTTTCCAGCCCCAGCTCTTGGGCAATGAGTCCATCTATGGTCTAGCTCCCTACTGGCAGCGGGAAATTGGTTTCTGGAATCTGGCTATTCTGCCTTTAGTCATTGCTGCCAACATAAAGTATGATTGGTTCTATCTGCGTATGACCTTGCTAGCACTGATTCTGGGCGGGCTGGGCTTTGGAACCAACCATCTGCTAGGCTATCTGGAAAAGGCGAATCAAGCCAATCTACTGGGCTGGATTGAAAATTATCTACTAGTCTTCTGCTGGATCATCGGCTGGGGACTGGAATATCGAAAAAGACAAAAAAGTGATGAAGAGACCGTCTAGATAGGCAGTTCCCTCATCGCTTTTTTCTTCACTATGAGCACTTTTCTATATTAGCCAGCAGCTCCTCAGCAAATTGACTAGTGGTCAAAGCTGCTACTCCTTCCAGCTGACTGGCAAAATCCCCTGTCACTTTTTGCTCAAAGAGAGCTTTCTCAACGGCCTTAGTCAGGAGATGAGAGACCTCCAACCAACCAATGTAATCAAAGAGCATGGCCCCTGATAAGATAAGAGAACAAGGATTAGCCTTATTTTGACCCGCTATATCTGGCGCCGTCCCATGAGTTGCTTCAAAAATAGCATGACCCGTCTCGTAATTGATATTGGCCCCTGGCGCAATACCGATTCCTCCCACCTGAGCAGCCAAGGCATCGCTGGCATAGTCACCATTTAGATTGGTCAAGGCGACAACATCAAATTTCTCTGGAAAAAGCAAAATCTGCTGCAGAAAATTATCTGCAATCACATCCTGGATGATTAGTTTTCCAGAACCCAGCTCGTCCGCATACTCTCTTTGAGCTAGTTCATAGCCCCATTTTCGAAAACCGCCCTCTGTAAATTTCTGGATATTGCCCTTGTGGACCAGAGTCACCCGGCTCAGTCCTTTGGCTAGTGCATAGTCAATAGCCGCCCGTATCAGCCGCTCGCTTCCTTGCTTAGAGATAGGCTTAATCCCAATAGCAGAGCTTTCTGGAAAGCGAATCTTGTCAACCTGCATATCCTTCTGCAGGAAATCGATAACTTTTTGGACTGCAGTTGTTTCGCTCTCCCACTCAATCCCTGCATAGATGTCTTCTGTATTTTCCCGAAAAATCGTGATATCTGTCTTCTCTGGATGCTTGAGCGGACTGGGAACTCCCTTGAAATAACGAACCGGCCGCAGGCAGGCGTAGAGGTCCAATTCTTGTCTCAGGGCCACATTCAGCGAACGAATCCCTTCTCCGACTGGGGTTTCTAGCGGGCCCTTAATAGCCACTAGATGGCTCTTAATCCTTGCCAGCGTTTCATCCGGTAGCCAGTCACCTGTCTGGTCTGCTGCTTTTTTCCCAGCCAAAACTTCCTTCCAAACAACCTTTCTCTGGCCACCATAAGCCTTTTCCACTGCCTTATCAAAGACCAGCTGGGCATTTTCCCAGATATCAACCCCAATCCCGTCTCCTTGGATGTAAGGAATAATAGGAGCATCCGGCACCTGCAACCGCCCTTTCTCAAACAAAATCTTATCTGCCATTTTATCTCCTTCCAATTGGAAGATACTCCAAACCTTGAGCACCAATATAGTTAGAACGTGGCCGAATCAGCTTATTGTTCTTGCGCTGTTCCTGAATATGGGCAATCCAACCAGCCACCCGACTCATAGCAAAAATCAGGGTGTAGATACTGCTGTCAATGCCCAGCACATGGTAAACAGTAGCCGAATAAAAATCGACATTCGGTATCAGATGCTTGGTATGCTTCATATAGGCTTCAATTTCCTCTGAAAGCTGATACCAGACCTCATCCTTGGTTCCCTGTGTCAAGTCCTTGGCCATTTGTCGCAGGTATTTTTCACGCGGATCTTGGGTCTTGTAAACCCGGTGACCAAAGCCCATAATCTTCTCGTGAGAGGCCAGCTTGCGGTCTAGGTAGGCCTGGCAATCCCCTTCCTCTCTGATCTCTTTCAGCATATCAAAGACACATTCATTAGCACCGCCATGAAGGGAGCCCTTGAGCGCTCCAACTGCTGCTGTCACGCAGGAATAAATATCGGTCAAGGTTGAGGCGCAGACTCGAGCCGCAAAGGTTGAAGCATTGAGTTCATGATCGGCATGGAGCACCAAGGCGCAGTTAAAGGCTTTGACTTCAAGCTCACTAGCCTCTTCTCCCTTTAGCATATAGAGGAAATTGGCCGCAAAACCTAAATCCTCCCGCGGCTCTATCGGAGTCTGACCCGACCTCAGTCTGGCAAAAGCCGCAATAATAGTCGGCATCTTTGCCATAAGCTGGATGCTCTGCTCATAGGTAGCTTCTAGAGATGCTTCCTCAGCATGGACATTATAAACGCCCAAAAGACTGACCGTTGAGCGCAAGACACTCATGGGATGAAGGTGCTTGCGGGACTGGATGAGAATACACTGCTCCACCGCATCGCTAATGGCATAATTAGCTCGCAGATCTTCTTCAAAATGCTTGAGCTCAATTTGAGTCGGCAAATGCAAATGCCACAGCAGATAAATCACCTCTTCAAAACTCGCTTGGTGCTCTACCAATTCAGAAATATTGTAGCCTGCATAAGACAAAGAATCATCAACAATCTGGCTAATCCTGGTATCACAGGCAATGGTATCTTTCAAACCGTCCGTCTGACTCATGCTCACACCTCCTCTAATTTCTTTCTAACGACCATGGGTAAAATTCCTCCATTTTCGTAGTAACGAATATCCGCCTCTGCATCAAAGCGCAGCCGAGCTTGAAAAGCTATTTCTTCAGCACCCTTTCGAGCTACTACATCAACTAGCTGACCAACTTGTGGGTCCTGTGGCAGATTGATGTCGAAACTTTCCTTACCTGTCAAACCCAGACTAGCCGCATTTTCACCCTCTAGATACTGCAGAGGAATAATACCCATCATGACCAGATTGGACCGGTGGATACGCTCAAAACTCTCTGCCAGCACCACCTTGACACCCAAAAGATTAGCCCCCTTAGCTGCCCAATCACGGCTGGACCCCATACCGTAGTCTTTGCCAGCTAGGACAATGGTGCCAATTTGCTCCTCTTTGTAGCGCATGGCCGCCTCATAAATGGATAGCAACTCTCCTTTATAATCTGTGTAACCACCAATTTTCCCATCCGCCAATTCATTTTTAATCCGAATATTGGCAAAAGTCCCCCGCATCATGACCTCATGATTGCCCCGACGGCTGCCATAAGAATTAAACTCTTGGTAATCCACTCCGTGCTCCAGTAAATAGGAAGCCGCTGGGCTGTTTCTGGCAATATTTCCTGCTGGGGAGATATGGTCTGTCGTCACCGTATCCCCAAATTTTGCCAGCACTGCAAGATTTTTCAGTGGTTGAATGGCTAAATCATCAGCTAAGCCATCAAAGTAAGGTGGATTTTGAATATAGGTCGAAGCCTGGTTCCACTGATAATTTTGAGAAGACGCTGTCGGAATCTGATTCCATTTTTCATTGTCGTCAAACACATGGGCATATTCTTTTTCAAAAAGCTGGCGCGTCACGTATTTTTGAACATAATCTGCAACCAAATCGTGCTCTGGCATCAAATCCATCAAATAAACAGGCTGCCCCTTTTGATCATAACCCAACGGCTCACTAGTCAGATCAATATTGGTATTTCCAGCCAGAGCATAGGCAACTACCAAGGGCGGACTAGCTAGGAAATTGGCCTTGACCAATGGATTGATCCGTCCTTCAAAATTCCGATTTCCTGAAAGAACAGCACTAGCCAGCAAGTCAGTATCCGTAATCGCCTGAGCCACTTCCGGTCGGAGATCGCCTGAATTTCCAATACAAGTGGTGCAGCCATAGCCGACAAGATTGAAACCAAGCTGATCCAGATAAGTTTGCAGACCACTCTTCTTGAGATAGCCTGTGACTACCTTGCTGCCCGGAGCCAAAGAAGTTTTGACAGTCTTTGAAACCTGTAAGCCTTTTTCTACTGCTTTCTTGGCCAAAAGCCCTGCCGCCATCAGCACATAGGGATTAGATGTATTGGTACAGCTAGTAATAGCAGCGATAGCCACATGACCCGTCTTAATCGTCTCATCATGGTCAGAAAACTGGACCACTGCAGACTTTTCTAGCTCGTTCTCATCTAATCCAAAGCCTCGGACCCCCGCTTCTCTCACTATACTAGCTTGAAATTCTTCTTTAGCAGCTGTTAATTCAATCAAATCTTGGGGTCGCTTGGGTCCTGAGATACTCGGCACAATGCTGGACAAATCAATTTCGACTACCTTGGTATAGTTCGGCTCAACCTTTTCATTATAGAAGAGGTGATTTTTTTGAGCATAGAGACGGGTCAGCTCGATATGATCTTCTGATCGATTGGTCAGGCGCATATAATTGAGCGTTTCCTCATCTATCGGAAAATAACCACAGGTAGCTCCGTATTCCGGCGCCATATTAGCCACTGTTGCTCGGTCAGCCAGGCTTAGATTAGACAAACCAGGCCCAAAGAACTCGACAAATTTGCCAACAACATTTTCCTGCCGCAAGATTTGCGTAACCTTTAAAGCTAAATCCGTCGCAGTCGCAATCTTAGGCAGCTTGCCCAAGATACGAACACCAATCACCTCAGGAACTGGAAAATATGAAGCCTCACCTAGCATGGCAGCTTCAGCCTCAATCCCACCGACTCCCCAGCCCAGAACACCGATACCATTAATCATAGTCGTATGACTGTCCGTCCCAAACATGCTGTCCGGATAGAGTTGGCCATCCTTTTCAATGATGACATCACTGAGAAACTCGATATTGACCTGATGGATAATCCCCGTAGCAGGAGGAACAGCTCGATAATTATCAAAAGATTTTTCTGCCCATTTGAGAAATTCGTAGCGCTCATTATTGCGGACAAACTCTTGGTTCATATTGGCCTCCAGAGCTGTGTCACGGCCATAAAAGTCCACCTGAACACTGTGGTCAATGACTAAATCGACCGGAATCTCTGGATTAATCTGATCGGCTTGGCCTCCCTGCCCGACAATAGCATCGCGCATACTAGCCAAATCCACCACAACAGGAACACCCGTAAAATCCTGGAGAATGACTCGACTAGGCTTAAAAGGAACTTCTCCGCTTGGTGATTTAGCTTGATAATGCATCAAAGAAACAATGTTATCTTTTATTACGTCAACACCATCTTCCTTACGAAGAATACTTTCTAATAATATGCGAATAGAATAAGGAAGTTCTTCTATATCCCCTCCTAGTAGAGCTGAGGCTTTCCCAAGGTCTGTGTATTGGTATGTTTTGCCTTTATAATTTAAATCGCTTAGGTATTCTGCCATATTTCTACCCCTCACTTATTTTAAATTGTCTTATATTATACTTTATTATGAAATTTTATGCAATAAAAATTATAATTTTTATGTTATATTTTATGACATAAAATAACAGTTTTTTTAATACATGCAAACTGTACTAATAATTATTTTTCCCAAGCACGAAAAAACAAGCACCATTCTCGGTGCTTGTTAAAGGTAAAATAATCTCAAATGTTCACTTCTTATTGGCTAGCCATTTAAGAAGCTTAGTCAGGAGTCCCCAGATGATTAGACTAATAACAACAATATAAATCCAGGCATTTTTATCATTAGACAAAGGCAGAGGAACATTCATACCAAAGAAACCAGTGATAACTGCAAGCACTGCCAGAAGGACCGAAATAATGGTCAAGACCGTCAAATTGTCATTCAGATTGTTGTTCAGGATGTTATTGTAGGAGCCAGAAAGCTGGCTGAGAACTTGAGCAATCAGATCAGTCATCGAAACAAGCTGACGAGCTTCAATCATAGCATCCTCAAACTGCTCGGTTTCTAATTCATCAAAACGGCGGTAAATGCCGTGGCTTTTGATATGTTCTAGGAGCATGTGATTCTGCTTGGCAGCTGCAAGCAGGTAGACCATAGATGTTTCCAAGTCGGACAGAGCAAAAAGATGCTTTTTGGTAGTTGTCTGACGCAGGAGAGCATTAATCTCATCCTTGCGCTTGTCCATCCGCTCAACGACTGGATAGTAAGAATTGGAGACCAACTCCAGACTAGCGAAGAGAAACTTATAGACCGATACTGGCTCATGATGCTCAGTATAGGCTTTCATCATGTCCACAACATAGGCATTGTCTTGATTACTAATGGTGATGAGACGCCCCTGCTGCACCACAAAGGTCATGGGAATCGTCTCATAATGTTCCTTGTCTGTCGCTAGATTAAGGACATTGTAGATAAAGACAACCGTTCCATTCTCACGATTGTAGTCCATGTGAGCCCGCTCGTTCTTATCGAGTGCATACTCGATGGTCTCCTGATCAATTTCATAATCCTGATAAATACGGGCATTCTTTTTGAAACTATCTGAGTCAATGTTGATCCAGACAGATTGATCTTTTAGCTTTCTTTCCAGAAACATGGAGCTCCTTTCTATGAGGTAGAATGATTCTCTAATAAACTAGCGCCAACTTCACAAACTCTTCCTGCAAGTAAATATGCAATGTCGAAGCATAAAACCAATCAAATTAATTAGCTCGCCTAATGAAAGTAGTCAAGTGGCTAGCAAGGGTCCAACAGAACTCGGCCTTAGTAACTTTAGTTTGTTATACAATCATAACAATCCCATTCACTACGACACGAAGAGGCGAAAACGATTATTTTTTCGCCGATGAGTTAATAAGGCAGTTAACTAGTCTATACAATAGCACCTAGCGTCCAACAATTAGGAACTTTAGTTCCAATTGTTGGTACTGAGTTACATCTTCTCTTCCAGTCTGACATCTGGATACTTGTCCGCAAACCAGCGCAGGGCAAAGTCATTTTCAAAGAGGAAGACTGGCTGATCAAAGCGGTCTTTGGCCAGGATGTTACGGCTAGAAGACATACGTTCGTCCAGGTCATCCGGTGAAATCCAACGGACAGTCTTTTTGCCCATAGGATTCATGACCACTTCAGCATTGTATTCATTTTCCATGCGGTGCTTGAAGACCTCAAACTGGAGCTGACCGACAGCGCCCAGCATATACTCGCCTGTCTGGTAGTTAGTATAAAGCTGAATGGCTCCCTCTTGCACTAGCTGCTCAATCCCCTTATGGAAGGATTTTTGCTTCATAACATTCTTAGCCGAAACTTTCATAAAGATCTCTGGAGTAAAGGTTGGCAGAGGCTCAAATTCAAACTTATTCTTACCTACAGTCAGGGTGTCACCGACCTGATAAGTCCCCGTATCATAAACCCCGATAATATCACCAGCTACAGCATTGGTCACATTCTCCCGACTCTCGGCCATAAACTGGGTAACATTAGACAGCTTAGCAGACTTGCCAGTGCGAGGCAGATTGACACTCATACCGCGCTCGAACTCGCCAGAAACGATACGGACAAAGGCGATACGGTCGCGGTGGCGCGGGTCCATATTGGCCTGAATCTTAAAGACAAAGCCTGAAAAGTCTGGGCTGAGTGGCTCGACTACCTCACCATCTGTCTTCTTGTGGCCATGCGGTTCCGGAGCAAACTTGAGGAAGGTTTCCAGGAATGTCTGGACGCCAAAGTTGGTCAGGGCTGAGCCAAAGAAAACAGGTGTCAACTTGCCCTCCAAAATCGCTTCTTCTGAGAATTCATTTCCAGCTTCGCTCAAGAGCTCAATGTCTTCCTTAACTTGCTCATAGAAAGGGTTAGAAGCAAACAGTTGGTCACCTTCTGCCAGAGTCGCAAAGCGCTCCTCGCCCTTATAAAGCTCCAGCCGCTCATTGTAGAGGTCATAAAGACCTTCAAAACTCTTCCCCATGCCAATCGGCCAATTCATCGGGTAGCTAGCAATGCCCAAAATCTCTTCTAGTTCTTCCAGCAAGTCCAAGGGCTCGCGACCGTCACGGTCCAGCTTGTTCATAAAAGTGAAGACTGGAATATTCCGATGCTTGACAACCTCAAAGAGCTTCTTGGTCTGAGCCTCAATCCCCTTGGCCGAGTCAATAACCATGACCGCAGCATCCACTGCCATCAAGGTCCGGTAAGTATCTTCGGAGAAGTCCTCGTGCCCTGGCGTATCCAGGATATTGACCCGCTTGCCATCGTAGTCAAACTGCATAACAGAGGAAGTCACTGAAATCCCCCGCTGCTTCTCAATATCCATCCAGTCCGACTTGGCAAAATTACCCGTCTTTTTTCCCTTAACTGTCCCAGCCTCACGAATCTCGCCTCCGAAGTAGAGTAACTGCTCCGTGATGGTCGTTTTCCCCGCGTCCGGGTGGGAGATAATGGCAAAGGTCCGGCGTTTCTTAATTTCTTCTTGTAAAGTCATCTTCTTCTCTTTCTTTCATTTAGGATAATGGTGAATCTTAGTATTTGTTTTTTTATCTTACATCGAAGTATTTCAATCCTTTCAACCTACCTATTATAGCGGATTTAGCGCTTTTTTTCAATGATCTAAAGAAGATAAAAATCGCCCTCTCGAGCGATTCTATTCTCCTATGTCAATAAAATTTCTCTTATAATCTGACAATGACACTGCTAAAGAGGAAAATTGCAAAGATTAAGATTAAAACCAGTAAATAGAGCCGGTTCTTCTTTCTCTTCAGCTGTCACAGAAGTGTCTAGCTCGACCAACTTAAAGAGTTGATAGACAAACAGCCCATTTGTTACTAGAAGCAAAGCAAGTCATAATTAAGCTTTCTAATTAAAAAAATCCTGCCACATTAACTTGACAGGAGCTGTAAATTTGAAGTGAACTAACTGCGGACCAGACTTAACTGCTTTTTCCACCGTATCTTAAACAATATGTCAAAGAGAACCAGAGCCAGAGAAAGGATGACCGACACAAGAAGGTACTTTATCCATAGGGGGGCATCAGGGATAAAAGGCGGACTTTTTAGCAGACCGTAATTCCCCCCCGTCACTTGATTAACGCCGACTAGGAAAAGATTAAGCCCAAAGGTGTAAGCTACAATCATGTATTTCTTGAGCAAGGTCTTGTCGTAGTGATTCATCAGATAAATCAAGGAATTAACCAAAAGGGCATAGTGGCCAATTAAGAAAGAAATGCTGGTAATGTGCGGGAAATCATAGGGGTCAAAGACTGGGTAGCCCAAGGCAAAGACCGCTCCGCTGGCTCCTAAAAGAGCAAAATACTGCTTGCTGCGCCATTTGTCCGGCAAAAAAACCACCGCGAACATCGCCAGGCGGCAATGATAAAAAGGCAAGCTGTTGGAAAAGGGAATCCGAAAACCAAAATACCAGCTATAAAGCATCAACAGCTGGGCAATCTGAATCCACTTAAAAGCCTTGACAAAACGCGGATTATCATGGTATTTGAGCGAGCTCCAAATAGACAGCAAAACCAGAGCAATCATCACAGCATACCATAAAATCGAGATAGGCGGTGCCACCGTTTTTGTCGTTGTTAAAAAATCTTTCATAAATCCTCCGTTAGATAATTAAGTTAGGCTGACTGTCTTGGTTTGCTCCACGCGCTTAAAAATGTCAGACACCAAGCAAACTGCTGCACTTAAGACGATTGAGACAAGCAGATAATTGAGCAAGAGTCCGTGATTGCCAACAAGCGGCGGATCTGTGAGAAATCCATAAGACCCCCTCGTCAATAGATTGATGACCAGCAAAAAAGTATTCATCAGAAAGGTCGTCCACACCACTCGCTGCCAGCTCATAGAGAAAGTATGATAATATCTGAAAAGATAAATCAAACAATTTCCCAAGAGCGCTAAATGGCCAATGATAAAGGACAAAATAGTGATATGGGGAAAAGGATAGGGATCGAAAATCGGATAAATAAAGGCTACAATCGAGCCAAAAGTCCCCAAAAGTGCAAAATAAAATTTATACACTGAGCGATTAGGCAGAAACATCAAGGCAAACATGGCCATTCTGCAATGATAAAAAGGCAGACTCTCAGACAAAGGGGCAGCAGTCAGCATATACCAAGAGTAGAGGCCTATCAGCTGACAAGCTTGCATCCCAACAAATAACCGCTGGTAAGCTTTCCGATTGTAGTAGCGATAGGAAAGCCAGATAATCGCAAATACCAGCCCCAAAAGAACAAAATACCAAAGTCCCAGTTGAGGCGGTTCGGTTTTATTGGTTGTAAACATATCTCTTATTCCCATCTCCTAAACTCCCATTCTAATATAAGGTTTGAACAAGGCTGGGGTTCCCTGTTGTTGCTTATAATTCCCCCTCCAAGTCCTCTACCAGCTTAGCCAGATTCATGGAATTGCTGCCTTTGAGAAGGATTTGGTCAGCAGAGGTTAGACTCTCTCTGACAGCTTTAGTCAACTGTTCAAACTGATCTTTCTCGTCATTTTTGATAAAGTAATGCACCTTGCCTGGCGGGTAGATTTCCTTGGCATAGTCATAGAGGGCTTCCATGTCTTGTCCATAAAGGAAAAGGTCGGTCACAATTTCTGGATTGAGGCTAGTAATCATCGAGCCGTGCATGGACTTAGAGTCCGCTCCCAGCTCTTTCATATCCGCCAGTACCGCCAATTTTCGTCCGCCTGGATTGGCCGGAATGGTCGAGAAAGTCTCAAGAATCAAGCGCATGGCTGTTGGATTGGCATTATAGACATCCGATAGGACATCCGCGCCATTACCAGCTTTCTTCCACTCCGTTCGATTGCGGGTCAGCTCTAGCTCAGAAAAGGCTTGAGCAATAGCCGCCTCAGATACCCCCTCCTGCAGAGCCACATAGGCCGCAATCATGGCATTAGTTGCGTTGTACTTGCCAGTTACAGGCAGGTCAATCCTTTGCTCTAAAAAGTTACATTCAAAGCTCAAGCTGTCCTTGCGCTCTTCCAGACGCGTCAGGAAGATATCCGCATCAGGACCAAAGCGAACCAGTTTGCAGTCTTCTGGCAAAAATTCATTGACAATCTTATCCGCCGGAACGATCAAGAGACCGTCTTTTCTCAAGCCGTCCGCAATCTGCATCTTGCCGTGGGCAATCTCAGCTCGGCTGCCGAAAAATTCCAGATGGGCTTCTCCGACCAGAGTTACAATGCCCGTCTTTGGTTTGGCAAGTTCAGACAGGAGATGAATATCGCCCAAGTGGTCCTGCCCCATTTCTAAGACAAGTTTCTCTGTGTCCTCAGGCATGTGAAGAACCGTATAAGGCAGACCGATTTCATTATTGTAATTACCTTGTGTCTTATAGGTCTTGTAAGTGGTTGCTAGTAGTTGTGCCAGCATGTCCTTGGTTGTCGTTTTGCCGTTGGAACCTGTCACCGCCAGCACGTCCACTTGCATCTTTTCCAGATAATACTGAGCCAAGCGCTGGAAGGCTGTCAGGACATCATCGACCAAGATATAAACCCCCTCTGTCACTGGACGCTCAGATAGGGTGGCAGCAGCTCCCTGAGCAAAGGCTGTCGCAATAAAGTCGTGGCCGTCACGCGCTCCCTTAAGCGGCACAAAAAGGCCACCCGACTCAATCAAACGGCTGTCAAACTCTGCATTCCTAAGAGAGACATTTTCAAACTGAGTCACATCATTTTTCGCAGATAGGACTTCTGCAATTTCATATAAATCTAGTTTCATACTTCTTCCTCATTTTTCGGTTTGCTCGCAAAAAGAAAGGACCGAAAATTTTCAGCCCCTCTATTATATCATATTTTAGAGAAGATGCGCCTCTCTCTTAGCAAATGCCTCTTCAGCTAGACCAACTAACTTCTCAATCAATTCAGGATAGGCCAGCCCCATATTTTCCCAGAGTAGTGGATACATGGACCACTGGGTAAAACCTGGCATGGTATTGAGTTCATTAAGGAAGACCTGACCATCTTCTGTATAGAAGAAATCACAGCGGGACAGTCCCAGACCGCCCAGAGCTCGGAAAGCTGCCTCTGCATTTTGACGCATCAGGCTCACCACTTTTTCTGGAATCTTAGCTGGAATATCCATGGTAATTTTATTATCAATGTATTTGGCTTCGTAGTCATAGAAAGCCACGTCCTTGACCACTTCTCCAGGCAGGGTACTCTTGACGTCAACATTGCCTAGAAGTCCAACCTCAATCTCACGAGCTGTCACTCCTTGCTCGACCAGTACCCGACTGTCGTATTTGAAAGCCAGGTCCAGAGAAGCACGCAGTTCTGCTTGGTTCTCCGATTTAGAAATGCCTACACTGGAGCCCATATTGGAAGGTTTGGTGAAGACTGGATAGGTCAATTTCTCCTCAATTTCTTGGATTTTTTGCTCTAGATCCTCACCATCTACCAGCGCTACATAAGGGACTTGGGCAATGCCTGCCGATTCCAGCACTCGCTTGGTCGTGATTTTATCCATGGCTAGGCCAGAAGATAAAATATTACAGCCGACATAAGGCACTTTGAGTACTTCTAAGAAGCCTTGAATAGAACCATCTTCGCCCATGGGACCATGCAGGACCGGAAAGACCACCGCTCCTTTTTCGTAAATATCGCTGGGCTTGATCTTCCGAGACATATCAACTGTGGCATTGGTCATCAGCTTCTCATCAGCCGCCGGCGTTGCTTCAAATTCCTGAGTTTGGATAAAGTCTCCATCCTTGGTGATGAAGTAAGTTTTCACCAAGAATCTATCATAATTGACAGCCCGCATGACGCTCTCAGCTGATAATACCGAAACTTCCCGCTCTGCACTGCGTCCGCCATACAATAAAATCAATCTTTGTTTTGCCATGATTTTTCCTATCATTTTCTAAAAATAGTACGATTTACAAAAGCTGCCAGCCCGAGAAGAATCAGGCTCAAAAGCTTGGTTTTGCATCTACCTAGCTAGTCGATTCTTCTAAGCAGGAGCTTCTGTATCAGTCCGTTTTAGTATATCACAATTCCCAGCATTTTTGAACAGAAAAAAGGACTGTTCCAGCCAGCTAGAGCCAGAAAAATCCTTTATGTTTATAATTCCGTCCGATTTTCGATAGCGCGAATCAGCGTAACCTCATCCGCATACTCAATATCGGAGCCAACCGCCAAACCACGCGCTAGGCGAGTCACCTTAATCCCAGCAGGTTTCAAGACCCGTGAAATATACATGGAAGTCGCTTCGCCATCCGCTGTCGCATTGGTCGCGACGATAACCTCCGTCACCTCACTATCCATCAGACGAGTGATTAGACTCTTGAGATTGATATCGTCCGGTCCAACGCCGTTCATAGGTGAAATCAAGCCATGCAGGACATGATAGAGTCCGTGGTATTCCTGGATATTTTCCATGGCTGACACATCCCGGCTGTCCTCAACTATCAAAATAGTTGATTGATCGCGCGACTGGTCTTGGCAGATTGCACAAGGGTCTTCATCCGTCAGGTTGCCGCAGACAGAGCAGTAGCTCAGCTCACGCTTAGCAGCCAGTAGATTCTTGGCAAATTCATTGACATCGTCATCGCTCATGCCAATAGTGTAAAAAGCCAGACGAGTAGCTGTTTTGATGCCAATGCCGGGCAGCTTTGAAAAACTGTCAATCAGCTTGGCAATAGGGGTTGGGTAAAGCATAAAATCCTTTCTCTATTCTCAAAAAATCTCCTCAAACCAGGTTGCTCTACTTGAGCACTGACAGCTCTTAGCTTTCTCCGTTTGCTGATGATTTTCATTGAGTGCTAATTCATAGGGTGTTGTTGATTGTAAAGATTGATAATATCGCGAGTGATACTGTGGCTGACAGTAGAAGATAAGTCCGTATTATGAGGGAACACTACCGCCACCGCAATCTGCGGCTTCTCACTTGGTGCATAGGACACGACATTGGTATTGATGGCTTCTTTCTTACCCTTGTCCACGAAGGTCTCAGCCGTACCAGTCTTGGCACTAATTGGCACGCTCTCTCCCTGAGAAATTGTCCGACCAGTCGTAAAGCCACTGCTGCCATGAACCACTTGATAGAAGCCTTGCTTGATGATGCTCATATCCTCGTCAGAGATATTGACCTGGTTCAGCTCCTTGGTGTCAATTTTCTGCACCAAATCACCGAGGCCTCCTTGGTCGCTGTTGCCGTAAATGCCTTCAACGATATGCGGAGCCACACGCTTACCATTATTAGCTACTGTTGAGGCATACTGGGCCAGCTGAAGCGTTGTATAGTTGTCAAACTGACCGAAAGAATTGGTCAGATAGTTGGCAAAGGTAAACTTGTCTGGAAGATAGCCTGTGGACTCATTTGGCAGGTCAATCCCTGTTGAAGTGCCCAGACCGTATTCAGCAAAGGTCGACCGCAGCTTTTTCATGGACGGATCCAGCTCATCAAAATCCAGTTTCATATCCGCTGAGTAAGGCGTTCCCATCATCTTCAGCGCCACCTGCACCATATAGGTATTGGAAGAGTATTCCAAAGCCTCTTGGGCTGTGATAGCACGCGAACCATACTGGGTAAACCAAGAAGTGATACTGTCCGTACCGCCAAAACTAATCGGCTGGTCTGTCAGGACTTGGTTGCCGCTAATAGCATTATTTTCCCAGCCCGAGGTCAATGTTGCAGCCTTGACCACAGATCCCGGAACAAAGACATTGGTCATGGTCCCCAGAGCATCGACCGAGCTTTCTCCTGTTTCCAGATCATGCCGGATGCCTGCCATAGCCAAAACGGCGCCGGTATTGGGATCCATAGCTACGGCATAGACGCCCTCAGAGTAAGTCGCATTGCCACTAGCCAACTCTGCATTAAAGGCATTTTTGAGAATGTCCTCTACTCCCTGCTGGAAGTTCAAGTCCACCGTCAGCTTGAGATTGTCGCCCTTGCTGCCGTCAGAGATATTTTCCACACTCTCCATATTACCATTTTTGTCCAGATGAATCTCCTTCTCAGCTCGCTTGCCTTGAAGGACCGACTCATACTGCTTTTCCAGATAGGAGGTCCCCACCCGGTCATTGAGGGAGTAGCCTTTTTTCAGGTAATCATCCACTTCCTCAGCCGGAAGTCCAGTCTTTTCTGTCGAGATATTACCCACGATAGAAGCCAGTGAGGTATCCAAGACCTTTCGATCCCAGCCCGTTGAGACACTGATACCTGGCAGCTCCTTGCTGCTGGAAGCCAATACAGCCACCTGCTCTGTTGTCAGCGCATCTGTCTGGATGGTCCCCGTCGCAAAGTTGGAAATTGCATTCATCTGACTAAAGAGAACAATGGCCTTCTTTTCCTCATCCGTATAGCCCAGCTGCTTAGGGTCAATGCTCTCAGCTGCCGCCTTATAGATTTTGGACTCAGGCAGGCGGTTGCCGTCTGTATCAAACTTCTTGTCCTTGGGCAGCTTTTCCACCACTTCCTGATAGACTGCGCTGTCCGCCAAATAATAATCCACTTCTTGGCGGTCTGTCACCTCTGTATCGCTGACACTGACATAGGTCAGGAGCTTTTGAGCTGTCGCTCGAATCTCCCCAGCCGTCAGACGATTATCCCGTGTATAGGTCACCACCTGCTTGGTCGTATTTTCCACCAAGGGCTTGCCAGTAGCATCATAAATCTGCCCACGCACTGAGCTAGTGGTAATCTTGGTCTTGCTGGCCTTGGCCAACTTATCCGTATAAAAGTCCTGATTGACCACCTGCATATAGCCCAGACGGGCAATCAAGGCTAAAAACAAAAACATCACGATTCCAAACAGCAGATAAAGTCTTCTGGTGATGGAATGACTGTCAAATTTTCTCTTCTTCCTTGCCATTTTCTCTCTCATTCTAGTAAAAGTTCTGACCTTTATTTTACCATAAATCCAGCTCGATGAATGTCTCAAAACTGATAGAAAATCTGAAAATGTGGACGAGTTAAGAGGAAATCCGCTAAACTTCGGAACAGAAAAGACTTGCCGGCTAGGCTTCCAGCAATCCTTGTCCTTCCTCTCTGGAAAAGCAAAGAACCTGAGAATAATCTCAGATTCCTTTAAGCTTATTTTCCAAGGTAGTATTCTTTTACTACGTTCAATTTTTCGTCAAATTCAAATACCAATGGTGGGAAGTTTGGAATTTCCACGTCCATGATTTCATCGTCAGACAGTTGTTTGATGTGCTTCACAAGGGCACGGATAGAGTTACCGTGTGCACCTACAAAGACATTTTTGCCATCTTTCAAAGCTGGAGCAATCTTGTCTTCCCAGAATGGAAGGGCACGTTCCAAAGTAACTTTCAAGTTTTCAGCATCTGGAATAACTGAGTCGTCAAGTGAAGCATAACGACGGTCAGTGTGTGCTGAGTGCTCATCATCGCGATCCATGTTTGGAGGCAATACATCGTATGAACGACGCCAGATATGCACTTGCTCATCACCAAATTGCTCAGCTGCTTCTGCCTTGTTTTTACCAGTCAGACCGCCATAGTGACGCTCGTTCAAACGCCATGATTTTTCAACTGGTACCCAAAGCTGATCAGCTGCTTCCAAAGCAAGGTTAGTTGTCTTAATCGCACGCTTCAATACTGAAGTGTAAGCTTGGTCAAACTCGATACCAGCTTCTTTAATCAGTTTACCAGCGTCGATTGCTTGCTGTGTACCTTTTTCAGACAAATCAACATCGGCCCAACCAGTGAACAGGTTAGCTTTGTTCCATTCAGACTCACCGTGGCGAGCAAAAACTAATTTTACCATTAGATGGATTCTCCTTTTATTTTCCGAGGCAGTCCCCGTTTATCTATTCTATTTTACAAAATTTTCGCCTAAAAAGCTAGCCTATTTCGTCAAATCAGACCTTTTTCAGCAAGAAAGCGCTTTTGTATTCCCGGGCGGAAACCTTTGCCCTAACACCCGCCAGAAAGATAAAACTCGTTGGCTTCCTTGAGCCACCAAGTCCGTCTCCCGTCTATCAACTGATAAATAAGCAGTAAGGCAGATACAATCCATATGGAGAGCATATTGACAAAGATGAAAAGTTCTACACCCTTAGCATGCTGGGCCGGAGTTAGCTGGCTATGTTTACCTATAAAGACATCTCCTTCAACCCCATAAATCTTTGGCATAATAATATTAATAAAGCAAATAACAGCGATAAAAGTAACAAGCCGAACAGGCCAAGAATAAAGGATTTTATGAAAACGCTCAAATCCTAAAGAAAAAGTAGAGAAACGTTTAAAGCGTTCTTTGCCCATAAAAAAGATGAATAAAGGAATATAGCCTTCATAAGTAAAGCTAATCATTGTAGGCGTATGACGGCTAGCAATGAAAAAGCTAGAAAAGCCGTAATCTCCAGTGGTTAAAATCCAACGGCTTAAAAATTCTGGAAGAAAAATAGCTGGTATCACAAACAAAGCTGCTGAAAATTCCCTTCCAAATCTTACGCTCCATACTCGCTGCATCTTCTCCCATATCAGGTGCAGACGTGCTTTGTCCGCTCCTTTCTTAGGAAAATTCTCTTTTATGAGTCCACCGCAAGAGGGGCAAATGGGATAGCCAGCTTCCTCTTCAAAGAGAAGATGACGACATTCCAAAAGAGGCGATTCATCACTGTCTGACAACTCATCCAGCCATTTCTTTCTCCACCAGAACATAAGACCTCCTAAAAATCAAAATTTCTCTTCATATCAACACCCGCCAGAAAGATAAACCTCGTTGGCTTCCTTGAGCCACCAAGTCCGTCTCCTGTCTATCAGTTGATGAATGGCCAACAAGCCTGCTACTATCCAGTTACAAAGCATATTGACAAAGACAAAGAGCTCTACTCCCTTAGTCTGTTGGGCGGGAGTTAGCTGAATTTGCTTGACAATCAACGATTCTCCTTCCATTTCATAAAACTTAGGCATATAAGCACTTAATAAGATGATAACAAAGATAAAGAGAGTAAGCTGAACAGGCCAAGAATAAAGAATTTTATGAAAATGCTCAATCCTCAAAGAGAAGGTAAAAAATCGCTTAACACGCTCTCTTGCTACAAAAAGGATAAATAAGGGAATGTAGCCAAAAAGTGTCACACTAAATAAGGTGGGATTATGAGAACTAGAAGGAATAAATCTACTAAATCCATAGTCGCCTGTCCATAGAAACCAGCCACCTATAACCTGTGGCAACCAATAAGATAGAATGATAATGAGCAGTGTTGAAGTAATCCCAATTTTGACACTCCATACTCGCTTCACTTTTTGATAAATCAGAAAAAGACGTGAGCGATCCACACTGTTTTGAGGAAGATTTTCCTTTATTAGCTTGCCACAAGAAGGACAAATAGGATAGTCCGATTCCCCTTCAAAAAGAAGATGACGGCATTCCAAAAAAGGCGATTCTCTGCTTCCTGATATCTCTTCCTCCCAATCTCTTCTCCAGAACATAAGACCTCCTAAAAATCAAACCCATAATAACGCATGATACGTTTAGAAACTCTCATATTATTGTATTGAATCAAAGAAATCCATAATGCTTTATCATATAAATCCTTTGATGCATATCCTAAAAATTCTATTCCAGATTGAACTAATTCAGTTATAATTGAAGAATCTATCCCTACAAATGTGCAAGCTATATTTAACACTAAATTTTCAATTGTATCTCTAGTGAGCTGATCATATCCCTCAAGTTCAAGACTTTGCTCTAATGCTCCTATGGTCATTTTAGGATCATTTGAAACATTTAATGCAGTCACAAATTCTTTAATATTATCGTCAAGTCCTTGTAAATCTTTGGGTATTGAACGTAATAAAATTAAAGAATAGAGAATTTGTAAAGTGTAATTATTTATTGAAAGAATTTTCCCTGGTTCTTTGAAGAGATTTTTTACATCAATAATCGACTTTATCATTTTCACTCCTGTGGCTACTTGCTCTACAGGTAAGACTTTAGATAGATACTGGTCATAGGCTCGCCTATCGTCATTAACAATCCATGCACTGAAATAGCCATCATTTGAGATATACGGATTAACCGTATCCAAAATCCCAGTCTTAATGTCTATGTAATGAGATAGATACATATAGACTGTCTCTTTATTAATGTCTCTTGCATTACCATCTCGCTGCATATTTTGTTGTGCCATTTGAGAAGCATAATCCCATTTATCAGATATTTTTCTAGCCTTTTCCAGTTTTTCATCTACAATTTTTTTCTGTTCTTCAGTCAACTGTGGCTGTTTTGTGCTCATCTCCCCAGCTAGAGCTGCCAATTTTGAATAAAAACCTTCCCCTCTTTGTTGAAGTTGAGCAAATTGTTTAAGCGACAAACCGTTTTCGTTTAAACTTTCTTCTATTGCAAAAAGAGAAGACAAAATTTCTTTCCCGGTGTTATTAGCATTTGCCTCTTCAGCAAAGACACGAGCCGGAAGAACTAGGTTTGAAACAATCAGTAAACTAAGCATAAAAATGCTAGTGAATCGTGCTTTTTTCATAATAAAAACCTCCAAAATGATAAATCCTGAGAAACAACAAGATGGCTCAAGGCCTTATTTTTAAATAATTTACTCCCTTCTATTATTTAAAAGCGCTTTCTATGTACCCATTATATCACAGATTATTCTACCTGTAAAATAATAGCATAAGTATATAAGGGGTTATACTTAAAATATCTGATCTTGCTAAGTGCTGTACTTGACTAGGTACCAACGTCTCTAAGCTCAGATGATATCCTGCGAACATGCCTTGCTAAAACACATAGAAAAAGGCTAAGAGACATAAGTTCTAGCCTTGCTTTTTATTAGAAATAGAATCTTAACGCAATAGCCGATGGCTCAAAGTACTGCTTTGAAGTTGCAGATTGAATTTCCGAAGCGAGTCACAACTTTGTTCGTCTTTAGGCTCCAAAAAGCTCCTAATCATCCTCGCAGTCACACCGCCTCTTGCTGGCATTGGGGGCAGAGGCCATAGACAGTCGTCTGACTTTGGGTGATGTGGTAGCCAGTCTGCACTTCAGCCTCATGCTTGACATCTGGAAGTTCCAGCTCCATATCAGCAATACGGCCGCATTTTTCACAGATGACATTGAGATGCTGATGACCCATAAAGTCAAAGTAGGTCGTCGTATCATTGCGAACCTTGAGCTCAGCGACAAAACCCTCATCAATCAGAACCTTGAGATTATTATAGACTGTTGCCAGACTCATATTAGGAAAATTGGGCTTCAAGTCCTGATATATCATTTCAGCGCTAGGATGGTCGTGGCTTTGGATAATATAGTCAATTACCGCCTTCCGCGTTTCTGTAATGCGCACACCCTTGGCGCGCAAATGGCCAATTACTTGGTCAAAGTCATGCTGGTGTTCTTGTTTCATTATTTACTCCGTTATAGCCTCTTATCTAAGTCATTACCATTATACCATGACTAGGCTTACTTGGCTATTAAGAATGATTGTAAATAAGCTAAAAGGAAAAAAGCAGGACAGAAAGAACCAAAGTTCAGCATCCTGCTTCTGCATGATTCCTTATCCATTTAAGGCAATGCAAGCTTTAAACTAGTATTTTTTTCAATCCTCGCTCTATGCTTGGAATCTCTTCAAGCTTGCTAAATAAAGGGAACCGCCTATGATAGAAAGAATAGCACCAATCCAGCCCAAGAAGTCATTAAAGGTAAAAATTCCACCTACAATCATCAAGATAGAGCCTGCTGGTCCCACACGATTATCATCCTTATAGTAGACAATACCAGCAATCCCCAAAGCTAGGATTGCAATTTTCAGGATGTCAAATACACCTAGCATAAAATAAATAACCCAAATGAAGAAAGGCCACAAAAGTAGAATAATACCACCAATAAGTCCAACAAGTCCATTTACGAGTGCTAATGTTTTTGTCTTCATCAACAGTCTCCTTTGTATAATTTTTTACTAAAATAGCTTACCATATTTGCTAGAAAAATACAAGCTCATTTTTAATTTTATGAAAAATTCAAGCATTTGACTGCTTTTAATGCTTATCTTTCCTTGAAAATAAAAATCCTGCTATTCCCAACAAAAGTTGAGATAACAGACTTTTCATATATTCTAGATTTTCAAAGCTTTTTACTGAAGCTTAAGTCTTAGTCACGCTGACATTTGCTCAAACCAACTGCTCCTCCAAAGCAGTCAATGTCTGCATGGGTAATAGAAAGATTGAAAAAAGCACGACAAACAATCCCATCAACAAGCGAAATTTGCTGCCAAAAGGATTAACAGGAAGCAGTGAGCCCTGAAGTGGTTTCCATTTCATTTCTTACCTCCTAAACTTTTTATTTCACGTCTTTAAATATGTTTGTCCTTTATCATTCTCTTTTGATTAGAGACAATTTCCTTCACTTCTTTGCAAAATAAAAACTCCAAGAAAGTTCATCAATCAACTTTCTCGAAGCCACTAAATCTTTTATTAAGTTCAAGAACTGAGAGCAAAAAGAAAAACCTGACATACTCGCCAAAGGCAAGTATGTCAGGCTTTATTAACCAAAATTATTTTACAGCGTCTTTAAGAGCTTTACCTGCTTTGAAAGCTGGTACTTTAGAAGCTGCGATTTTGATTTCTTTACCAGTTTGTGGGTTGCGACCTTTACGTGCTGCACGCTCACGAACTTCAAAGTTACCAAAACCGATAAGTTGAACTTTTTCACCTTTTGAAAGGTACTCAGTTACAGCTGCGAATACAGCGTCAACTGCTGCTGCTGAATCTTTTTTAGTCAATTCTGTAGCTTCTGCTACTTTTGCGATCAAATCTTGTTTGTTAGCCATTTAACAAATCCTCCAAATTTTTTCTGGGTTGATAACCCTAACAAATATTATCATATCTAAAAATAGCTTTCAGGTCAAGTACTAAGCCGCTATTTTCTAAATTATTATGGTTTTATTCGTAACGAATCAGCACAGCCCAAGCATTTTCCCCTGTATGTGTCTGAATAATGGACCCTGTTTCCAGCACTGAAATAGGTTTCTTGACATACGGCTGTAAACTTTCCTTCATTTCCAGAGCCAATTCTGGACTGCCTGCATAGGAAATTCCAATTTCAGCCACTTGCTTAATTTGCAGACTTGCTGTCAAATCATCCAGCCATTTCTTAAAGGTCTTAGCACCCCTCCCTTTGACAATGGGCTCTAGCTGATGGTCCTTCATTTGCATGATAACCCGGATATTAAGCAAGGAGCTAATCAGACCGGAAACTCGACCAATACGGCCTCCTTTAACCAGATTTTCTAAGGTAGAGAGACCGATGTAGAGTTCTGTCTTTTCCTTCACTTCCTCGATTTTAGTCAGAATCTCCTCTAGGCTAACTCCTTCCTTGGCCAGTTTAGCTGCTTCGGTGACTTGGAACTTCATAGCCTGATCAGTGAAAGAACTATCAACAACCGTCACATCCGCATTAGCCAAAGTCGCTCCCTGACGGGCTGCTTCGACAGTCCCTGACAAGGCGTGAGACATGTGAATGGAGATAATCTGTGCTCCATCCTCTGCCAAGCGCTCAAAAACATCAGCAAAGACTCCGACAGGCGGCTGGCTGGTTTTAGGCAGATTGCGACTAGACTGCATGAGACGAAGAAACTCACCCTCCTCTAGGTCTGCATCCGAATAGACCACCCCGTCCACCATAACAGAGAGAGGCACAATTGTAATGTCTAATTCCTTGGCAACCTCTGGTTCAATGGTTACGGATGAGTCAGTTACGATTTTTATTTTCGTCATAGATTTCCTACTCTGTATCTAAATTTTAACTTGTTATTACACTACATTATACCAAATTTTTATGGTTTTGTGGGGGAATATTCGCTAAAATCACAGCTCAGGCCAAGCGTTTCCTAAATTTAATCTGCTTGTTTTATTTTTTTAATCTTTTTGCGCTTCTTTAAAATTAGATGAAAAAGTGTTTACATGCTGCTTTTTTAGCTTTATTGGGGAAAATTTTGGAAAAGCTGATTTTCAGAGAGAATCTCAGCAAAAAAAGATTGGGAAAATCCAATCTTTTTTCAGTCTTCAGCTACAAAACCATCATTTTTTATGGCGTACTGCTCTATGATGCCATTATGACCAAAGAGAACTCCATGGAGGACTCCGCCATAAACAGCTCCGCCATCCATGCCAATCTTGCCATCCTCAGTCATCCATAGCTGGTCAGTTCCCGGTGCCTCATGCAAGAGGTAAAATGTCGGTGTATGGCCAAAGATAATCGTTTTGCCAGTCTGATTGCTGCCTTCGTGAAAAGGCGCGCGAATCCAAACTTTTTGATAATCACTGGTCTCTCGCCAATCTTTCAGCTCCAAATCTAGGCCAGCATGGACAAAAATGTATTGGTCTGTCTCCAATAGGAAAGGCATCTGACGAATAAAATCTACTACATCGGCCGCCTCCGTCTTGACACGTTCCGCGTCTGCTAGTCCATCTACAGGAGCATTGAGAGGCCGGCCTAAAAGCGAATTAATCGTCGTATCTCCGCCATTGCGTCGGTAGTGGTTATAAGACTTTTCAGGATTGTCCAGCCAAGTCAGAAACATATACTCATGATTGCCAGAAAGACAGATAGCTCCTTTCTGATTCACTAAATCCTTGACCCGCTCCAAAACTGCTCGGCTGTCCTCGCCACGATCTATCAAGTCCCCTAGAAAGACTAGTTGGCTACGACCGTCCCAGTGCTGGAGCAGCTCATCTAGCATACTAGCCTTACCATGGACATCACCAATTGCAAAATATTCTGTCATATGCGCTCCTCCTAAAGGAGACCGAAACACTAGTGTCTCAGCCTCGCTTGTTTATTTCTTTAATAATTCTCTGGCTTGAGTCAAGGCAGCATCCGTTACATCTTCGCCAGCCAGCATCTTAGCAACTTCCTGAACACGCTCGTCAGCCGTCAGCAAGCGAACCGTTGAGACGGTTGAATTCTCATCCGAAATCTTCTCAATAAAGAACTGATAATCGGCAATCGCAATGACCTGCGGCAAATGGGAAATAGCCAAGACTTGCCCGTTGGAGCCAATCTTGTGAATCTTCTGAGCAATAGCCTGGGCCACTCGGCCAGAAACGCCCGTATCCACTTCGTCAAAGACAATGCTGGTCTTGCCTTCCTTACGAGAAAAGGCAGACTTGATAGCCAACATGAGACGGGAAAGTTCCCCGCCAGACGCAACCTTCACCAAAGGTTTGAAATCCTCGCCCGGATTTGCTGAGATGTAAAACTCTACTTGTTCATTGCCCTCACGGTTGAATTTGCCCTTACTGAACTGCACTTTAAAACGTGCCTTTTCCATGTAAAGGTCCTGCAGCTCTTGCTTGATTTCCGCTTCCAGCTGGGCTGCTAGGCTGTGACGAGCCTGACTCAGCTCCTGGGCCAGCTCTACCAGCTCTCTCTCCAAGTCCTTCAGCTCTCGGTCCATATCCTCTGAGGACAAGTTACTTCCAGTTAAAAGCCTGTATTCTTTGGAAATCTGAGTAAAGTAATCCAGCACATCATCTACTTGGCCGCCGTATTTACGCGTGATGCTGTTAATCAAGTCTAGGCGACTCTCCACCTGCAGCAGCCGATCTCCATCAAAATCCAGTCCATCTAAAATGTCCTCTAGGCGCTTGCTGACATCTTCCAAGACATAATAAGTCTCTGACAAGCTGCCTGAAAGCTCCTTGTAGGCTGGATCGTAATCCTCGATAGACTCAAGGTCATTCATAGCTGAGCGGACATTGGTCAGACTGGAAAAATCTTCATTATCCAGCATGGTATAGGCGTTCGTCAGCGTATCTGCAATGAGCTTGTGGTTGAGCAAGCGGTCCCGCTCCTGATGCAGGGCAGTATCTTCACCGCTTTTGAGGGCTGCGCTCTCAATCTCCGCCATCTGAAACTCCAGCATCTCAATCCTGGCCTTATGCTCCTGCTGATTTTTCTGCAAAGTCAGGACTTGCTTGCGCAGGCTTCGATAGCGGTCAAAGGTTTCCTGATAGCGACCCTTGAGATGCAAAAAGTCTGCTGTTCCAAACTCATCTAGCATGGCAATATGAAGCTGAGGTCTCATCAGTTCTTCCTGATCATGCTGACCATGGATATCCACCAAGTGCTGACCGACAGCCTTTAGAACAGACAGATTAACCATCTGACCGTTGATACGACTGACACTGCGGCCATTTTGCAGAATTTCCCGACGGATAATCAGCTCATCGGTCAGCTCCCAGCCCTGCTCCTCAAAAATCTCTCGCAAAGCTCTGCTATTTTCCAGCGAAAAAAGTCCCTCTATCTCAGCTTTGGGCGCTCCATGACGAATAACATCCGTCGTAGCACGGCTGCCCAGCATCATATTCATCGCGTCAATAATAATAGACTTGCCGGCTCCGGTCTCCCCGGTCAAAACCGTCATACCTTGCTCAAAATTTAGGGAAATTTCCTCAATAATGGCAAAATTTTTAATCGAAATTTCTAATAACATAGGCTTTCCTACCAATGGTGAATGATGGTTGCAATCCTTGCAGCTGCTTCCTCTGTCATCATAACCATCAAAATACTGTCGTTGTCTGCCAAGATACTGAAAATATCCTCAGCAAATTCATTTCTAAGATGACGCTTGACCAGTGCTGTGCTCCCTGGTACCAGACTGAGATTGATCATATTTCCCAAGACCTGACAGGACAGGATATTATTTTCGGCCAAGCCCAGACTGCTAGTCATGGTCTTAGGCAGCTCGTAGATATAAGTGTTGTCCTTGAGCGGTATCTTGACAATCCCCAGTTCTTTGATATCCCTAGAGACCGTAGCCTGGGTCGCTGTAATCCCAGATTCCCTAAGATGTTCTACAATTTCCTCCTGTGTACCAATGTCATAGTCACTGACAAAGCGTCTAATCTTTTCTAATCTATCCTTCTTATTCATCCTTAAATTCCTTGTGTGCTGCCTCTACGACAGCTGTCATCATTGCTGAATCAAGAGGCTGCGGCTCTGTACTCTTTTCTAAATAGGCCAGAAATTCCACATTGCCCTGACCGCCCTGAATAGGCGAAAAATCCAGTCCCCTGACAGAAAAGCCAGCCTCCATCATAAATGCTGTGACCTTTTCCAGAACTGCCAGATGGACCTTTTTATCCTTGACAATCCCTTTTTTCCCAATCTGCTCGCGTCCCGCTTCAAACTGAGGCTTGATCAAGGCGACCACTTGGCCATCCTGAACCAAAATCTCATGCAGAGCCGGAAAAATCAAACTCAGCGATATAAAGCTAACGTCAATACTAGCAAAGCTCGGCTCCTGCTCAAAGTCAGTCCTTTGGGCATAGCGAAAATTAAACTGCTCCATGCTGACGACCCGCTCATCCTGTCTGAGCTTCCAAGCCAGCTGATTAGTACCGACATCTACTGCATAGACCAGCTTAGCTCCGTGCTGCAGCATGACATCTGTAAAACCGCCGGTCGAAGCTCCGATATCTAAGGTCACTCGGTCCGCTACCGAAATATCAAACACTTGCAAAGCCTTTTCTAGCTTGAGGCCGCCGCGACTGACATACCTGAGTTTCTCACCTTTTAAGCGCAGCTCTGTGGCTGCGTCAATCTTTTCACCTGGCTTGTCAAAGCGCTGGCCATTGGCCGCAGCAATGACTAGTCCAGCCATCACACCACGCTTAGCCTGCTCTCTGGTCTCAAAGAGCCCTTGTCTGTAGGCCAGCACATCTACTCTTTCCTTAGCCATTCAATCTTAAACTTTCTATTATCTTTTGAATTTCTTCGCCTGAAAACTCTGTCTTCTCTTCCAAGTCTGACAGAATAAGCACAGCTTCATCAAGGGTCTGATTGAAAAAGTTCTTAGCTCCATCCAGTCCCAGAAAGGCTGGATAAGTCGACTTGGCCGCAGCTAAATCTTTCTGCGGGGTTTTACCCAGCTCTTCAAAGCTAGCTGTCACATCCAAAATATCATCCCGCACTTGAAAGGCCAAGCCCAAGAGCTCTCCAATCCTACGAAGCTTGTCTTGAACAGACTGCTGAGCCTGAACAATCAAACCAGCTGCGACAAAAGGATAGGTCAGTAGCTTACCAGTCTTATTGGCATGGATGTTTTTTAAATCTTCTAAACTAATTGCTTGGCCTTCACCTTGCATGTCCAGAACTTGTCCTGCGACCATACCAAAGCTCCCTGCTGCCAGAGACAATTCAGAAATCAAGTCCACCTTGACCTGACTGGGCAGCTCGGCCCTTGCCAATAGTCCATAGGGGTCCAAAAAGAGAGAATCACCCGCCAAAATAGCCATATCCTCTCCAAACTTCTTATGGCTAGTCAAGCGGCCTCGACGATAGTCGTCATCATCCATAGCTGGCAAATCATCATGAATAAGGCTGCCAGTGTGAATCATCTCAAGAGCCGCTGCGACCTGATAGTGAGCCTCAGCTAGCTCTAGGCCAAATGCTTGAATCAACTCCAATAGCAATAGGGGACGAATTCGCTTGCCGCCTGCCTTCACCGAGTACAAAATAACTTCTGATAAATCCGAAGACACTTGCTGAGACCTATAAAAATCTTCAATCGTCAGACCAATTTTTTCCAGTTTCTCGTTTCTTGTCATTCCATTTCCGTTTCTGTGCCGTCTGCCTGCATGACCTTAACCAAGGTCTTTTCAGCCTTGTCCAGACTAGCCTGAAGTTCTTTTGAAAGCTTCATTCCCTTTTGAAATTCCGCAATTGCCTCTTCCAGCGCTACGTCACCATTTTCCAGCTTTTGAACAATGACTTCCAAGTCTGCTAAATTTTCTTCAAATTTCTTTTCTTTGGACATGTTTTACCTCTACTTCCAGCTGCCCATCCCGCATAAGCAGGGTCAGCTCATCTTTTTCTTCAATGCCAGCACTTGACTCGACAACCTTTTGATTCTTTTGGACAATAGCATAGCCACGCGCCACGATTCGACTGGTATCCAGCATAAGCAAGGCCTCGGACAATCTCCTGACTTGAGCCACCTTGTTATCATAAATGACCGCCATATTGCTGCGCAGCAAACGCTCCAGCTGGGCAGTCTGCTCTTGAAAACGCTGAACTCGATTGAGCGGATTCAATGCCTCCAAACGATGCTGCAAGATTTTGGCCCGCTGTTGCTCTTCACTATAATATTCGCGAATTTTTTGCTTCAGTCGCAGGTTGAGCTGGTCTAATTTCTGCAGATGGCCATCGTAAAGACGCTCTGGCTGTCGGAAGATAACCGACTGGGTTAGCTTATTCAATCTCTCTCGATAATAGCTCAGGCGATTGGAAATCGCTCGTGACATGCGGTTTTCCTGCTGCTGCAAATGTCCCAGCAGGTCCAGTTTGGTGACCGGTGTTGCTAGCTCAGCCGCAGCCGTCGGAGTCGCAGCCCTGCGATCAGCCACAAAGTCCGCCAAAGTCGTATCTATCTCATGGCCGACACTAGAAATAACAGGAATCCGAGACTCAAAAATAGCCCGAACTGTTTCCTCTTCGTTGAAAGCCCAGAGATCTTCGATAGAACCGCCACCTCGACCAATAATCAGTACATCCAAATCCGACCGCTCATTGGCCAGTCTAATGTGGTCAGCAATCTGATCTGCAGCCCCATCTCCCTGCACTTTTGTCGGATAAAGGACAATCTCCACTCCCGGAAAGCGACGGCTGACCGTCGTAATAATATCCCGGATAACCGCTCCGCTGGGACTGGTTACGACGCCGATTTTCTTAGGAAATTGGGGCAAGGATTGCTTGAATTTCTCTTGAAAAAGCCCTTCTTCTCCCAGTTTTTTCTTGAGCTGTTCAAACTGGATAGCCAAAGCTCCGATACCATCCGGCTCCGCTTTTTCAACGATGATAGAATAGGAACCGCTCGGCTCATAGAGCTGCACCCGGCCAATCACATTGATTTTCATGCCTTCTTCCAGCTCAAAGCCTAGCTTTTGATAGACACCAGACCAAATCGTAACCTGAATGACGGCCTTCTCATCCTTCAATGAAAAATACTGATGATTGGGGCGCCGGCGGAAATTGGACACCTGGCCAGTCAGATAGACACGCTCCAAATAAGGATCCCGCTCAAACTTCATCTTCAGATACTTGGTCAAGGTCGAAACCGACAAATACTCTGGCATGTCCTTTTCCTTTCATTTCTAGTTTTTCCGTAACTTTTATTATAACAAAAAACTGCATAAAAAACCGATTACAAAGTCTAAAAATTCCCTGAAAAGCAAGAAAAAAACTGGGCTTCCACAAAAGAAACCCAGCTGACTTAAAACCCAAGAAAAAGTCTACTGACTCATTTCCTTCATCCAATTTGGAATGGCTCTACTGATTGCCGTTGGCAGGACGACATAAGCTTCATGACTCAGTTCATCAGCGATAAGGGAGTGAAGAAGAGTTGCAGCCGCCACTCGCTCAAAGAGACTGCTTGACTTGAACTGACCCGCAAATGCGGCAATCATACCTGCCAGCGTATCCCCCATTCCACCAGTTGCCTGATAAGGTCCGCCTACTGTCAGCTCAAAGACCTGCTCTTGACCGCTTTGATAGATGGTCGTCCCATGCTTTTTCTGCACAACAATACTGCCCAGAGGCAGCTGATTGACCGCTGCCTGATTGGCTACCGCTGCCTGATCTGACAAGCTCAAACCCGATAAGCCTTCCCACTCCTTCTGGTGAGGGGTAAAAACTGTTTGGGCTTTTGGAAATGGCAAAGCTGCTTTGCTAAAGAGTGAAATGGCGCCGCCATCCATGATAAGTATCTGCTTCTCTGTCACAGTCTGGACTACCTTTTGTAGGATATCTAGACCTAGTTGATTCTCCGCCAAGCCAGGACCAATCAAGACTAGATCTGATTTGGCCAGTTGCTCTGTCAATCGGTCTTGCTCCTCTAAGTCAAAGGCCATGGCCTCCGGTAGATGACTGTGCAGAGGGGCGATATTTTCTCTATCTGTAGCAACAGTCACCAGACCCGCTCCGCTATTGACCGCAGCCAAAGCAGCCATGATAATGGCGCCCCCATAAGGATAGGTTCCCCCAATCAATAAGAGACGGCCGTAATCGCCCTTGTGGCTATCCAAGGGGCGTTCCCTAATGACTCTTTTTAAAATATTTCCAGCATTTTTTGACATGATATTCTCCTAGACCAACTTTATCCTGTACTGATCTAAAGATGACCAAACCTATCTTTATTATACACCAAAAGGCACCTAAACAGGTGCCTCGTATCGCAAGAAAGTTATTTTCTTCGGAAATCTGCAAATTTTTGTAAGATTCTTGCTGCGACTGCCTTAGGTAAGTTTTCCTGAAAAGCGACCTGCTCATCCGCATAATCGCTCAAGCCCGAAAAATCCCCAACCTGCACAGCATAGAGAGAATTCTTAAAGAGCTGGATATCATTTTGATCATTACCAAAAGCTACATAATCCGAACCGCAGAGTTCCTTTACAGTTGAAGCTTTATTGGTTTCAGCCGGATTGATATAAAAACATTTCTCATGTTCATGATAGTCTAGACTTAGATTAGGCAAGCTTGCAAAACGAGCCTGTAAATCGTCTAAGAGTTGCTCATGATTCCCCATGTAAATAACAACCTTAATAGGGTGCTGGAGATCAGCCAGTTCCAGCCGTCTTGCCCGCTTGAGAGGATCTACACTGGCAATAAAAGGGATTTTTTCTAAAATCTGGCCGCTGTAGTCAAAAGTATTATCAACGAAAAAAGGCAAATTATAGGTCAAACAAGTATCTAGAATGGCTTGATAACTCGACTGATGCAGCTGGCGCTCAAACATCAGCTGTCCCTTCTGATAAGCTACTCCGCCGTTCAGGCCAATCACTATCTGCTGGCTCAATTCCGGACCCAATAATCCCAGACAATCTCGATAGGAGCGCGCCGAAGCAAACAGAACTTCATGATCAAACTGAGGAGCCGTCAGCAGAACCTGCTTAATCTCCTCATCAATCGTCATATAATCAAAGGACAAGGTCCCATCCAAATCAAAAACAAATTTCATGATTCAAGACTCCGTTTAAAGGCTTGGTAAGTCTGCTCCATCAGCATGGTAATGGTCATAGGCCCAACACCTCCAGGTACAGGGGTAATCAGACTGGCAAGTTCAGACACTTCATCAAACTTAACGTCGCCAATCAGCTTGCCATTTTCATCTCGGTTCATACCGACATCAATGACAACGGCCCCCTCCTTGACAAAGTCCTTGGTCACAAAATGTCCACGTCCGATAGCGACCACCAAAATATCTGCCCGCTTAGCAGTCTTGGCTAGATTGTGGGTCCGCGAATGTGTTAGAGTAACCGTCGCATTCTTAGCCAAAAGCAGCTGAGCCATGGGCTTACCAACAATATTACTCCGCCCGATGACGACCGCTCGCTTGCCTTCCAGTTCAACGCCATATTCATGGAACATTGCCATAATGCCTGCAGGAGTAGCCGGAATCATAACCGGATGGCCGCTCCATAGCTTGCCCATATTAAGCGGATGAAAGCCATCAACATCCTTGTCTGGATCAATGGCCAGCAGCACAGCTTCATCATCAATATGCTCAGGCAAGGGCAGCTGGACCAAAATGCCATGCCAGTCAGGATTTTGATTATAAGTTTCAATCAAGCTCAAGAGCTCTTCCTGGCTGGTCTCTTCTGGCAGACGTTCTACCTTACTCCGAAAGCCAGCAGCCAAGGCTGAGCGCTCTTTATTACGTACGTAGATTTGACTGGCTGGATTATTTCCCACCACAATCACTACCAAGCCCGGTACCTGACCTGTCTTTTCTTTGAGGCGAGCCGTTTTTTCAGCTAATTTTTTCTGAAGCTTCTCTGCTAAACCTCTACCATCAATAATCTGGGCCATGTCATTCTCATTTCTTTTTCATTATTTTTTTCATTATACCAAAAAAATCTGTGCCCAGCCTATAACTTTTTCTTATACAAAGTTATAAGACGAGGATTCATTGGCAGCTAGTGGTAAAATTTTCAGACCTACTAAATCATTTTCAAAACAAGATAAAAAGTGCAAAAATAAAAAGCAGCTAAGTGCTTTTTAGTAGAGTAATTCATAAATTTCCATTGCAATCAAATCGATGCTGTCGAAAGTATAGGTCTCACGCGCTGCAACGTCACGCAAGGTGAAGACAGAGCCGTTTTCTTCGTCATAACTGTAAGCTACTTCTGCTACAACCACTCCTTCACGCTCAAAATTACGTTTCAAATTTCCGCCATCCTTAGCCATAGCTTCTAAGCGGTTAATAATTCTAACTAAATGTGATTCCATTTTGTTTCTCCTATTTACTTAGTTCCCTCTTATTTTACCATAAATAGCTGCTGAAATACCACTAAAAGCCAATTTTTTGCAATTTTTCAAGAATTTGTTTTCATTCTGCTCGGTCTAAGGGAGGATTTTGTAGTAAATTCTTGCAAAGTTCGAGAATACTGATATAATGAAACTATAAAACTTTGACTATTTTTGACCTTTAATCATTTCTATAAATAGCTTGCACACTAAAAGAAAAGAGGTATCTGCATGCTTTGTCAAAATTGTAAAATAAATGAATCCACAATTCACCTTTATACCAACGTAAATGGTCATAAACAACAGGTGGATTTGTGCCAAAACTGCTACCAAATCATGAAAACAGACCCCGAACATTCCTTGTTCGGCGGAATTGCTAATGCCAACAATCACGGAACAGATCCTATCGATGACTTCTTCAATAGCCTCAGCAATTTTCAACAGCCTCAGGAACCAACTACTCCTCCTACCCAATCTGGCGGAGCCTATGGAGGCGGTGGCGGCTACGGTTCCAATCCTAGCAAGGGTGGTCAGCCTCAGCCAAGTCCGCAAAAGCCAAAAGGCCTGCTGGAAGAGTTTGGTATCAACGTGACTGAGTTGGCTCGCCGAGGCGAGATTGATCCTGTAATTGGCCGTGATGAAGAAATCGTCCGTGTCATTGAAATCCTCAACCGCCGCACCAAAAACAATCCTGTTCTCATAGGAGAGCCAGGAGTCGGAAAAACAGCCGTGGTGGAAGGCCTGGCCCAGAAAATTGTTGATGGTGATGTGCCTCATAAACTCCAAGGCAAGGAAGTTATCCGCCTAGACGTTGTCAGTTTAGTACAGGGAACTGGTATCCGTGGCCAATTTGAGGAGAGAATGCAGAAGCTTATAGATGAGATTCGTTCTCGCCAGGATGTCATTCTCTTTATTGATGAAATCCATGAAATTGTCGGAGCAGGCTCTGCTGGCGATGGCAATATGGACGCTGGGAACATCCTCAAACCAGCTCTGGCTCGCGGAGAACTCCAGATGGTCGGAGCGACCACCCTAAACGAATATCGTATCATCGAGAAGGATGCTGCACTGGAGCGCCGTATGCAGCCCGTTAAGGTAGACGAGCCGACGGTAGAGGAAACGATTACCATCCTCAAAGGAATTCAGAAAAAATACGAAGACTACCATCACGTCAAGTACACAGATGCGGCCATTGAAGCTGCTGCCCTTCTCTCCAACCGCTACATCCAAGACCGCTTCCTGCCAGACAAGGCTATTGACCTCTTGGATGAGGCTGGATCTAAGATGAATCTGACCCTCAACTTCGTTGATCCCAAGGTCATTGACCAACGTCTGATTGAGGCCGAAAACCTCAAGGCTCAGGCGACTCGTGACGAAGATTTCGAGAAAGCGGCTTACTTCCGTGACCAGATTGCCAAGTACAAGGAACTCCAGCAGACAAGTGTGCTAGATAAGGATACTCCGATTATCAGCGAGAAAACGATTGAGCACATCGTAGAGCAAAAGACCAATATCCCAGTTGGCGACCTCAAAGAAAAGGAACAGTCTCAGCTGGTCAATCTCGCCAGCGACCTAAAGGCCCATGTCATTGGCCAAGACGATGCTGTGGATAAGATTGCCAAGGCCATCCGTCGCAACCGGGTCGGACTGGGAAGTCCTAATCGCCCAATCGGCAGCTTCCTCTTTGTCGGACCAACTGGCGTCGGTAAGACTGAGCTGTCTAAGCAACTAGCCATTGAGCTCTTTGGCTCGGCTGACAGCATGATTCGCTTTGACATGAGTGAATACATGGAAAAACACAGCGTGGCCAAGCTGGTCGGTGCCCCTCCGGGCTATGTCGGCTATGATGAAGCTGGCCAATTGACTGAGCGCGTCCGCCGCAATCCATACTCACTCATTCTGCTGGATGAGGTGGAAAAAGCACATCCTGATGTTATGCACATGTTCCTGCAGGTTCTAGATGATGGCCGCCTGACCGATGGTCAAGGCCGGACTGTCAGCTTCAAGGACACCATTATCATCATGACATCCAATGCCGGAACTGGCAAAGCTGAAGCCAGCGTTGGCTTTGGGGCAGCGCGTGAAGGCCGCACCAACTCCGTCTTAGGTGAATTGGGCAACTTCTTCAGTCCTGAGTTTATGAACCGCTTTGACGGCATTATCGAATTCCAGGCGCTCAGCAAGGACAATCTGCTGCAAATCGTCAACCTTATGCTGGACGATGTCAATCAACGTTTGGCAACCAACGACATTCATCTGGATGTTACGGAGAAGGTCAAGGAAAAATTGGTTGATTTGGGCTACGATCCGAAAATGGGCGCTCGCCCACTGCGCCGCACCATTCAGGACCATATCGAAGATGCTATTACTGACTTCTATCTGGAAAATCCAAGCGAAAAAGAGCTCAAAGCTATCATGACTAGCAATGGCAAGATTCTCATCAAGTCAGCAAAGAAAACTGAAAGCACAGAGTCCGTTAATTCATCTCAAGAAGAAAAATGAATTTCGACAAAATAGAGCAGAAAACAGTTAGTTTTCTGCTCTATTTCTTTATTGATTTTTCTGAACCTTGTAGCGCAGAATTGTTTTCAGCTTGCTAGGGTCTGTCCGATTCAGATTATTAAGATAGATTTCCCTATGAGTATTTGAAATCCGTGTCAGCTGGTGACTCTGGCAAAAGGCATCCATTTTAGCGAAGGATTGAGGTTCTTCGTCAAAAGGACCCAGATGCAGCATGGCGACACACTCTCCTTCCGTCATTTCTTCAAAACGAATCTCGTCATAGAGAGGATTAGGCTTTTTGACACGGATCTGCTCCAGAGCCTTTTTCACCATCTCTCCAGTGATAAAGTCCGGCTGGCCAATCATAATAGTATAAATCAATTCTTCTTTAATGAGTTCTCCTGCTTGCTCTTGCTGCCAAAGTCCTTCCAAGGGATAGACTGTAAAATCAGTAAATTCTTGCTCGGCTGCTGTCTTTTTGTAGTTCATCTTGATAGCATAGGCTAAACTGTACAGAGCACCAACTCGTTCCGAAAAGTCGGCAGCATTAGGATCGCCCTTGCCGTCAATCATGATAAAAGACTGGGCAGGAACATCTATGAGACAGGGTGCAGACTTGATTTGATAGAATTCTCGATCGGCTTTTCTCCATTCATATTTCATGAGAGAGCCCTCCTTTCTTTACTACAAACAGTATAGCAAAGAAAAGCTGACAACCTCTGTCAGCTTTTATAAATATCGGCAATAGCTTTTAACTTTTCTTTGAATTCTTCCCGTAACCGAGACGGCTCCATGATTTCAACTCCATCCAAAAAGGATAGCAAGTAGGTATAAAGACTATCGTGACTCGGCAAATGCGTTTGGACATAAAGGCTCCCATCAGTCTCCTCTATCTCTGCTTCTGAAAACTCCTCGTACACCCGAAAGGCATGCTTCCGGTCAAATTTCAAGAGGACTTTTACAGTATCTCCTAGCCACTCCTCGGGGCTAAATTTCTCATCCAAGACTCTCTGCTTAAATCGTTCCTCTAACATCTGACAGTCTCTCATTCTGCTGAGTTTAAAAAAGCGCGGGGCTTGTCTTAAACGACAAAAGCCAGCAACATACCAGTTTTGGCTTTTAAATACTAACTTCAGCGCCTCTAGCTTGCGCTGCCCTCTTTCTCCACACCCATTCAAGTAAGAAAAAGACAAGACTCTTCTTTGCAAGATTGCTTGCTTAATGGTATCAAACAGTTCTTTCTGATCTGCTTTTTTGCGCCAGTCAGTGAAATCCACCTCCAGCCATGAAGTTGCCTGAACTTGAAACAATGACTGCAACTTAGACAGGGTCTCTACTTGCTCGCCATCTGTTAAAATCTGGAAGCCTTGAAGAGCAGCTAATAGTTCATCCCTCTCAGACTCTGAAAATAAGGCCTTGTCTAAGACAAAATCCTTCATCAGAAAAATACCCCCGCCCTTGCCTGGGCTGCAATAGATAGGGATTCCTGCCAAACTCAGCTTGTCCACATCTCGATAGATGGTCCGAATGGATACTTCAAATAGTGAGGCCAATTCGGGAGCTGTTGTGCGGCCCTGCTCTAAAAGAAGATATAAGATTTTAAAAAGCCTGCTTTCTGTCATAAAACCACCTCGCTACTATTATAACAATTCTAGCTAGGAATGTTTGACTATTCCCATAAAGAATAGATTTTTAAAAATTCAAAGGAAGGAATTTATTATTTTAAGGGGATTTCTTTCAAGGACTATCATTCTTTTTCTGTCCAATAAACCGAGTAAATTCTTGACAGCTGGTCCTTAGTCCATTATGATAGATAGTAAACTGACTAGAGATTGAGGATATTAGAATGACAAATCCAACCTTTGGTGAAAAGGAAGCAAATGTAGAATATGTGACCCGTTACGGAGTCTATGCCGTTATCCCAGACGAGAAGAAAGAAAAGATTATTTTGGTTCAGGCGCCTAACGGGGCTTGGTTTCTGCCCGGTGGAGAGATTGAAGAGGGGGAAAACCATCAGACTGCCCTTGAACGCGAGCTGATGGAAGAACTTGGGTTCACAGCCCAGCTTGGACGCTATCTTGGACAAGCTGATGAATATTTTTACTCCCGCCATCGCGACACCTATTTTTACAACCCGGCCTACCTGTATGAGGTCACCTCTTTCCAAGAAGTCCAAAAACCGCTGGAAGATTTCAACCAGCTTGCCTGGTTCCCAGTCGAAGAAGCTATTGAAACACTCAAACGCGGCAGCCATAAATGGGGTATCCAAGCCTGGAAAAATACACTTAAAGCTTAAAGAAATCATTCACAATTCATAGCAAACATGTTATAATAATAGCAGGTATAAAGCAGGAGGAAATCGTATGAAGCTTATTAATACAACAAACAGTCATGCTGACCTTGTCAAAAGCCAATTGGAAAGCACCGATGCGATATTAGTCGAAGTTTATTCTGCTGGAAACAGCGATGTTGTTTTTACACAAGCTCCTCTTCACTATGAAATCTTGATTTCAAACATGCACCGTGCTGTACGCGAACAGGAAATCGAAAAAATCAGAGAATTTTTCTTGAAGAGAAAAATTGATGCAAATACTATTGATAGAGCTGCTATCCGCACGATTTACGCTAATAATCTAATCGAAATTTCTATTCCTGTTAAACAGTAAAACTAAGGCCAGACCTTAGTTTTTTATTGTTTATAGATCATGGTAATGTGAGGTGTCGATTCAAAAATAAAGGGTTGGCCAACTGATTTGAAGCCATACTTTTCATAGAGAACAGCCACCTGAACCTGAGCCTCTATTTCAATTTCCTTTCCTGGCCATTTCTCAGCACATAATTGCAAGATTTCTCTGATAAGCTGTCCTCCTAAGCCCTGTCCTCGTGCTGACTGAGCTGTGACTACTCGACCAAATACTAAATGCTCTCCCTCTTCAAAGACACGGGCATAAGCATCAATTTCCCCTTGTTCATTAGCGTGGTAAACATGCACTGCTTCTAGGTCCTTCTCATCCAGCTCAGGATAAATGCGCTCCTGCTCCACCACAAAGGTGTCGATGCGCAGTTTTATGATTTGATAAAATTCTATCGGGTTCAGCTCTGTTAATTTTTTCCTAGACCACATACTTGTTTCCTCTAACTTTTTAATGTATAATAAGTGCAAATGCAACTATTAAGGAGTTCCTATGGATTATCGTCAACTTTTCCGTCAAATGGGATTTATTTCCAGACAAGCCATGATGAAAATGAATCAGAAAGCCAGTAACTACGACCTAGACAATAATTTGTTTCTATTGCTCATTCGCATCGTCGAAAATGAAGGTCTCAGCCAATCACAACTGGCAGAGCTGGTGCAGATTGACAAGACTACTCTCAGCCGTTCTCTAGGAAAACTGGAAGATAGAGGCTTGATTATTAAAAAGACCAAAGCTCAAAATAAGAAGTTCAAAGAGCTCTATCCCAGCAGTCAGGCTCTCAAACTCTACGACCAGCTGATTGGCTTTGAAAATACCTACGCCAGTCAGGCTCTGCAGCAACTGACTTCCTCTGAGCTCTTTCAGCTCCAAAACATCTTGGCTAAAATAAGCACTCCTAAGATATGACTAGTATAACAGAAAACAGTTGCATTTGCAACTGTTTGTTTTTGCTAATTTGGTTTTAAATTAACAAATTTTCAAATCGATCTATCTAAAAAATGGCTTACCACTAAAGGGCAAAGCCATTTTTTATTTTGGAAACTTACTTGCTCTCAAAGCCTTCTGAGACAGCTTGAACAAAGTTTTCTTCTAAAATTTCTGCACAGTGGTCACAGACAAGGGCTTGATAGCTGCGCTCTTTAACTGTTGTGTCAATGCGACGGCAGCGATCACAGACTTGTCCCTGCGCATGCTCTACGATAAAAGCTACATCTTCAAAGACTAGAGCGCCTTCTGGAGCAGGTCCTTCAGCAATCGTCAATTGAGAAACAATGAGAAGCTGTGCCACATCGCTGTTAACTGCTTCCAGCAAGGTCTTGATAACTTCATTTGGATAGACAGTCAGGTGTGCTTCCAACGATTTCCCGATAACCTTCTCATTACGGGCTTCTTCCAAGGCTTTCTGAGCCTGACTGCGGAAGTCCATAAAGGCAGACCAAGTGTCCAAGATTTCTTCTTGATTTGGGAAAATCTGAGCTTCTGGCAATTCAGATAACTGAACAAATTCTTCCTCTTCATGTTCTAGGTAAGACCAAATCTCTTCTGCTGTGTGAGGCAGGATTGGTGTCAACAGCTTGGTAATCTTGACCAAAATATCATAGAAGACAGTCTGCATCTGACGACGTTCCAATGACTTAGCTGCTTCGATATAGACGACATCTTTGGCAAAGTCCAGATAGAAAGCAGACAAGTCAACGGTCACAAAGTTGACAATCGCTTTGTAAATAGTCAGAAACTCAAACTCTGCGTAAGCCTTGCGAATAGTCTCTACTAATTGATTGAAGCGGATAGTCATGTATTTATCAACGGAGCGAAGTTCTTCGTAAGCTACAGCATCCTCAGCTGGATTAAAGTCAGAGGTATTGGCAATCAAGAAACGAAGCGTATTCCGAATCTTACGGTAGGTTTCAGAAACTTGACCCAAGATATCCATAGAGATACGAACGTCGTTGCTAGAGTCAACACTGGTTACCCAGAGACGCAAGATTTCCGCACCAAATTGTTTTTCCACGTCACTTGGAGCAATTGTATTTCCAAGGGATTTAGACATCTTTTCGCCCTTACCATCTAAGGCAAATCCTTGTGACAAGATTTGTTTGTAAGGAGCTACGCCATGGTTGGCAACTGAAGTGATGAGGGAGGAGTTGAACCAACCTCGGTATTGGTCTGAACCTTCTAGATAAAGATCAGCCGGGTAAGTTAACTCAGGACGATTGACCACTACACCATTCCATGATGAACCTGAGTCAAACCAAACGTCCATGATGTCCGTTTCCTTGGTAAATTCGCCGTTTGGAGAACCTGGATGAGTAAATCCTTCTGGTAAAAGGTCTTTTGCTTCACGCTTCCACCAGACAATAGAACCATGCTCCTCAAAGAGCTGAGCTACATGTTCAATGGTTTCAGCCGTCATGATTGGTGTTCCGTCTTCGGAATAGAAGATTGGCAATGGCACACCCCAAGCCCGCTGACGAGAGATAACCCAGTCACCGCGGTCACGAATCATATTGTAGAGGCGTACTTTACCCCATTCAGAATGGAATTTAACCTTTTCAATTTCGTCCAAAATTTCTTGGCGGAATTTGGATACAGATGCAAACCACTGTGGTACTGCCCGCCAGATAATTGGCTTCTTAGTCCGCCAGTCAAATGGGTAGGAGTGAGAGATTTCTTCCTGAGCAAGGAGCAAGTCACCAAGCTTTTCAATAACTGTTGGCGCAACTTTGTCATAGAACTGGCCTGCAAAGTCAGGACCAGCATTTTCCATCATGATACCGCGCTCATTAACAGTGACAAATACTTCCAAGCCATTAGCTACACCGACATTATAGTCGTCCTCACCAAAACCAGGCGCTGTATGGACAATACCAGTACCAGAGTCAGTCGTAACGTGGTCACCCAGGATAACAAGTTCATCTACAGCAGTATCCCATGGGTGAACTGTCACGATGTGATTTAATTCTTGACCACGGTAGGTAGCCAAAACTTGAACATCAGCCCATCCAAATTTCTCAGACAGACTATTCAACAATTCTGAAGCAACCACAAACTTACGAGATTCACCAGCTGGTTGTACGACTACGTAATCAATATCTGCTCCAACTGTCAATCCGCGAGAGGCTGTAATGGTAAATGGAGTTGTTGTCCATACGACGATGTAAGTATCGGAGTCCAATACCCCTTTACCATCTTTGACGCGGTTAGCATAGTAGAGAGAGGTGGAAACCAAATCATGGTATTCAATTTCTGCTTCAGCCAAAGCTGACTCAGATGACCATGACCAGTAAACGGGCTTAGCACCACGGTAGATATAGCCTTTTTTAGCCATTTCGCCAAAGACACGGATTTGAGCCGCTTCATAGTCAGGAGTCAAAGTCACATAAGGATTATCCCAGTCACCAGAAACACCCAAACGCTTGAAGTCTTCTTTTTGCTTTTCGACTTGGCTCAGGGCATAGTCCCGACACATGTTGAGGTACTCAACCAAGTCCAGTTCTTTACGCTTAACGCCTTGCTTTGCCAATACCTGCTCGATTGGGAGACCATGCGTATCCCAGCCTGGAATGTAAGGCGCATAGTAGCCAGCCATAGATTTTGAGCGAACAATAATATCTTTGGAAATCTTATTCATAGCATGGCCGACGTGAATATTGCCGTTAGCGTAAGGAGGGCCATCATGCAAGATAAAGTGCGGCTTGCCTTCATTCAGTTCCTGACGGCGTTGATAAAGCTTAGCTTGATCCCATTCTTTCTGCCAGATTGGTTCTTTATTTGGCAGGCCAGCCCGCATAGGAAAAGCAGTTTTCCCAAGATTGAGTGTTTCTTTCAGTTTCATTCTATTCCTCTTTATTTTTAAAATTACAAATTAAAAACCGCAAACTTCTCCAAAAAGGACGAAAATTCGCGGTACCACCTTTGTTTAGGCAAGACAATAGCATGATGCTCCTCTTGCCCCTCTTTGTCCGTAACGTGGACTGCCGTCTCATCCTACTGATTTCAGACGAAAGTTCTGTAAAATGATAGCCCAAGCAAGATGGACTGCAGATCTCTCACCATCATCTGCTCGCTGAAAGTATTTTGCTTGGTCTGTGTTTTTACAATCTTAGCTTCTTTAAAAATTATAAAATATTTACTGGAACTTTTTGTTCCCCATTTGTATCATCATCGTGATGGTAAGCTTCTGAGTTTTCCTCAGCTGCGTGAGCTTCTATGTCTTCATCACTGAGCGGAGAAAAAGCTTGTGTCGCAGCTAATTCACGGTTTGCAGCTTCAATGCGCTCTTGCAGCTCAGCCATTTCCTCTGGAGAAAATTGACGTGTCACATCCACTTCTTCCTCGCGGACAACTGCCTCTTCTCCTAGAACCTCAGATACAACTTCCTTGAAGGCTTCATCGCTGGTTTGCAGGTAAGTAGCTGTCGGACGCAGGATTTCTTCCCATTCAGACGAATCCACAATGCTGAGTTGGCTCTCAATGGTTGATTTCAAGCGTTGGTGGAAGACACGTGTTTTGTTTTTCAGTTCTTCTGTTTCAATGGCTACTTTCTTAGCATTGTCCGCTGCCTGACGCAAAATTTCATCAGCCTTGTACTTAGCTCCATCCAACAAATGCTGCGCATCCTGCTCTGCCTGACGGACAATATTTGTAGATCGCTCATTGGCAGCAACTTTAACGCGCTCAGCCGTATCCTGAGCAATCAAAACAGACTGGCTGAGAGAGTCTTTCATCTCATCAAAATATGTCAGACGTTCTTCCAGATTGCGAATTTTTGCTTCTTTTTCGTGATTTTCACGAACCAAGTCCTCATAATCACGGACAACGATGTCCAGGAATTCATCTACCTCTTCAACATCATAGCCTCTAAACTTGGTTCCAAAGGATTTATCTTTAATTTCTAATGCTGTAAGTGTCATAGTTCCTCCTCATTTACTAGCTAATAATTCAACAGTTAACTTATGTTTTCCATTCTTGGAAAGGCCATTTTCTCTTAAAACCTTAAATCTTCCAAATCGTCTAACGCTAATCAAGTCTTCTAGCCCAACCTGCAGGCTGGGATTGTCATTAACAGCATAGTTTACTTTCACATGCTTGCCAGAAATCAGCTGAGCAGCCTGACTCCTTGACAACTTAAAGGTGCTGGCTACCAACTTGTCCAAGCGAAGGCTAGATGCTAAAATTTCTCTGGTGACAGCCTGCTTTTGCTCTTTCAGCTGCTCTGCAAAGGAAACTTCCTTTAGTTTGACAGGCATCTTTGCAATTTTAGAGACATGATCTATAAAATACTGGGCCAGTCTCTTATCTACAAAGAGCTGAGCGCGGTCTCCAACCACAAGAATATCACCAAATGTTCGTCTTTCAATCCCTAATTGATTGAGCAAGGTCCCCATAATCTGCGAATGACTGATTTTATAAAATTTGCTTGCATAGGAAATTTCCAGCAAGCTCAATTCAAAATCATCCATATTCAGTTGGTAATAAGAAGGCGCCACAAGAACTCTTGCTAGTTCACTTGGAAAAAAATCCGTACTAGCAAAGACTTGCACATCATATTGCTTGCCAATATTCTTCAGGATTGAGACCTGATGGGGATTCAGAAAAGACGTTGTTTCAAACGCATAGGTATCTTGAACCCGCTGAAGCAGCTTCAGACTCCTATCAATAAACTCTCGATCCTCATGCGAAAAATGTTGATATAAATCTTTCATCATAATAACATTAGTAAGACGCTTATTAAATAAAAGACCACACGATTTAAAAGGTTTAAAGCCAGAATTGCAACCCAAACGGTAAAGTCCAGCCCTGCAAACTGCAAGGGAAGACGGCGGAAAAGTTTTAAATACGGTTCTACAATTCGTGTTAGAAACTCTCCGAATTTGGTTTGATAGGCTCCTGGAAACCAAGACAGAAGTGCATAGACAATCAAGGCAATGCTATAAAGATCGAAAAGATTAGAGATGGCACGAATTACAAAATATAACATATCTCTTATCTACTGCGCTTCATATCAAAGTCGAATTCGCTGATTTCAACATCGTTTGGCAGGCGGATGTCTTCCACATTTACCACTACATTAATCGGAGTCAGCAAATACATAGTGCTTGCAACTTTTTTCAAACTTCCAGCCAAGACATAACGGGCACCGTCTAGGTAGTCTAAACAACGTCGAGCCTGTACCTCAGTCATATACTGGAAGTCAATCAGGATGCTTTCATTGGCCAAAAGCAGATCAACAATTTCAGTCGCTTCCTCATATCGCCTCGGATAACGAACATCAATCGTAATTTTCTCATCCGCATTTGCACGGTGCTGAGCCAATTCCTGCTGACGTGCATGCAGTCTGGTAATATTCTCAGTCGAAGATTTCTGTTGGGGCTGAGGTTTAGGCTGTGGCTTGGCCGCAGCAGCCGGACGAGGAGCTGGCTTGCTCTCTCTGACTGGCTTAGGCTGAACCAATTCAGGCTTCTGCTTAACAGGCGCTGCAGGTCTGCTGACTGTCTGCTCCTGAAGCTCAGTCTCATCTCCATCTTCTGTAAAATAATCTATAAATTTATCAAATCTATCTTTTAATGACATATTTCTTTCCTATTTAAAAAATGCTGTACCAATTCTGACATAAGTCGAGCCATGGGCAATTGCTTCTGGATAATCACGGCTCATTCCCATGCTTAATTCAGAAAAGGGCATATTATTTAACTGTTTCTTTTTTAATTCTTTTTGTAGTTGATGAGCCTTTTCAAAAATTTGGTTCAGCTCCTCATCACTAGCTTCAAACGGAGCCATTGTCATCAATCCCACAATTTGAACATTTTCTAATTTTTCAAGTTCAGGCAGGACAACTTCAAGTTCTTCAATCAAAAAGCCATGCTTGCTCTCTTCTTTAGAAATATTCACCTGCAGGAAACATTTAATCACATGTTCAGCCCGTTTGTCAATCTCCTTGGCCAATTTTACAGAATCTAAAGCGTGAAAGTAATCAACATAGTTAATCACATCCTTGACTTTTCTCCTCTGCAAACTGCCGATCAGGTGCCATGTCAGATTCTCATCTTTCAGAGCATGGTATTTATCTAGAAATTTATCTACCCGATTTTCTCCGATATGCTGAATACCTGTACGAACAAGCTCCTGAGTTGTTTCGCAGTCAACATATTTGGTAACTGCAATGATATTTACTGAATCTTTCAAACGCTGGGCTTGCTCCGCCGCTTGAGCGACGGATTGAAAGACCAACTCTTTATTATTCTGCAAATTCATGATTTAGATTAACGATTTCTGAAGAATGGAGGTGTTTCCAATTCATCATCATCTTCATTAGTTTCTGCATAGCGTTCCACGCGGGCTGACGAACTTGGTTCAGCCTGACGAACAATCGCTTCGCGGCGAAGATCCCAATCACCAAAGGCTGAACCTTTAGGCGCATCCGTTCTTTGACGGCTTGGAGCAGGAATATCAACCGTTTCGGTCATATCAAAGTTTCGTTCAAACTGTCCTGAGCGAACTTCGCGATTTGGCTCAACTTGCTGCGGACGGCTTGGACTAGTAGGTTGTGGTGTCTGACGAATGCCGCTGACCTTTTCAACCTTGTCCTGACGGACACCAGTAGCTACAACCGTCACGCGGATTTCATCCTTCATGGACTCATCAATCGCAGTACCGAGCCAGATGTTCACACCATGACCTGCTGCTTGGTTGACAATTTCTGAAGCCTCTTCAGCTTCAATCAGAGTCATATCTAGGCCACCAGTAACGTTGACAATTACGTCCTCTGCGCCATCAATGGTTGTTTCCAAAAGAGGTGAGTAGATAGCTTTGCGAGCAGCTTCGATGACACGTTCTTCACCGCTACCAACACCAATTCCCATCAAAGCATTACCCTTGTCTGCCATAACTGTTTTCACGTCGGCAAAGTCAAGGTTAATTAGTCCTGGGCTGGTAATCAAGTCAGTAATCCCTTGGACACCTTGGCGAAGAACATTATCTGCTTCACTGAGTGCTTCAAGAAGCGGAGTCTTCTTATCTACAATTTCAAGCAAGTTGTTATTTGAGATAATCAAGAGTGTGTCTACATGCTCGCGAAGTTCATTGATTCCTTCTACTGCAAAGGTTCCACGCTTGCTTCCTTCGAAACCGAAAGGACGTGTAACTACAGCAACAGTCAGAGCACCAACATTTTTTGCAATACGAGCAATCACTGGAGCAGCACCTGTCCCAGATCCACCACCCATACCAGCAGTGATGAAGACCATATCTGCTCCTTGCAGAGCTTCGGTCAGGACTTCTTCGCTTTCTTCAGCAGCCTTACGACCTACTTCAGGCTGACCTCCGGCACCAAGTCCGCGAGTCAGCTTAGGACCAAGCTGAATAACTGTTTCAGCTTTGGCACTGCTAAGAGCTTGAACATCTGTATTTGCTGCGATGAATTCAACACCAGCAACACCTTCATCAATCATTCGGTTGATGGCGTTACCGCCACCTCCACCGACACCAATAACTTTAATTACTGCGCCTTGTGCAGCAGCAGCGTCAAATGAAAATGTCATATTCTCTGTATTCTCCTTAATCAAACATTTTGCCAATTAGGTTGCGCATCCGATCTGTAATACCAGTTTTTGGTTCTTGGTTTGGCACATCAGCACTGGCAACTGGAACTTCTTGGACCGGCTCCTCAGGAATCTCATCAGCTGGTTGAGGTTCAAAACGTGGTACTGACTGAGCAGGACGCTCAAAGGATACAGGTCGATGGCGCAGTTGCTCATCACCATGAACAGCAACCTGAGCCAGCATATCCACATCTGTTAAGTTTCCAGCATACTCTGACAGGCTGATAACATGTGCAAAGGCTGGATTGCGAATGCCGATTTGATTTGGCACATAAAGCTTGACATTCACACCAAACACTTCTTGAGCCAGCTCAACCACTCCTGGAAGAATAGCTGCTCCACCAATAATCACAATGCCGCCTGGCAACTCGAGAAGATGCCTTCTATCCAAATCGCGTTTGATTTGCTCAAAAATGTGTTGGATACGAGCAGAAATAATTTCAGCCAGATACTTTTCAGTTACTTCAACCGGCTCAATCTCGCCAATCACTTCTACTTGGAAAGACTCTGTCCCAGCTTCTGGAACATAAGCAGATCCATAGTTAAACTTAAGACTTTCAGCCAACTTTTGTGAAGTCTTCAAAACCTTGGAGATGTCCTTGGTTACGTAGTCACCGCCTTCTTGGTATATATTCGTATATTGAAGCTCTTGACCTTTAACAGAAGCCACTGTAGTTTGACCGCCACCCATATCAATAACAGTTGCACCAAACTCACGTTCCCCTTCGTTCAAGATTGACTTAGTCATAGCCAATGGGGAGATAATTACGTTCTCAAGCTGAACTCCCGCGCGCTCCACTGTCTTGCGGAGGTTGTGGAGAATAGTCCGTGGTCCAGTATAGAGAAGACCACGCATTTCTAAGCGAATCCCCATCATGCCGCGTGGGTCACGAATCCCTTGGAAACCATCCACTACAAACTCTTCTGGGATGAAAGTAATCACTTCGCGGTCAGGAGTCATACTCTTAGTCAGAGCAGATCTAACAACATTCTCTACATCTGTATCTGTGATTTCCTTAGAATCACTAGTCACAGGAATCATGCCCTGAGTTGGCTCAATCTGTAAGAGATTAGCCGGAAGTCCGACATTAACTAAACCAATTGAAATGCCTGCCTTTTCTTCTGCTTGAGAAATAGCTGTCTTAATGGCAGCAGCAGCAGCCTCAATATCAACAATAATTCCATCTTTAACGCCAGCACTTTTTGCGTTGCTGACCCCAATAACATTCATTTCATCGTTGATGTGCTCTGCCACCAACACTTTAATTGAGCTAGTTCCTATATCTAATCCAGTAAAAAAGCCGTCTCTAGCCATTACACCAGTCCTCTCTATCTTCCATGTTTCCGGTCTATACTAATAACGCTAAAAATTAGAGTTACCCAAGCTTTATTATAACATAAAGAAACTGAAAATGTGCAGTTTTTTTACATATAATTTAGCGATTTTCAGCAGTTCCCGGGTTTTCTGTCGAATTTTGCGGCTCTGCAGGTTCTTCTTCCTGACTTTCTGTCACCTGCTCAGCCGCTTGTTCTGTTGGCTGTCCCGTCGATTCCTCTTCTGCTTTCTGCTTTTCTTCATCAGAAGAAGACGACTCGTTTTGAGCTCCTTCAACATAACTAAAAATCCCTGCTTCCATATCTACGACACTAGGTACACCCTCTTCCAGCTGCGATTGGATTCCCTTGTAATATGGCAGTTTCTTAGCAATATGCGAAATTGGTACCAAAATTTTATTGCCATCATGCATTGTCAGCGTAACCAAGTCCGGTGTCACCTTGCTCGGGGTCAGCTGAACTGTCTTAATATTTTTCTTGACCGAAGCCGGTACCTTTTCAATTTGAAGAGCAAATTCTTTAATCAATTTTTTATCTGAAAACTCTATCGAAATATGGGTTTCTGGCAAAGAATCTGCAGCAGTCGGGTCCGAAATAATCTCCCCATTTGTCAGAATAGGATAGTACTGGCCACCCTCATGCAGATAGGCCAGAACTCCGTACTCCTTGACCTTTACCTGAAAAGTAATCGGAAACTGATAAGCCATCTCCAGGTTGTTAATCCAAGGGCTAGAAGCTTTCATATTGCGGATATGATTACCGCCATTGATAAAGGTTGTTAAAGTATAGTCCTTCTCATCAATCTTACTGCTTTTGAGCAGATCTTCCTGACTGACCATTTGATTCCCAGAAAATTCGATTGTCTTCATGGTTGCCAGTGGCGTCAAAAAATAAACTGACAGGAGAAAAATCAAGCCACTGCCCAGCAAAATTGGCAGCGCTCGATAAATATGAACCCTCGAGATATGAACCTTAGCAGCTTCTTTTTCTGCCTTTTTCTGAAGTTTCTCCAGTTTTTTGCGCTCTTTCTCGCTCAATTCGGTCTCTAGCTCAGATTCGGATGATTCATCTTCCAAATATTCTGTTTCTTCCTCTTCATAAGATGAGTCATCTTCTTCCGTCTCTTCAGCTATTTCTTCGCCTTCGATTGAGTCCTCAGCTTCAGCTTCATTTGCTTCCTCTTCTTCCAGCTTCTTTTGTTTGCTGGCCTCTTCTTGAGCCTTCTTTTCAAGATATTCTTTGTTTCGTTTCTGCCATTCAGAGAGGTGCTCACTTACCTCTTCCTTTGGCTCATCGTTGTTTTTCTTGCTCATTTCTTTCCTTTATCAATATCCGCCTTCAATAAAGCATAAAATTCATCTACAGACTTGATTTCCTGGGAATTCTTCATAGCTTGATGATAAGAAGCCTGATTAGCCAAAAGGTCATCAAGAGCTACCTGTAAATTGCTCATATCCAGCTGTTCCTCTGCCAATTGCTTGGCATATCCCTTTTTCACAAAATAATCCGCATTTTCAATCTGATCGCCGCGACTGGCTTCACGTCCCAGAGGAACGATAATGTGCAGCTTAGCCATAGCCAAGAGCTCGAAAATTGTATTGGAACCGCCGCGTGTCACCACTACATCTGCCAAGTCAATCAAAGGCTGGTAGAGGTCAGTCACATAGGCTCTGCGAAAGAGACGTTCAGACAGAACATCCAAACTTGCATCGCCTGTCAGATTGATAACGTTATAACGCTCGGTCAGCGCAGCTTGATTCTGGCTGACAAAGTCATTAAAGACCTTAGCACCAGCAGAACCACCGACAAAAAGCAGAGTAGGCAGCTCTTTATCAAAATACTGACGGATTTCTTCTAGTTCCTGCGGTGGGACTGACTCTTGGTTACCGACCTTGGTCACAGCTCCGACATGCTCAATCTTGGTCAGACTGGAACTTTGCTCAAAGGTCGCATACATCTTGGTCGCACACTTATAGGCGATTTTATTGGCCAAGCCAATGGATAGATCCGACTCATGAACATATACAGGCACTCCTGACAGTCGGGCTGCAATCACGGGCGGAACGGATACAAAGCCTCCCTTAGAAAAGAGAGCCTGCGGCCGTACCTTGAGCATAATACCCAGCGACTGGAAAATACCCCAGACGACCTTAAAGCCATCCAGCAGATTCTGCCATGAAAAGTAGCGGCGAAGCTTGCCCGTAGCTACCGAATGGAAGGTCACGTCTAGTCCAGACTTTTGGATTTCCTGATACTCAATCCCATGCTTATCACCAATATAGTGGACCTGCCAGCCTTCTTTGATAAATTTCGGAATAAGGAGAAGGTTGAGGGTTACATGCCCAACTGTTCCTCCACCTGTAAATACAATCTTCTTCATCTTAACCTTTTAATTCTTCAAATGCAGCGAGAAATTCATCGCCACGGACTTCAAAATTACTATACATATCCCAGCTGGCATTGGCAGGACTGAGCAAGATAATGTCTCCTGGCTCCGCTTGAGCAAAGGCCTTATGAGCTGCATCCCGGACATCAGTCGCATCCAGATAAGAAACACCAGCCTGATCAGCCGCCCTCTTTACACGCGCAGCTGATTGTCCTAAGATAACCATTTTCTTGAGCCCTTTGAGGTCAGGCACCAACTCGTCAAATTCATTGCCACGGTCCAAGCCGCCTGCAATCAGAATCACCTTGCTATTGTCAAAACCAGATAGGGCTTTCTGGGTTGCCAAGATATTGGTAGACTTACTATCATTGTAAAAGACAACCTCATTTACACGTCCCACATACTGGAGACGGTGCTTAACACCACCAAAAGCAGACAAGACTTCTTTGATCGTCTGATTGTCAATGCCACGCAGTTTGGCCACAGCAATCGTAGCCAGAGCATTTTCAATATTGTGGCTGCCAGGAACGCCGATTTCAGCCGCCTGCATAATCGCTTCTCCACGGAAGGTCAAGACGTCACCATCTAGATAGGCACCATCCACCTTTTCAGTCGTTGAAAAAGGCACAACAGCAGCCTGAGTCTGGCTAGCCATTTCCTTGGCCCAATCTTGATTGAAATTCAAAACCAGATAATCATCAGCTGTCATGTTTTTCTGGATATTCCACTTGGCAGCTGCATATTCCTCAACAGAGCCGTGATAATCCAAATGAGTCGGCATGAGGTTAGTAATAGCAGCGATTTGCGGATGAAAATCTTCAATCCCCATCAACTGGAAGGAAGACAGTTCCATGACCAGAGTATCTTTGCTGCTGGCTGTTTGGGCTACCTGACTAGCAGGAAAGCCGATATTACCGGACAATAGACCATTCTGACCGCCAGCCGTCAAGACTTGCGCAATCATGGTTGTGGTCGTCGTCTTGCCATTTGAACCCGTAATACCAATAATCGGTGCTTCAGAAATTAGATAAGCCAACTCGACTTCAGTAATGACTGGAATCTTCTTCTCCAGAGCCCGAACGACCATGGCATTGTCATAAGGAATACCTGGATTTTTCACCATTAGTTCAAAATCTTCGTCCAGCAACTCCAAGGGATGACCTCCTGTCACCACTTTAATACCTTCTTCTAGCAAAGATTGAGCAGCAGGATTTTCCTCAAAAGGTTTGCCGTCGTTAACTGTCACGATAGCTCCTAATTTATCTAAAAGGCGAGCAGCTGACTCACCCGACTTGGCCAATCCCAGAACCAAGACCTTCTTATTGGCAAAATTTGCTATTTTTTTCATAAGCAACCTCTTCCATTCATACTTCACTCTATTTTACCTTTTTTTGTGAAAATAAAAAAGTCATAGGAGTCTTTTATTTTCGACTGTAAGCAAGTTTTGAAAAAAATGATATGTTTTCATCTATTTGAAATATTTTGTAACATAAACCTATTGTTTTTGTAAAGAAAAAGAGCAAGAACTCAAAAAGTCTGTCCAACTTTCTAAATTCTTGCTCATTTATTATTCTTCATCAAAATTCTTTTTTGATTTCGTAGGCGGCTTGAGACGATTGATATCCCGCAAAGCCAAGACAGTCACTACGGATAGGCCGAAACCTACAAAATATTCAGCCGGTAACTGGAAAATTTTAAAAATGCCTAAGCCAAATAAGATAATTAAGGCTACAATCAGTAGCACCATGGTCACTGCATTAACAGTCCCTTTAATACTGGATGGAACAGCAAAAATGTAGAAAAAGAGGATTAAAATCCCAATGATAAGATAAACCATCTTGCTGCTCCTTTCCATTTTGCTTATTCAGCTGCAGCTGATTTTTTCTTTTTATTGGCTTTTTCGCGTTCTTGTTTGTTCAAAATTTGCTTGCGCAGACGAATAGATTCTGGTGTTACTTCCATGTACTCATCGTCGTTCAAGAACTCCAGAGACTCTTCAAGTGTCAAGATACGAGGTGTCTTGATAACAGCTGTTTGGTCCT